>CAYRJC010000031.1:0-6815 GCA_964424635.1 uncultured Candidatus Saccharibacteria bacterium | reverse complement strand
GGTAGATAGTAAGGGTCTATTAGAATTAACAGTTACAACTCCTTCTTACAGTGAAGCAGAAAAATTTTTACAAGTTTTTGATTTACCTCAATATAATAAAGAATTTTCTAATGTTAAGGTTATGGCTTTGACCAAAACTCAAGTCGGAGACTTATCTGGAATTACAATGAGGCTTCGCTTAACTTTGAATCCTAGTTTTTTAAATAAATAGTTTATATGCCTACTCCTGATTTAAACCCACATTCAAGATCCAAACAGATACAAAGTCCATTGTTTCAGGCTGTGCTTTTGATAATAGCAATAGTAATTTTTTGGTGGTTTATTTTAAGTCCAAAATATAATCAAGTTTCTACTAAGCGAGCAGAATTGGCTAGTGTGCAAAGCCAGCAATCGTCTTTAGAAAATGATCAAGAGGAATTAAATAAGTTAATCGATAAGTTAGAATCGTCAGATGCTCAAATTAAACTTTTAGACGAAGCGCTTCCTTTATCTAATCGTCCTACTCAAATTGCTTTGCTTTTAGAAACTTATGCCCAGTCAAGTGGAATGAGTATTTCCGATATAAGTGTTGATGATTTAGATCATGCTATTGCTGCAGGTAATAAGAGTGTTATTGATGATCCTTACGGAAAACAACGCGGGTTGGTCACAGTAAAGGTCACTATGGTGGTTACAGGTAGTGTGGATCAATTCAAAAACTTTTTAGAAATCTTAGAAAAATCTGGACGAATTGTTGATGTAGAAAATTTAGAGGTTACCAGTGGAGACGGGGCAGCTAGGTTTACTCTTGATTTAAAGACTTATGCATTTGAACCAAAATAAACAATCATGAAAAAAATTATTTTTATTTTAATAATAGTGGTAGCTTTGGCAGGATCTGTGGTTTTTGGTTATATGGCTTTAAGCAAGAAAACTCCGGCTCGCCAGGCTCAAACTACTTCTAAAAATCGAACTGCAACTAATAAATCTTCTTCTGGTTCTTCTGGTGCTAGTAGTGTTTTGCCACAAGGCAATAGTCTTAACTTTGAAAAATTAGAAGATTTTAATCCAAATCGAAGCTTGTTCCCTTATCCTCAGGTGGTTTCTTCTGAAGTAGGGGCAAATAGTATTTCGTTAGCTCCGTAATTGTTAATATGGCTATTTTAAAACCAAATATACAAACTGCGCAATCAGGAACTTTTGAACAGTTCTTAGTCGATCATGGATTTTTGAATAAAAGACAGCAAGATAAGTTTCTTAATATCAAAGCAACTAAGTTTGCTGGAAGTAATGACCTTGATCTGGAGCAAGTAGTCGAACTTTTGATTAGCGAAAAAATATTAGATGATGAAGATGTCGCCAAAGCTAGAGCGGCATTTTTGAACTTGCCATATGTTGATTTGATGACTGTGAAAATTCCTGACGAAGTATTGGCTTTGATTCCAGAAGAATCCAGGTTGTTTTATAAAATGGTTCCTTACGAACTAACTGGCCGAGATTTGAAAATTGCTTTAGTTGATCCAAGTAATATTCAAGCTTTAGAAGCTTTGGAGTTTTTGGGTCAAAAGAATAATTTTCAAATTCGTGTATATGTATCTTCCAAATCTAGTATCGAATCATTATTAGCTGGAGCAGAAAGTAATTTAAAAACTGTTGTCGGAAAAGCTTTGGAAGATATTGCTACTAAAGAGGAAACTGATCAGTCTAGCTCGGCTAATCAAAAAATAATAAGAGAAGAAGCTGTTCAAGCCGTCACTGAAGAAGAACCTATTATAAAAATCGTAGATGTAGTATTGTCCAATGCTATTGATGCGAATGCTTCTGATATTCATATTGAACCTTCGGAAAATGACGTCAGAGTTCGTTACCGTATCGATGGTATTTTGCATACTAGTCTTCGTTTGCCAAAAAATGTATTATCAGCAATTGTTTCCCGTATAAAAATTTTGTCTAATTTGAAAATTGACGAACAACGTCTTCCTCAAGATGGACGTTTTCATGTTGATATTGGTAAGAAATCGGTTGACTTGCGTGTTTCTACTTTGCCTTTGATGTATGGCGAAAAAATTGTAATGCGTATTTTGGATAAAACTTCTAAAGTTCCAACATTGGAAGAATTAGGGCTAAGGGGTCGCGGACTTAAATGGGTTAATGAAAATATTCAAAAAACTCATGGAGTATTTTTAATTACTGGTCCAACTGGAAGCGGAAAGTCTACTACCTTATATTCTATTTTAACTATTCGTAATACAAATGATGTAAATATTGTTACTCTAGAGGACCCTGATGAGTATTTTATTGAAGGAGTAAACCAGAGACAGATTAAGCCAGAGATTGGTTTAACTTTTGCTTCTGGTTTGCGTAGTATTTTGCGCCAAGATCCTAATATTGTAATGGTAGGAGAAATCCGTGATGAAGAAACTGCAGAGCTCGGTGTGCATGCTGCTCTTACTGGTCACTTGGTATTTTCAACACTTCATACTAATAATGCCGTAGGGGCAATTCCCCGTTTAACTAATATGGGAATCGAAGAGTTTTTGCTATCTGCCTCAGTAAATTTGATTATGGCTCAGCGTTTGATTAGAAAGCTTTGTAATGATTGTAAAAAAGAGATTAAAGTTAGTACTGTTCTTCAAAAGGAAATTGATAACACTATTAATGTTGTTCCAAAAGAATACTTAGAAGGAATTGATGTAAATAATTTGAAATCTTGGGAGGCGGTTGGATGTGATAAATGCGGAAATATTGGTTATAAGGGTCGAATGGGTATTTTTGAAATAATGCCAATGTTTACAGAGCTTCAAGATATATTATTTGGAAAAGTTCCATCCCATAAGATTTATGAGGCTGCTGCAAAGCTCGGAATGATTACAATGAAGCAAGATGGAATATTAAAAGTACTTCGCGGCGAAACAACCATGGAAGAAATTGCTCGCGTTACCACAGAATAATATGGATACAATAATTACAAAACAATATTCACTAAGAAGCCAGCCGTTTTATAATTTGGTTGGCACAACAATCGGTTTAGTTGATGGTAATAATCAAAATTTAAGTTTTTATACTCAAAAATTAAAACAAGCTAATTTGAATGTGATTGGTTATAGTAGTTTGCCAGAATTGTCGACTCAAGTTGTAGTTGTTCCCGTAGATATAGTTGTATTCAGTCCTAGCCTAGAAACTTTTCCGGCAGAGTTGCGATTATTAAAAAACTTTATCGCTCAAAACCCCGAATTACCATTGATTACAATGGCTAAAACCATGCAAGAAATGGAAATTGATGCTATTATGAAGTCAGGAGCAAGGCTTCACATCAATAGAGATTTGTCACAACCTCGTGACTTACTTGTGGCCTTAGAGCAGATTATTATATCGAAATAAAAACAAACATATGTACAAAGCCAGTGAATTAGAGTTAGATAAATTACTAGCTATAACTTTAGAAAGAAACGCTTCTGATCTTCATTTGCAGGTAGGAGAACCTCCTATTTTGCGTATTGATAGCCAAGTTTATCGTTTGGAAGATTACCAAATTTTAAGCGCTGATGCCATTTCTGATTTGGTTGGTGTTATGTTAACTGATGTGCAAAAAAAGAACTTAGGAGAGCAGATGCAGCTGGATTTTTCTTACTCTTACAAAGATAATGCTCGTTTTCGTTGTAATGTTTACAAAGCTCAGGGTGTTTGGAATGCGGCATTTCGTCTTATTCCAACACATATTCGGAGTTTAGAGGATTTAAATCTTCCTCCGATGCTAAAAAAGTTTACTGAAAACAAACAAGGTTTGGTTTTGGTAGTTGGTCCAACTGGTCATGGAAAATCTACTGCTCTAGCAGCGATGATTAATGAAATTAACAACACCCGCTCAGAGCATATTTTAACAATCGAAGATCCAGTAGAGTTTTTATTTACTCACAAGCAGTCTTTTATTTCTCAACGTGAGGTGGGAGAAGACACTCCTGGTTTTGATCAAGCTTTGAAAGCAGCTTTGCGTGAAGATATAAACGTAGTGTTGGTTGGAGAAATGCGCGATCTTGAATCAATCTCCGCTACTCTTACTTTGGCTGAAACTGGACATTTGATTTTTGCTACTATGCACACCAACGATGCTGCTCAGAGTATAGATCGTATCGTGGATGTTTTTCCTGGTGATCAGCAGTCTCAGATAAGAGCTCAGCTTGCTAATACTTTAATTGGAGTTGCAAGTTTGAGGCTATTGCCAAAAGTTGGCGGCGGCCGGGTTCCAGCGACAGAGATTTTGGTGGTGAACCATGCTATCCGCAATGTAATTCGAGATAATAAAATTTACGAAATTTCTAATATTATCCATACTAATATGGAAGAAGGTATGATTCCTTTGGATAAAGCCTTGGCACAATTGGTTCAACAAGGATTAGTAGAAAGAAGCATTGCAGAGAATTATATTTTAGATAAAGATTATTTCATGTCTTTATTGGGATAAACTATGAAATTTACATATCAAGCCCGAGATCAAAAAGGAGAACTTAAAAAAGGATTCGTGGTTGCTGCGAATGTTACAAAGGCAGAACAGCTGTTGGCAAATAATGGCTTAATTATTATCAACCTTCAGGTAGTTAAAGAAAGTTTTTTAAGTAAAATAGAAGAATTAATTAATCGAGTTAATTATAAAGACTTGGTTATATTTTCTCGTCAGCTTTCTACTTTAGTAGCTGCACGTGTTCCTATTTTGCAATCTTTGAGAATTTTGGAAAATCAAGTAGGTAGCAAGGGTCTTGTAATCGTAGTTCGTAATTTGATAGCAGATATAGAGAGTGGGCAGAGTTTGTCTCTGGCAATGGCTCGTAACCCAGAAGTATTTGGAAATGTTTATGTTAGTTTGGTTCGCTCTGGGGAAGCAGCAGGAACAGTTTCTGAAAGTCTTTCTTATTTGGCAGATCAATTAGAAAAAGATTACGAACTCCGTTCCAAAATTAAAGCTGCTCTTACATATCCAAGTTTTGTTCTGTCAGCTTTGTTGATTGTAGGGGTGTTGATGTTTAAATTTGTTCTGCCAAGTTTAGTTGGAGTTCTTAAAGAACAAGGAGCTAACCTGCCAGCTATTTCTAGAGGATTGATTAGTTTTACAGATTTTTTTGAGATCTATTGGTGGTTAGTATTATTGGTATTCTTTGGGATTATAATTGGGTTGCGATTTTATATATATACTGACGCTGGTAGATATTTCTGGGATAAAATCAAAATCAAGTTTCCTTTGATTGGGCCTTTGATGAAAAAGATTTATATGGCTCGTTTTGCTCGTAATTTATCGACATTAGTCTCTGGTGGTATTCCAATTATCCAAGCTTTAAAAATTATTAGTGAAGTAATTAATAATAAAATTTACAGAGATATCTTATTAGATACAGCTGAACAAGTTACTAATGGAAAAAGTATTAGTGATTCTTTAGCTAAGTACCAAGAGTTTCCTCCGTTAGTTACTCAAATGGTCAGAGTCGGTGAGCAAACAGCTGAATTAGATAATATTTTATTGAAGCTTGCTGTGTTTTTTGAAAAAGAAGTTGATTCACAAATCAGCACTTTGTCTAGTTTATTAGAGCCTATAATAATGGTAATTCTTGGTGTGGGAGTTGGTTTGTTGGTAGCAGGTGTGTTAATGCCAATTTATAATTTAGCAAGTTCAGTAACTTAATTTTTTAAAAAGCTAACTGTTGATAATTCGACTTGCATTGTAAGTCGGTATGGTATAATTAAATTAGTTAATTTTAATGTAGATGATCAGTTGGAGGAGCTGTGACTTCTTAAATCCAAGGAGAATGGGGGTGAATAAGATGAAACAAAATCAACAAAAAGGTTTTACTTTAATCGAACTTTTGGTGGTAATTGCTATCATTGGTTTGTTGGCTTCTGTAGTCTTACTCGCGTTAAACTCTGCGCGTTCTAAGTCTCGTGATGCTAAGCGTATTGCTGATGTTCGTCAAATGACTAGTGCTTTAGAGCTTTATTACAATGATAATAATGCTTATCCAACTACTCTTGGCGGTTTAGTTACGACTTACATGGGTGCTACTGTAGCAGCTCCAACACCTCAAGATGGTAGCTGTGCTTCTACTCAAAATACCTATGGTTATGCAACTGCAGGTTCAGCGGTTACAGGTGGTGGATATTCTTCATACACTTTAATCTTCTGTCTAGGTGCGACTACAGGTGGTTTGGGAACAGGTATTCACACCGCTTCCCCAGCTGGTATTCAATAACATCAATAATTAAGCAGTCGAGAATTCGACTGCTTTTTTATTTTGGTATACAATTTCTATATGTCAATATTATCTCGGTTTCGTATTCCTTATTCTGAAGATAAGGTGTTTGGTTTTTTGTTGTTATTATTATGTGTTGGATCCTTGCTAACAGTGCAAGGATTTTCTGAACCAATTGATAGTCCAAGAATTATGGCTTGGTCAATTTTACTTGGCTTGAGTTTGATTTTTTTTATTAAGGGTAACCGTTTACTATCAACTGCTCCCAAACCAGTTGTAATCGTTATGGGTTTTTTGTGGTTGTGGAGTTTGGTGGCAACTATTTTTTCTATTGATCATATCAATAGCCTTGTGGGGGTTAACATACGAATGACTAGCTCCATTTGGTTTTTTTCTTTATGGTTAGTTACTGTATTGTTATTTAGTTCTTTGGAAAAACCTAAGTTATTAGTTTTACTTAAAACTTGGTTAATATTAGGGGGGATTGTAAGTTCGTGGGCTGTATTGCAGTTTTTTGGAGTTGGATTTTATGAAGGATTGAATGCTCCGGTTCGTTCTTTGGTTCCAAGTTTTATGGGTAATCCTAATTTTGCTGCTATG
>CAYRJC010000030.1:0-12620 GCA_964424635.1 uncultured Candidatus Saccharibacteria bacterium | reverse complement strand
GAAGAATTAAATTTGGTTGTAGATGAAGCCATCAAAATTAAGGAGCAGTTTCCAGAATCTACTTGGAATGATTTTGCAATACTTACCCGAGCTAATGCTGCGGCGGCAGAAATCATACCACTACTTGATAGCAAAGGGGTGCCGTACAGTTTTGTAGCCAACCGTGGATTATATCGCAAACCCCTGATAGCGGATTTAATTAATTATCTCAAATTACTAGATAACTATCACGAATCCAGTAGCTTATATCGGGTTCTTAATTTTCCAAAGTTTCAAATAAAAAGCATTGATGTAGCACATTTAACTCAATTTACTAATCGACGCACGGTTTCTTTATTTGAAGCAATGCAAGATGAAGAAGCTTTAAAACAGCTAGACCCGGAATCTATTACTAACATCAAAAATCTTCTAGGATTTTTAAATACACATACAAAGTTAACTACTGAAAAATCTGCAGTAGAACTTTTTGTACAAATCATCAATGATTTAGAGATTGATCTTTTGTTAATGGAAGACACTCTGGAAAATGCTCAAAATAGAGAACTCTTAGAACAATTTTATAAAAAGATTGAGACGTATTGCCAAACAGAATCAGATCGTACAATGAGAGGTTTTTTAGAGCAACTCAATTTGGAATTAAAAGCTGGGGAAGAAGGTGCGCTCAAATTTGACCCCGATAGCGGCCCAGAAAGCTTAAAAGTAATGACTGTGCACAGTTCTAAAGGCTTAGAGTTTAAGTTTGTATTTATAATTAACATGGTTGACCAACGTTTTCCGACTAGAGCAAAAAGAGATTCAATCGAATTACCAGAAGCTTTAATAAAAGACATACTCCCAGAAGGAGACTTTCATTTACAAGAAGAGCGTCGCTTATTTTATGTTGCCGTAACTCGAGCCAAAACTCACTTATATTTGTCTTGGGGCAAAGATTATGGCGGAGCAAAAGAAAAAAAGCCTTCTCTGTTTTTATCCGAAACAAATTTAGTACCAACCGAAACAGCTCAAAAAGCAACAGGTAAGGTTGTTTTTACCAAACCTAAAAGTAAATCTAAAAAAGAAGTTTATAAAGATCTTCCTACTCATTTTTCTTTCAGTCAAATCAGTCAGTTTTTGCAATGCCCATTAGATTACAAGTATAGATATTATTTAAGACTTCCGATGCCCGGGAATCACCATTTAAGCTTTGGATCTACGATCCACTGTGTCTTACAAAGATACATGGAACAATACCAACAAAAACTATTAAGCCAACAACAAGACCTGTTCAGTAAAAATCCAAAAATAGAATTACCTGCGGAAAAAATATTATTTGATCTTTACGAGACCGAATGGATTGATGACTGGTATCAAAATAAAAAGCAAAAAGAAGAATACCGGGCCAGAGGTAAAGAAATATTAAAATCTTTTTATCAATATACTTTAGATAATCCACCAAATCCATTATTGATAGAGCAGCCATTTACAATGAAGCTAGGCAACGATAACCAATATCAATTTAATGGAAAAATTGATAGGGCTGATTTTACAGAAGCTGGCTTGAAAATTATAGATTATAAAACTTCAGAAAAAGTACCCAAAAAACCTGCTAGCAATGATTTAGACCAATTGCGCATATACCAATGGGCGGCAGAAGAATTTTTCCACCAACCAGTGTCATCTTTGGAGTACTGGTATCTTCATCCTAATCAATTTTCGCAAACTCCACTTGCGAGCACTGATCAAATCAGCGAATTAAAAAGCAAACTACTTAATACAATCGAAGAAATTCGAGAAGCAGTAAATTACGACTTATTCAGTGATCTCCATAAAAAAAATAAACAACATAATTGTGATTATTCTGATCTGCTATAATTAACATATGTTTGATTTAGTCACATTAGTAAAAACAGCCGGATATTTAGGAATTTTTGGAATACTTTTTGCCGAAACTGGTTTGTTGTTTGGGTTTATTTTCCCAGGAGATAGCCTGTTATTCACAGCGGGAATTTTGGCATCTCAAGGGTTTTTAGATATAACCCCTTTGATTTTAGTTATGTTTTTTGGAGTTTTGATCGGGGATAATACCGGATATTATATTGGCAAAAAACTAGGACCAAAAATTTTTACCAAGCAAGAATCATTATTCTTTAAAAAGTCACATTTGGAAAAATCACAAGTTTTTTTCGAAAAACACGGTCCAAAAACTTTAGTTTTGGCTAGATTTATTCCAATTGTTAGAACTTTTGCTCCAACCCTAGCAGGAGTAGGAAAGATGAAGTATTCAACATTTTTTCTATTCAGTATTTTTGGCAGCGCTCTATGGACTGGTGGATTAACATTAATCGGTTATTTCTTAGGACAAAAGATTTCTAATATAGAAACATACATAATTCCTGGAGTAGCCTTTATTATCTTTCTTTCAATCTCTCCTTATTTGTATAAGTTTTTAACTAACAAAGAATTACGTCAAAGTATATACTCCGAAATTAGAAAATTAATTTTTAAGCAAAAGTAGCATGGCAAAAAATGCAAAAAACTACGAAGATAGGCCATGGGGAAATTTTACAATTCTCTCTGAGTTAAAAAATAAGGAAGACGACTCTGGAGATGTGATTATTAAAAGATTAGAAGTCCATCCTGGCAAACGATTGTCTTACCAGCGACACCAGCTAAGACATGAGCATTGGTTTGTAATTAGCGGATCCGGATTTGCAGTTATTAACGATGAGGCAATCCCTATAAAAGAAGGGGAGTCAGTTCAAATAAACATCACTGATAAACACCGTTTAGACAACCTCAAAGGCACCGAACCATTAGTTATTATAGAAATTATTACCGGGCAATTCGATGAGTACGACAACGAAAGATTAGAAGATGACTTTAATCGTGATTCAGAGTGGAGAAATCAATAGATTAATGACAAAAATAACACCAATATAAGACCTATGGTTTAGGTCTTTTTTTATTTGTAAAATTATTTAAAATATTATATTTATGGTATAATAAAAATAATTGCTATGCACCAAACAACCAAGCAATATTTAATTCCGCTTATTATTGGTAGCTTGGTAGCTATCACAGGTTTTGTATTCATTCTTATCTATACAGACCCATACCAGGCCGGATTCTTGGGACATCTAATATTCTATATTACTTTGTTTCTATTCACTACAGGAATCTTCGCAATTATAAATTTAATAATCAGACGACGATTCTTTCCAGGGATTTACTCTGAAATATTCTTGGTCAGCTTAAGACAAGCAATTATTATAGGAATACTAGTTACAAGCTTAATATTCTTAGAAGCTATTAATCTATTATTCTGGTGGGTAGGATTAACTCTTATATTATTTTTAATCGCAATAGAATCTTTTCTTACTACAAACTAAAATCAAATGGCAAATCAATCCGATACACAACCTTTTTATAATGTTATGCCCGAAATAACCAGTGGTGGCATAAAATCCCGACCAGTTACACCACCAACTAGTTCGGTTTCTCCAAGCGCAACTTCTACGACAAAAAATAGTAATGAAATCTCTATTCCAAACAGTGGAATGAGTATTAAAAAAAAGCTTCTGATTATTGCTGGAGTTGCTATTATTTTAATTATTGCTACGATTAGTGCTTTTTATGTTTTTAATAAAAAATCTTCAACGCCTGATGAAATTGTCAGTAATGAAAACATGACAGAACAACCAACGAATCCGGAAGTCACCACTCCCGGTGAATGGCTACAAAGATACTTTGGAGCAGAAACCTGTACAGAATTAGTTACCTGTGGAGATAAATCAGATCCAGACAGAGATGGCCTAGACAACAAAGCAGAGTATGATACTGGAACAGATCCCAATAATAATGATAGCGACAGCGACGGCATAGCTGATGGAGATGAATCTTTAATTTTTAATAGTGATCCACTTCTTTCAAAAACCTTCCGAGAGGGAGAATACAGAGATTCAGATTTCATTCGAGGAGGCTATGATGTTCAGACAAATGAACCTTACACAAACGAAAGACTAACCACCATCAAAACAACCATTAAGCAGTACGGGCTACACCAACCCACCCTAACTACTTTAGGTGCATTATCATTTCAGTTATACGAATTTACCGACCCTAGCTTACCAGCTTTGCCAGCTGATCTAGATGTCTCCCCTCAAGCAAAATTAGATAGAGATAGTCAGCGTCAAGCAACTATAAAAAAAATTGGATCAGCGCTCCTTAAATATCAAGCAGAGAAGAAGAGTTATCCACCCACTGATGATTTTGTAGTTATGGCTGATATGATTAAAACTTACAACACAGTAGCCACCAATTACAATGACCCAATTGCCCGCGAGCCTTATATCTATGGATACAACGCGACCAGCAATAATGCCGATTTTGTGCTTACTTATTACAGTGAAACCCAAAATCAACTTATTAAATACTTTGCCAAGGATGCCCAAGCGAATTCTACAAAAGATAACAGTAAAGCTTCTGATGACCAACGCAAACTTGATTTAGAAAATATCCGTCAGGCATTGCTTGTATATTCTAGTACCCAACTAGATCCAAACAGTACTCAAGAATTCGTATTCCCTCCAGCTGATAAATATAAATCTTCTTTAATCCCGCGATACATAACTCAAATGCCAACTGACCCAGTTACAAAATTAGATTACATATATCAAGTAGGAGCAACCTTTGATACCTTTACCATTAAAGCTATTTTGCAAAACCCATCTACAGGAACAACAGGATATTTGTGCAACCAAGATGAATGTAGGAATTACTAAATATGTTTTCATTTCTTAAAAATATTTTCAGATCAAGAGCCGAAAACTCTGACTCAAAACCTCTTATAATATCAGCTAAAGTTATTAAAATTGAAAAACACCCTAACGCGGATCGTCTCCGCGTTATCAGTTTAACTGATGGCACAAAAACCATTGAACCAGTAGTTTGTGGAGCTTTTAACTTTAACGAAGGGGATATAGTGGCCTTGGCCCTTCCAGGAGCTAAAATTACTCACAACATTCATTCAGAAGAACATGAATCATTCATACTAGGAATAGCTAAAATTCGCGGCGTCGAAAGCCAGGGTATGATATGTGCGGAATTTGAATTAGGACTCAGTAATAAACCGGGAGATAAACCGGAAATAATGATCTTGCCTAGTAACACCGAACTTGGTAAAATAGTAGCCTAAAACAACCCTAAAATAATGAGTAAAATAATTATCCATTCTCAAGAAGAACAAGACTTAAAAGCAGAATTACAAAACCGTACTGATGCGGAAGCGGAGCGAATCAAGCGATATTTAAACATGCCTGATTTATCCCGTACCGAAGGTAGTCCGCTAAAAGAAATTGTTGAAAGAGCCAAAGCTATTAGTAATTTAAAAGATTTTGATGAAATAATTATTCCAGAAATTGTTCCAACAGATGTAATGTTTGACATGTTCAACATGCCCCCAGGACATCCGGCTCGCAGTAAATCTGACTCGTACTATGTTGATGATAACCATGTCTTAAGACCGCATGATACAGTATTTTGGTACTACTATTTAACACATCCGGATATTAAAAAACGGATAGAAAACAAAGAAACATTGGGTGTGATTTGTTATGGTAAGGTTTATCGTAAAGATGAAATTGATCGTACTCACATGAATGTTTTTCACCAATTTGGAGGTTTATTGTTAACCCCTGATACTGCTGAAAAAACAATTACTCCAGATGATTTAAAAAATACTTTAACAGAAGTAGCGAAGAGTATTTTCGGTGAAAATGTTAATTTTCGATTTTATGACCACCAGTTCCCATATACTGATCCGAGTTACGAAATGGAAGTTGATATTAATGGCAAATGGGTAGAGATGCTTGGTAGTGGAATGGCCAGAAAAAGCGTATTGTCAAATTTTGAATTAGAAGGTTATCACGGCTGGGCTTTTGGTTTTGGACTAGAGAGACTAGCAATTGTAAACATGGAACTACCAGATATTCGCTTACTATGGAGCAAAGACCCACGAGTTACCAAACAATTAAAGTTTGGACAAAAATTCGTTGAAGTAAGTAAATACCCGCCAATTGTCAGAGATATTTCTTTTATTGTTGAAAAAACTTTTGAACCAAATGATTATTTTGATTTAATTAGAGATATTGGTGGAGATTTAGTAGAAGAAGTTGAACTGTTAGATAAATACGAGAATGCGGACAAATTTGGTGGAGATAAAATTAGCTATACATACCGTATTACTTACAGAAGCACAGAACGAACCCTAGAATCTAGCGAAGTCGATCCTATTCAAGAAGAAGTATATAGCCAAACTGCCAAACAATTTAATGCAGAGCTTCGATAAATAGACTTTAAATACCCTAAAAACCCCCTAGAATTAGCGGGTTTTTATATATCTAAATTGTGGAAAACTCTAGTCAATTATGATATAATTTAAGTACTATTTAACAGTAAAAAACCGCTTAAATTAAAGCGATTATACTAATTTTTGTACCTATGTCCAAAGAAAAAGACTACGAAGCAAAGAAAGCAAAATCAGCTAGTTATTCATCAGAAAAAATCAATGTTTTAGAAGGACTAGACCCGGTTCGAAAACGTCCCGGAATGTACATCGGTTCTACCTCCGAAACTGGTTTACATCATTTAATTTGGGAAATCGTTGATAACTCTGTAGACGAAGCAATGGCCGGACATGCAGATAAAATCGAAGTAGTGATTCAAGCAGATGGTGGTATAACAGTTCATGATAATGGTCGTGGTATTCCAATCGATGTACACAAAACTACAAAAAAATCTGCCCTAGAAACCGTGCTTACAGTTCTTCATGCTGGTGGTAAATTTGGTGGCGATGCCTCTGGTTATAAAGTATCCGGTGGTCTTCATGGTGTAGGAGCAGCGGTTGTCAATGCCTTGTCTACAAATATGTCTGCACAAGTTCGCCGCGATGGAAAAATTTACGAACAAAAATATAAAATTGGAATCCCTCAAGGCAAGGTTAAAGAAGTTGGAAAAATTGATAAAAAAGACCCTCGCCAAACTGGAACCTCTATTACTTTTTACCCGGATGGTTCAATTTTTGAAACCACAACATTTAAATTTAAAACTGTTTTAGAACACTTACGCAGCCAAGCCTACTTAACCAAAGGACTTCACTTCATTATCAGTGATGAGCGAGTTGGTTTAACATATCAATATTATTTTGAAGGTGGAGTTATTAGTTATATCAAGCAACTTAATCGCAACAAAAAAACTCGCCACAACCCAGTTTACATCAACAAAATGTATGAAGGTGATATCATGGTAGAATTAGCAATTCAGTACACTGATGACTTTGATGAGGTTGTATTGGCTTATGCCAATAACGAATTTAATATTGAAGGCGGTATGCATGTAACTGGATTCAGAACTGCATTAACAAGGTGTATCAATAACTATGCTGTTAAAAATAACATTGTCAAAGATAGCGCCAAACTTACAGGAGAAGATCTTCGTGAAGGATTAACTGCAATTATTTCGGTAAAGCTTCCTAATCCCCAATTCGAAGGTCAGACTAAAGGGAAGCTTGGTAATCCAGAAGTTCGTACTGCAGTAGAAGCAGTATTAGCTCAAGAACTAGAAATCTACTTAGAAGAACACCCTAGTGATGCTAATAAAATTATTGAAAAAGCAATTCTTGCGGCTAGAGCTCGTCTTGCAGCACGAGCTGCTCGCGATAGTGTAATTCGTAAAGGAGTCTTAGAAGGATTAGCTTTACCTGGTAAACTTGCAGACTGTAGCGAAAGTGATCCAACTAAATGCGAACTATACATTGTAGAGGGAGACTCTGCTGGTGGATCAGCTAAACAAGGGCGCAATCGTAGATTCCAAGCCATCTTACCACTAAGAGGAAAGATATTGAATGTAGAACGTGCTCGACTCGATCGGATGCTTTCTAGTCAAGAAATCAAAAACTTAGTAATTGCATTTGGTACGGGAGTAGGGGATTTATTTGATATTGCCAAACTTCGTTATCATAGAATCATTATCATGACCGATGCCGATGTAGACGGTGCCCATATCAGAACCCTTCTACTAACTTTGTTTTATAGATACTTCCCAGAAATTATTCGAGACGGTCATTTATACATTGCCCAACCACCACTCTTTAGAGTTCAGGTTGGAAAGAATTTCCAATATGCTTTTTCTGACAACGAACGTGATGAAATCTTGGATGATTTAATTAAAGAAGCAGAAGCAAAGCGCGGAACCCCAAGTGCTGCCAAAAAAACTACTAAAAAGCAGAAAACAGAAAACGAAGAATCTTCTACTGAAAATCCTGATTTAGAAGAACCAGAAGACGGTAGTGAAGCAGTAGAACAAGGAAGTAAAGGCGGAGTAAAATATAACATCCAGCGCTATAAAGGATTGGGAGAAATGAATGCTGAGCAGTTATGGGATACAACAATGGATCCAGAAAACCGCGTTATGCTTAAAGTTGAAATCGAAGATGCGGAAAAGATTAGTGAAGTTTTCGAAACCTTAATGGGAGACGAAGTTCCACCTCGCAAGCGTTTTATTACCACCCACGCTAAAAGCGTTAAAAACCTAGACATCTAAAGATGGTGTATAAAAACAAAGCTCATTTCTAAAAGAAAATGAGCTTTGTTTTAAATTCTTTGACTATCCATTAAAAGGGTGTTATCCTATAGCGTTAGAAAAAACTTAGGAGGTTTTAATATGATAAACGATCAAAGCAATAAAGATGGTATAAACAATCGTAATGTTAGAGACAAAGCCAACTATCCATGGGAAAAATTACAAATAATGGACGAGGTCAAAAATGTAACGGAAGAAGAAATAACATTATGCGAAATGGCAATGAAACCTTTTGATCAAAAAACCGAAAATCTAGAGTTAGAAGAAGCTAGTATTGAGATCAAAAAGATTCAGGTAGTAAGAGAAAGATATGTTCAACATCGTTATTCCATATACGAAAAAGTGAAAACTATTTTGGAAGAACGACCTTTAAACTTAGAGTCAATCCTTCATCACCTTAATCATAATCTTATAGAAATTGAATACAAGCTAAGTTGGCTTCAATCGACTTTGATGATACTGACTAGTGACATAGTAGGGTGGAGATGTGGAAATAATTATTCGCTAAGACAAGGATGGAAAGTGGTTAGTCCTAAACAAATTTCACCAGAAGAATACGCTGAAAATTTAAAAGAAGTAATACAAGACATGACTGGAATGATTGTTGAAGTTATTGATATGGGGACCATTAATTTAGGAGAAGATTATCCACATGATGCAGATGAAGAACCGGTTTGGGATGACGTTATTTATGATAACAAAGAAAATAACAATTAACCCAAACCTAGATCGTTTAAAAAAACAACCGGAAGTAAATTTACTTCCGGTTTTTATTATTTAAGTAATTAATTGTAAATACCAAGTTCAAACATACTATTAAATAAAACCTCCATTAAAATTCTATAATTTATTTTATAGAAATTATAACAAATTTATGCATATTTGTCAAGTATATTGACTGATTTGTAAACAGTATAGTATAATACAGAAAAGCCCTGCAAAGGGTTTTAAAAAAGCCTTTATATATCCAAATATTTGGCTTAATTAAGAGAAAATATGTCAAAAATCTTTCAATATTTCCGTGACGTGAGAAGCGAAGTCTCCAAGGTAATTTGGCCATCCCGTCAAGATGCTATTCGCTATACTCTCACTGTAATTGTTTTTTCTTTAGTCCTAGCTGCCATCTTAGGCGCTGCTGACTTTGGTCTATTAAAAGGGTTCGAAGCCCTAATCAAATAATATGTCAAAACAACAAGTTACCGGAGAACAACACTGGTACGTCTTACACACTTATAGTGGGTACGAAGACAGTGTTGCTATCAACTTAAAACAGCGTATCGAAAATTTAAACATGCAAGATAAAATTTTTGATGCCATTGTTCCCAAAGAAAAAAAGATTAAAATCAAGGATGGTAAAAGAACCACCTTTGAAGAAAAGATTTTTCCAGGATATGTATTGGTTAATATGATAGTTACCGACGACTCCTGGTATGTTGTACGTAACACACCTAATGTAACCGGATTCGTAGGATCAGGAACTATCCCAACCCCTGTAGCTCAAGAAGAATGGAGTTATTTACAGAAGCGCATGGGTGCAGACGAACCAAAATTCAAAGTTGACTTTGAAATAGGAGAATTAGTTCAAATTGTAGATGGTCCATTTAAGGATTATGAAGGTAAAATAGGAGAACTTGACCAAGCAAAAGGTAAAGTAAAAGTTATGGTAACTATCTTTGGCCGCGAAACCCCTGTCGAACTAGATTTCTTACAAATCAAAAAAGTTTAAATTTATTTATTCAACTCATTAATTAATAAGTAGTTGGCTAGCGAATACGTTCGCAGTCTCGTCTATAGAAAGGATTACTACTAAAATGGCAAAAAAAATTAAATCAATGGTGAAGTTGCAACTTCCTGCAGGAAAAGCAACTCCAGCCCCACCAGTAGGTACCGCACTTGGACCCCATGGTATTAATATTGCGGACTTCACAAAGCAATTCAACGATCAAACTGCTCCAATGGGAGATACAATCATCCCAGTGGAAATGACCATTTATGAAGATCGTTCTTTTACTTTTATTTTAAAAACCCCTCCGGCGTCAGTACTAATCCGTAAAGCTGCTGGACTAGCAAAAGGTTCTAGCAATCCCTTAACTACAAAAGTAGGGAAAATTACTACTGCACAACTCCAAGAAATTGCAGAAACCAAAATGCCAGACCTTAACGCGGTAGATCTGAAAGCAGCAGAAAAAATTATTCGCGGCACAGCTCGAAGTATGGGTATTGATATTAAAGATTAAATAAAATTAATCGTCGAGTTAAATCGACCAAAAAAAATGGAATTATCATCAAGAATAAAAATCGTATACCTCTACATGGTGTCACTGATTTCTCTAGTAATCCTAGTAATTGCTGGGATAATGTTAATCAATATGGCTTTGAAGACCTGGGTCTTCACTAAAGCGGATAATAATTATTATTCCGCACCTATGCATATAAATTGCGGAGCTATCGATGAAGTATCTAAAAAAGTAGAACCTGCTTGTATGGATCCAGATTTTGATAAGAAAGAAGAACAGCGAGTAAAAAATGATCGCGCTGCTCAAAAGCAACGTGATGCTTCTCAGGCCTTAGCCATGATCATTGTGGCAGCTCCAGTATTCTTTTACCACTGGAAGCTAGCTCGTAAAGAAGCGTAGTAAAAAGTTTCAATTTTATAGAATAATTAAATTGTGGGAGTCCGTATGTAAAAAGCAGGACGATTACCACGAAAGGAATTTATATGAGAAAATTTTCTAAACGCGCTAAAAGCAATTTAGAACAAGTAGATAAAAATAAAGTTTATACTGCAGAAGAAGCTATCGAATTAGCAAAAAAAACAGCTACCACTAAATTTGTTGGCTCAATAGAGCTTCATGTTCGTACTGCTATAGATGCCAAAAAAACTGATCAAGCAATTCGCGGTTCCGTAACTCTTCCTCATGGAACTGGTAAAACCAAAAAAATTGCCGCTTTCGTATCAGAAGGCAAAGAGGCAGAGGCAAAAGCTGCTGGAGCAGAAGTTGTTGGTGGAGAAGAATTAATCAAGCAAATCAAAGAAACAGAAAAAACTGACTTTGATGTTGCAGTTGCAGAACCAGCTATGATGCCAAAATTAGCAGCGATCGCAAAAATCTTGGGAACTCGCGGAATCATGCCTAACCCAAAAACAGGAACAATTTCTGAAAATATTGCTGGAGCAATCAAAGAAATTGCTGGCGGTAAAATCAACTTCAAAAATGATAATACTGGTAATGTTCACCAAATCATTGGAAAAACTGATTTTGATAATTCTAAGCTTCTAGAAAACTTAAACAAGTTCATGGAAGCACTTCATGCATCTAAGCCATCTGTTGTCAAAAAACAGTTTGTAATAAACCTCACCTTAAATTCTACAATGGGCCCAGGTATTAAATTTAAGGCTTAAACTTAAGAGCAATCAATTAGTCTTTAATAAAAAACGGGAATTACTTTAAGCGTAACTCATCGCCCAGTAGCCATTCGCGAAGCGAATGAGCTACGTAGCGATTCTGGAGCGTAAGTAATTCCCGTTTTTTATTTAGTAACTGACTTTCTATAACTAAGCCATTCTTTTATTATAGAACCACAACTGGAGTCTGAAGATTTTTGGTTTCTCTAACAAAAACCAGCTTTTGCCCGGAAATCCAAGATATAGTAAAATAACTCAAAGAAGATTAAATTTATTTAATAAACATGGCGATTTGGAATAAAAAATCAGAAGCAAATACAGTAAAATCAGGAAAGTTAATTGTCATAGAAGGCACTGACACAACCGAAAGAAATGCTCAAATCCAGCTACTGGCAAAAACTTTAGCAAGCTATGATTATGATGGAATGATTTTTGATTTCCCTCAATATTCCAAGACTTCTGAAGAAATGTTAAAAAAATATTCGGATGGGCAATATGGAAATCTTGGCCCTGAAGCAACATCAATTTTATATGCAATAGATAGATTTGATGCGAGTTCCGAAATAAGAAAGCATCTTTTAGAGGAAGGGAAGTTTAT
>CAYRJC010000029.1:0-12835 GCA_964424635.1 uncultured Candidatus Saccharibacteria bacterium | reverse complement strand
AATACAAGCAGATTTCCCTCAATGTTGGTTTTTAAGATTTGAGCCAAAACAAATTTTAAAATTAACCGGACAACCGACCATAAGAATCCAACCAGGAAAAACTTTAGTTACCGACATATCACAGTCAATAGAAGAATTACAAAACAAAATGCATAATAAAACTCGGTACAACATCAAAGTTGCCAAAAAACACGAAGTTGTTATTGAATCCGATATTAATGTATCTCCGAGGCAAGGATTTTACATAGCGGAATTTATAGATTTATTAAACAAAACCAGCGTTAGGCAAAAGTTTCGTGGGTATGATACAAATTATTACCAAAACTTAATTGATTTTTTTGTTTTACATAACTCTCAAAATACTGATTGTAAAGTTCATTTATACAAAGCTTTGTATAATAAAAAGTTAATTGCAGCAGCAATAATGATTGATCATGGAACTACTCGTACTTATTTATTTGGTGGAAGCAGTGACTCTGAAAAAAACTTAATGGCACCATATGCACTTCATTGGCAAGCCATACAAGATGCCAAAAATATCGGAATAAAAAATTATGATTGGTGGGGTATAGAAACTTCCTCTGGAAAAAGTCCTGGATTCGTTCAATTCAAATTAAAATGGGGCGGAGAACAAATCAACTATCCTCCCGCAACTGATATTGTGAAGAATACTGCGTGGTATAATATATATAAGTTGCTAAGAAAACTTAACAGAGTTTTCTAAAATATATTTAGAAATAAAAATTAAAACTAGTTAATAAATAGATATAAATGCCAAAAAGTCTGGGGAAAAAAGATAAATATAAAATTTGTGTTTCTGGTAGCGCTGCAAATAACTGTGCGCCAGGAGCTTATAAAAAATCAGAAGAGGTGGGTTATCAAATTGCTAAACAAGGTGCGGTACTATTAACTGGGGCAACAATTGGTATTCCTGATTGGGCTACAAGAGGAGCAAAAAGAGCCAAAGGAATGTCTATTGGCTTCTCCCCTGCTTCTACAAAAAGAGAGCATCTCGGCACATACAGACTACCAACTAATAATATGGACTTGATAGTTTATACTGGGGCAGATTATTCTGGCAGAAACTTAATCTTAACCAGGAGTGCTGATGCAGTAATAAATATTTGCGGACGAGTGGGAACACTAAATGAATTCACCATTGCCTTTGAAGACCAAAAACCTATTGGAATATTAGTAGGTACTGGCGGCATAACAGAAGAAGTTGACCACATTCTCACCGTATCCAAACGTGGTCGACGCGGAATAGTATTTGATAGCGACCCAGGAGTACTAGTAAAAAAAGTTATCAAATTACTCAAAGATCGAGATAAAAAATTACGTTACTTCCAAAGGCCGGTATTAAAACTATCTTTAGAATAATTAACATTTAAAAAATTTTTGTTTTTCGTGAATTGAATAGTTGTTAAAAATATTCAAAATACAATACATTAAAAGCTCAGAATTTTCTGAGCTTTTAATTTAGTAAGCCTTTGGTATACTAACTTTATGTTTAATACTATTTTCCAAAAAATTAAAAATTTAATAAGACCGATAATCCCCTCTTCTATATTCAAATTACTTCAACCAATTTATCATGGATTAGCTGGTATTATCAGCGCGAATTTTTATAAAAACCCTAGCCACCATCTATCGGTTATAGGAATAACAGGTACGGCTGGAAAATCCACTACCGTAATGATGTTAGCGCATATTTTAAATCATACCGGACACAAAACCGGCTACATTACTACTGTTGGTTCTTCTGATGGTAATAATGAAATTATAAATAGTCGCGGACTATCCATGCCATCTGGTCCAATTATTCAAAAAACACTAAATAGCTTTGTGGAAAAAGATTGTAAGTTTGCAGTAATAGAATGCACATCGGAAGGATTGGCTCAAAACAGGCATTATGGAATAAAGTTTATAGCTAGCCTGTTTACCAACTTATCCCCTGCTCATATAGATAGCCATGGTAGTTTTGAAAACTATAGAAACGCAAAAGGAAAATTATTTTCCTCTATAGATAAACATGGAATAATTGGAGTAAATACCGATGATCCTAATTACCAATTCTTTTTGAATTTTCCAGCAGAAAAAAAATTTGGAACATCGACTCGAGAAAAAGATTTTGCTCAGACATATATCCCAATTGTTAGAGCAGAAAATATAGTGGTTGACCAAAAAGGATTAAACTTTGATATCAGTGGTATAAATTTTAGTTTGAATTTAAAAGGTTCTTTTAATATTTCCAATGCTTTATTAGCTATTGGCTTAGCACAATTCTTAGGAGTGGATCTAATTAATTCCGCCAAGGCATTGCAAACATTTGGAACTGTTCCTGGAAGAATGGAAACCATTCCTAACAACAAAGATATTACTATAATCATTGATTATGCCCCCGAACCTAAACCACTAGAAGAATCTTTAAGGGCAGCGCAAATGATCGAACATAATAAATTGATTCATATATTCGGAGCCACTGGAGGTCATCGCGATATCGGAAAACGTTTTGAATTTGGAAAAATTAGTAGTATGATAGCAGATACAATAATCATAACTAACGATGATGTTTATGATAGCGATCCTAAAGAAATTGCTAATAATATCCAGGAGGGTATAAAAGAAATGGGACCAAACATAAAAACAAAAGAAGTAATTGTAGAACTAGACCGCAAAACAGCTATCAAAAAAGGGTTAGAAATTGCGAAACCAAAAGATTTGATTTTAATCACCGGGAAAGGCAGTGAACAATTTTTGATTTTACCTAATAACGAACGAATACAATGGGATGATCGTGAAGTTGTAAAGGAGTTACTAAAATAATATGTTGTTATTTATTGATACAACTGAGTTTGGAATTGTTAACCTTGGGTTAATAGAAAAAAATAATAATCCAAAAATATTTACTAAAGAATTAGCTTTTAACGAAAACTACAAAACCTTAGAGCTTATAGAAAAATTTTTGAAAAGAGAAAAAGCCAATATAAAAAATGTTACAAAAATTATTGTGTGTTCTGGACCAGGGTCTTTTACTGGGATTAGAGTAGGTATATCCATAGCTCAAGCGTTTGGTTTTGCCTTAGAAATTCCTGTTACCACAATCCCTAAGGATAAAATTCCAAACGACTTAAGCAAACTACTGACAATAAAGTTACCAGATAAACTTATTCTTAACTACGGACAAAAACCTAATATTACACTGTCGTCAAAAAAATAAATATTTATAAAAAATAACCTCGCTACGGCGAGGTTTTAAAATAAAACATTTCAACATGGTGGCTTGATATCTGTCTTTGAAAAATTTAATGAAGTAACAAGACTGAATTTAATCCTACTTCCTATATATGTAAAAAGGAAGAATATAAAAACTAATCCTGGGACCAGAGTAAAAACAGCCAATAGTCCATAATAGAAACCGAGAATAAAAGACACTACACATATACTTACTATTAATAACCAACACTCGTAATGATATACTCTAACAAACCAACTCATGCCGATACAAAAACCTAGTGCGGAAAGCATTAAAAAAATCGAAAAAGATTGAATTAATAATACTTGAAGTAGACTAAGATAACTTGTGAAGTAACAAATCCAGCAAACAATAGCAGTTAACCAAAAAAGTGTTTTAGATAAATTCCAAACCATAATTTCCTCCTAACAAATTTTTAAATCATAAAATTATATATAAAAAATAGCTTTTTGTCAATGATACAATAAATATACTACTAAAAAGTATTAATACATTTACATTATAGACTAGTTTCGTAGTTGGAAAACAAAACTATTAAAAATTTTGAGCTATTCTTCTAACCTAAACAACCAAACTGCCAAAACAATCATGAAGATTAACCAGATCAAAAGAATGGCAGCATTATAACCCCAGTCTCCCCACGTACCAGTATTCAAATAAACACTGCGAATTCCATCAGCTAAGTAAGTTGTTGGTAAAAATTTTGCAACTGTTTGAAAAACTTTTGGCAATACATCAATAGGATAAAAAATATTTCCCAAAAAAATAAGAGGCATTCCAATTGCTGCTGTTACTGGGGCTGCTGCTTCGTAAGAATCTGCAAAAGTAGAAATCAATAAACCAATTAATAAAAATATTGGAGCTCCTAGTGCAGCGAATCCTAAAGCAAACCATAAACTTCCTCCTACAGTGACTCCAAAAAAAATCCAGCCAATGACACTTAAAAATAAAACTTGAAACAAAGCCACTATGGTTCTGCTTAATAATACAGTTCCTATTAATTCTGAAGGTTTTAATGGAGTTACTAAAAACCTCTTAATTACATTTCTGGATTTTAAATCAATCATCCAGTAAGCTAGAGTATAAATTCCGCCTTGCATAATTGTCATAGCTATTATTCCTGGCAAAACAAATTGAGAATAACTAACTTGAGCGCCGACCAACTTCCCTATCGGTAAAACTGATAAAGCAACATAAATTATTATCGGCATCAACAAAGTGAAAAACAAACCAGAACGGTTTCGATAAATCAAACGGGAATTCATCAAAAATAATTGATATACAGATGAGTTAGAAATTTTATTCATATTAATTTTCAAAAACTTTACCAGTTAAATCTAAATAAACATCTTCTAAACTAGCTGTACGCAAAGTAAAACTACTAAAAGAAATGTTTTTATTCTTAAGTAAATTAACCACCTCGGCTACAGCATCTAGAGTTTTTATTTCTAAAATTACTTTTGGGTAATTACTATAAACTTTTTCAATATTACTAATCTCTTTCCAAATAGACTCATCAATCTCTTTTTCAGTTAAAAAAGAAATCTGGGTAGTATGAGACAAGTCTTCGATTAAACTTTTAGGGTTATTAATTGCCAAAATTTTCCCAGAATCCATAATCGCAACCCGGTCGCACAAAAATTCGGCTTCTTCCATATAATGAGTAGTTAAAACAATAGTTATACCAGACTCATTTATTTTCTTTATCAAATCCCATACATCCCGTCTTGCTCTTGGATCAAGACCAGTAGTAGGCTCATCAAGAAAAACGATTTTTGGATCATTAACCAAACTAGATGCCAAAGTAAAGCGCTGCTTTTGACCTCCAGACAAATCTTTAACTAAAGAGTTTTTTTTATCTTCTAGATTAACAAACCCTAGAAGTTTTTCGATATCAGCAGTTTTACCATATAGCCCGGCAAATAAAGTTAGTAGCTCTGATAAGCTCATCAAATGTAAATACTCACTTGATTGTAACTGTACACCGATTTGTTTTTTTATTACCGGACTATCCTTTATATTATCTAAATTTAAAATTTTTACCGTGCCAGAAGTTTGCTCTTTTAGACCTTCCATAATTTCTAAAGTGGTGGTCTTACCTGCACCGTTTGGGCCTAATATACCAAAAATTTCTCCCTCGCTTACTTCAAAAGAAGTTCCCTTAATAGCTTCAAAAGTATCTTGTCCATCATTTCGATCAAGCCTATCTTGTTTTGGTAATGGATAAACCTTCTTTAAATTTATTACTTCTATGACTTTAGACATAGTTTAATTTTGCCACATTATAATAATAGGGTCAAAATAAAAAGCAGTATTATTAACTGCTTTATAAATTTTATTGATTTTCATCATATTGCTTTTTCCAGTCATCACCCATCAGATCAAAAAGGTCAAACTTAAAATCTTTCTGATGATTAGTCAATCGAATTCGGTCCTCGCCTAAATATTCAATTGTTCCCCAGGAAGTTACAAAAGTTTTTTTATCTTCGATCCATTTTAGAAACTCAGTCCCAAACTGATCCATGCAAAACTCTGGTAGGTTATGGGTTTCTGCAAAAGCTGGAACAAGTTTTGCGGATAAAAGATAATATTCTTTTTTAGTTACAGAGCTAATTTCAGAGAAAGTTTTCAAGTATAAATACCACTGCTCAGCCCAAACATATCTTTCGTTCAAAATAAATCTATCTGTTAGTTTATTTATTACTAAAAATAATAAGCTGGCAATAAAATATAGTATTTTAAAAACTAAAAACAGAAATTGTTCGGAAAACTTTGAATAACCTCTTTTGGAAAGATCACCTTTTTTCATCGTTCTAATCTGACTTTCACGAATACTCATTAAAGTTTTTTGTTTGACTTCAATTGCTTCATAAATATCTTTACAAGCCTCCTTTGAGGGTATAAAAAAACCACATTCAATTAGATCCTTATAGCGTTTGTTTAAATCCATATTTCCTCCTATAAATAACAATTTAACAACCAATAATACAATATTTAAACAAAAAAGTCAATCCTTTATAAATACTAAAACTACTTATAAAAACTAGTTTAAATTAGCTATATTTTTAGACACTATCAAGTTAGCTCTATATAATACTAATATGAAGTTTCAATTGAAAACTAAATACAAACCAGCAGGAGACCAACCTTTAGCGATTATGGGTTTGTTAAATTCATTAGAAAAAGGGTTCAGACATCAAACACTTCTAGGAGTTACTGGTTCTGGAAAAACTTTTACTATGGCCAACATTGTAGATAAAGTTCAAAAACCAACTTTAATAATGTGTCATAACAAAACTTTAGCAGCACAACTAGCTAGTGAATTTCAAGAATTTTTTCCAGATAATGCTGTCCATTATTTTGTTTCTTATTATGATTATTATCAACCAGAAGCCTACATCGCCAGATCAGACACTTTTATAGAAAAAGAAACTCAAATCAATGAGGAGATCGATCGTTTGCGTAATGCCGCTACTACTTCTTTAATGACTAGATCAGATGTTTTAATCGTAGCTTCTGTATCTTGTATTTATGGTTTAGGTAACCCAGCTGATTACTTGGATTTATCGCTTGAACTTAAAAAGGGACAAAGTTATAAACGTGATAAATTACTTCGTCGCCTAACAGATATGCAATACGGTCGTAATGATTACGACTTACATCGCGGAACCTATAGAGCCCAAGGCGACACCTTGGAGATTGTATTAGCATCCGAAGATACCGTCATCACATTGCGATTTTTTGGTGACGAGTTAGAAGAGATCCAACGTCGTCATATGATCAGTGGAGAAATATTAGAAGAAATGGATTATGTAAAAGTTTTCCCTGCCAAACACTTTGTTACTACTGAAGATAAAGTGCAAATCGCAATGGATAAAATTCGAGGGGAACTCTTAGAAAGACTAAAAGAGTTGCGCAGTGAAGGTAAAGTTTTGGAAGCGGCTCGATTAGAGCAACGCACCAACTTTGATTTAGAAATACTTACTAACACTGGGTTCGTAGCGGGAATCGAAAATTATTCCAGACATCTAGACGGACGCGGTGCAGGAGATCCCCCATCTACTTTAATTGATTATTTTCCTGATGACTTTTTGTTATTTATAGATGAATCCCATCAAACCATTCCTCAAATCGGAGCAATGTACAATGGTGACAGATCCAGAAAAGCTAACTTAATTGACTATGGTTTTAGATTACCGAGCGCATTAGATAATCGCCCTTTAAGATTTGAGGAGTTTGAAGAAAAAATCAATCAAGTAGTTTATGTATCTGCCACACCAGGACCATATGAACTTAAAAAAAGTTTATTAGAAAATAAATTTATAAAAAAGGGTAAACAAAAAATGCCTGATAGTGAAGCATTAAAAAAAATCACCATCGTAGAGCAAATCAACCGCCCAACAGGATTAATTGACCCTACTATAGAAATCAGGCCAATCAAAAACCAAGTCGATCACTTACTTGAACAAATAAGAATCAGGGTACAAAAACACGAACGAGTAATTGTTACAACTCTTTCTAAAAGAATGGCAGAAGAACTTACGACTTATATAACCGAAGCTGGAATCAAAGCTCAATACCTGCACAGCGAAGTGGATACTTTTGACCGCTTAGAAATACTGCGAGATCTTCGCTTAGGGGTGTATGATGTTATCATTGGAATCAACTTACTTAGAGAAGGTTTAGATTTACCAGAAGTTTCATTGGTCGCCATTTTAGATGCAGACAAAGAAGGTTTTCTGCGTAGCGAAACTTCGTTTATGCAAATCATGGGTCGAGCCGCTAGGCACTTACACGGACATGTAATTATGTTTGCCGATAGAATTACCAAATCTATGTCAGCTGCCATAGAAGAAACTACCCGTCGTCGTAAAATTCAAGAAAAGTATAATACTGATCACGGCATTACTCCCGAAAGTATTCAAAAGAAAATTGCTGATTCACGTCTTGCTGGCAGCCACGAATCATTACCACCAATCAATCCTAACGAACTTGACCCAACCAAATTAAGTGACAGTGAAGTAAAATTATATATTGAAGAATTATCAGATCAAATGGATTTAGCATCAAAAAACTTAGAATTCGAATTAGCAGCTAAGATTAGAGATCAAATAACTGAAATAAAACAAATTCAAAAAATGAAAAAGAAACGCTAAGCCTGTAGCTATGTAATAAAGATATTGTTATTTAAGAATATTATCTTTTATTGATTTTTATCTGGATTAAAGATTTTATTTATTACAGTTTGAATAAATATTTATACAACCATAATCTTACGTAAGTTATTATAAATTCTGCATGGGAAACTATGCAGAATTTAAATTTTAAGGAGTGAGTAATGAAAAAACTAACGACTATATTAGCATGCGTGGTGGTCTTCTTTATTATGTTAATGTTACCTGAAAAACTTTTAGCACAATCCCCTAATAAAATTTTGGGTAACGAATTAAATGATGACATAAATATTCAAAACTATAGAACCGATGGCGGGGTAATTATTTTAGAAGATAGTATTCTATCAAGTTCTCAAAAACAAATAATTTTTGTAGTGACAAAAGATATTTTGCAATCATCGCGGGTAGAATTACAAACTGTTTCTTCCGAAGGACAAGTAAATAAATTTCAACCATTGTTATTTGATTCAGGATTAAGGCGTGGGCAAATTATCCCAATTCTTACAGGACAACTAACTGCTTTCAATACAACACCATGGCTTAGGTTTAGTATAACGATAACTACAGAAACAGATATTTATTATTCAATAATGTCTACGCCGGTTGGAATTGCTGAGCAATACAAGGAACCAATGATCACTAGCATCAGTGAAACAGGGGGTTATGGGACAGACTACATAATTACTATAAAAGGTATTTTTGACACCACCGAACCAAGCCTAATTGTTATTAATACAAATATAATTATCCCAAGCAAAGCAATCACACAAACACCGCCAGGAATAATTAAAGTTACCTTAAATGGAATTTCGCGAGAAAATTTCCCTGCAGGAAAATATTTATTGACTATTTGCCAGGGAGGTCACTGCGATACAATGACAGGCAGGCATAGATAGATAGATAGATAGATAGATAGATAGATAGATAATAAATGATAGTTGAATATATTACCACAGAGCTAATCAATTGATTAGCTTTTTTATTTGTATAAAAATAGCAAAAAACAGCACCCTTGTTTTTTTCTTTATATTTCTATATAATATATAGGCTTTATACATTCTCCCTGTCTGCCGTGTCCACTAAGATAAGGGGTTTAAAAAGCTTTTAACAAATCAATGTTTTTATCCAAATTAAAAGCATTAAATAATATTTAATTTTAAATGCCAAATACTAGTTCTGCCAAAAAGGCAATGCGACAATCTCGTCGCCGTAACACTATAAACACTCGTACTAAATCAAAGTTCAAAAGCGCTGTAAAAAACACTCGTGCTTTGATCGCTGAAGGTAACAGTAAAGAATCTGCAGAAAGCTTAAAGAAAGCAATGTCAGCAATAGATAAAGCAGTAAAGAAAAACGTATTACACAAAAATACTGCTTCTAGAAAAAAATCCCGTTTAGCAAAAGCTATCGCAAAACTTGCTAAATAAATTAAATAACTCCTTTGTAAGGAGTTATTTTTTTAAATACATTTTTACACCATCCAGAATCCCTGATGTAAAATATTGTTCTAAGTTTACATCTTCTAAATGTATCCATTCGAAACCATTATGTTCTTCGCTAGTTTCGATATTACCACCCAAATACTGTCCTTCAAAGAATAGATATAAAACTGGAATATCTTTTTCTTTAGTTGCAGTAAATTTTGCAAAAATTAAATGACGACCAACAGCAACCGGAACATTATTTATAACAACATCGATATTACCCACCTCCTCATCTAATTCCCTTTTTAAAATTTCTGTAAAAGGTGTAGTGAATTCATTCTTATCAATCCGACCTCCAGGAAAATCATGATACCCTCCAAAGGTTCCATTATCCAAAGCCTTGAGGACTAAAGTCTGACCTTCAGAATTTTTTAATAATAATTTTAATGAAATGTGATAAAACTCTCTTTGATCAATCATATTTTATAACTTCTCCATCTCTCCCCAGTTATCTCCGGCTTTGGCTTCAACAATTACTGGGACTGATAATTTAATTGCATTTTCCATAATTGGTTTTATTTTTTTGACCCAGTCATTGATTTTATCTTCTGCTATTTCAAAAACTAATTCATCATGAACCTGAAGCAGCATCAAAACTTCATCTTCATGCCCCTTTATCAATTCGTGGATTTGAATCATAGCGATTTTAATAATATCAGCGCTCAAACTTTGAATAGGAAAATTGATCGCTGCCCGTTCTGCGGCTTGCCGAATAAAATACTGACTAGATTTGATTTCAGGAAATTTTCTTACTCGGCCAATCTGATTAGATACTTGAGCATCTTCCCGAACCTGCATCTTAACCTTCTCTAAGTAATCACCTACTTGGGGAAAGGCAGCAAAATACTTATCTATAAAATCTTTTGCTTCGAAAACTGACACACCTGACACTCTGTCGGCGAATCCAAAACTAGAAAGGCCATACAAAATTCCAAAATTTACAGTTTTGGCATATCGGCGCATATCCCCTGTCACATCTTTTTCTTTTACCCCAAACAAGGCCAATGCTGTTTGAGTATGAATATCCTCATTATTAGTGAAGATTTTTTTCATATTTTTATCTTCAGACAAGTGAGCGACAATTCTTAATTCAATTTGAGAATAATCCAAGGATACCAACTTAAAACCTTTTTTAGCCAAAAAAGCTTGTCGTACTTTTGAACCCATTCCATCACCTTTAACAGGAATGTTTTGCAAATTAGGATCTGTGCTAGACAAACGACCAGTCGCGGCAATGATTTGATTATAATTTGTATGAATCCTACCAGTTTTAGAATTAACCAGAGATGGCAAACTATCCAAATAAGTTGATTTTAATTTTGCTAACTCCCTGTAATGCAAAATATCTTTTACAATTGGATGCTCATCTTTTAATTTATCTAGCTCTCTTGCTGCTGTAGACAAACCGGTTTTATTTTTCTTGCCGCTGGTTAAACCTAACTTATCATATAAAATCTCTTGTAACTGTTTTGGAGAATTAATATTAAACTCTGTGCCAGCGTATTTATAAATACTTTTTTCCAGCTTTAGTAATTCTTTACCAGCCTCATCAGATAACTTGTTTAACAAATCAGGGTCAACCTTAATACCACGGCGTTCCATTTTGGCCAAAACTTCAATTAAAGGCATTTCGATGTCAAAAAAGATTTTTTCAAACTTCTCTTTTTTCAAATCTTTTTCTAAAATTTCTTTGATACGCCAGGTCATATCCGCATCCTCAGATGCATACCAAGATACTTTCTCCACATCTACATCCCGCATCGAAATCTGATTTTTACCCTTACCAATCAATTCTGTTATTGACTGCATTTGATAACCAAGTAAATTGAAAGCTTGCGCATCCAGGCCGTGCTGACGCGTACCGGCGCTTAACAGATAAGAAGCAATCATTGTATCAAAATATATTGGAGATAATTTTACTCCTAAATTTTCAAAAGTTAAATAATCATATTTAATGTTTTGACCAGATTTTTTGAGCTTAGGATTTGATATTAAATTTTTTAACTCTTCACTTTTCTGTAAGACTTCAACGGTTATATAATAAGCTTCGCCAGATTTAAAACACAAAGAAATCCCAATAATTTGAGCTTCTACAGGATTCAATTGATCAGTTTCAGTATCTATTACTACTTCTGATTGTTTAGCCAATTTTTTCAAAAGAGGTTGTAATTTTTCTTGGGAGTCAATTAACTGATAATCTTGTTTTCCAATTTTAGTGTTAATTGGTTTAATCACTTCATTTACTTGATCTTCTGGTGCGGCATCGCTTTTAATATTCCCTGCATAATTTTTAGTTGGTAACTTATCTAATAAACTTCTAAATTCCAATTCGCTAAAAATTTTGGTAGTAACTGCTAACTCCTTAGACCCAAAAGAATATTCTGGAACCTTAATCTTAATAGGAACATCCAAAATAATAGTTGAAAGATAATAACTGTCCTTTGCATCTTGCTCACCATCTAATAACAACTTAGCAACGCGAGGTTTTATTTTTTCAATTCCTTTACCACTCTTAAGGGATTTATATAAATTATCTAGATCACCAAACTGTTGAATCAACTCACCAGCACTTTTTTCTCCAATTCCTTTCACTCCTTTAATATTATCTGATGGATCACCTCGTAACGCTTTGTAGCTTATCATTTGTTTTGGCTCTAACCCATAACGATCATAAATTGCTTTTTCATCATAAATAGCAGTATCAGTCAAACCTTTGCGAAGAGTATAAACTTTTACACATTTATTTACTAATTGTAGAGTATCCAAATCACCAGTAGCAATCATAACTTCACAGTCTCCTTCAGGATGTTTATTACAAATATGATTTGCTAAGGTTCCCAAAACATCATCAGCTTCAAATCCTTCAATTTCAAAAATAGGAATATTTAACTTGCCAAGATTTAGTATATCTGCCAAATTTT
>CAYRJC010000028.1:0-13034 GCA_964424635.1 uncultured Candidatus Saccharibacteria bacterium | reverse complement strand
AATAAGGCTAAAACTAACCAATAAAGATGAAAGAATCTCCTATTACTAAACCAGAGGTGATCGCTTAGAGATCATATCATCATATACTTCCTCGAAAAACTTCTCGAATTCCGGGTTATAAACAATATGATCTGCGCTTCCTTCGGCGATTCGGTCGATTAAACCGTCTGCCCGAAGGTCACGAATAACAAACACCAATGCGCGGCGAGTTTTTTCAGACATCGGTTTACCCTTTATAAGAGCTCCGATATCAAAGGCAACACCGATGACATGGGTTCTGGGTTGAGTATTGGGCAGACATTTTTTGATGTCATACATCCAATTCGTCCTTACTAGTCCTGTAACCTCAAAGACATCTACATCTTCTTGCTCTTTAACCTTAGCAGCAATGAGATAAATCATTCCTGCTGTGGCTTTGCGGGTGTAGTAATAACTTGATTCATTACCCGGATCACATTCACCGATTCTATCAGCGCCTGTAGTGCGTAAAATAAAACCATTACTGGCATCATTTAACACAGGCACTAATTCCCCACCCTTAAAAGCAGAGACAACATCTTCCCGGTTATTATACTTAGCTAAGTTATTTGCATACCAAGCTCGCATTGGTCGGTTTGCTAAACCTCCATCCGGGTCTTGCTGTTCAGCCACCATCTTTAAAAATGCATTATAATCACTTCTCATCAAATCCAGTCCTTTTAAAGCCGCTAATCCTGTATATACATAGGTAGCAGAATCATCGGACATTCGATACAAGCGAGAGTATGTTTTCGGTGTTTTTGAAGGTGTGCAGCGAAAGAATATATCATCGTAAGTAATCGCATATTTTGCGATCGCCTGAGGAATAGATAATTCCGGATCAGCAACATTACTGAAGTTGGTCGGAAAATCACTTCTCCAACCAGGATAGGTTTCATCCAAGTAATCCATATTTAGATTGCGCAGATTACCCACACCCATATGATATTGAACAAATGCCCAATTCTCATGCCCCCAATACTTAGTTGCTTTTCCAAGAATTTTTGCAGCAACCGGAATTGCAAAATTTGGATCAAGACGCTTATCTACTATACTCTTATTTTTAGGAATAAATAGCAGTTTGTCTTTTTTAACCTGTTTGCAAAAATCCTTATCTTCGATCAAACCTTCTTCACAACCCACAGATAGCATAATTTGAGCTATACCACCTGCGCCTGATTTTTTGTTAATCTGATCAGGTTTACAAGAACCTTCCACAAATAACAAAGCCTCAAACCTTTTAGGACTAATACCTTCTTTATTTGCAGAAGAGTTAATCAAAGATTGATACTGATCCATGCACTTGGCATTTACAGCAGCATCTTTCTTGCCCCAAACTGCCCACATGGCATGGTTAATACGATTCTCTTTGCGCATTGCCATATGCTCAGGAGTCATTAAACTGCGGTTTTGACCATAAGGCCATTTCGACTGGACTATTTGCACAGTCTTAATCGAAACAAGCACAAAGGTCGGAATAACAACTATCGCAATACTGATAGCAGCTATTATTTTAGTGCGTGGTTGTAATTTCCAAACATACTTTGTAACTTTCAGACCCAAAGCTATTTGAATAGCATGGAGTCCACCCAAAGATCTTCGGAAAATCTTCATCTTGTCATTAGCCTTAACCACCAACGCGAATCGTTGTGGTTTATTTTCAAACATTTTCCACTCAGGATGTTGGGAAAGTTTAATCAAAGCGTAACTAACAACTATGACACTGCCGAACAAAATCATTAGCCACACAAAACCTACTGCCCACCATAGTAATAAGTAAAATAAACCTAAAATTATAGGCGGAACAAATATTATATACGGAATAATGTATTCAACTACGATAGTTATAAACTTGGTTAGCAATCGCTCCAACCAACGGTCACCGTTTGTGCCATTAGTAATTTTTCTGGTTTCTTCCATCTTTTTATTTTTCCTCTTATTAAATTTAAAAATAACAATTTTTGGTTTTTGAAAACCACATTATTCTAGCATATTTTTTAATAAATGTCAACTTTTTACCCAAAACTTTTCAGAATGAATTTTTAACCTTTTCCCAAGTGTTTCAATTGACAATACCAGAAAAATAACAAAGAAATTATTTCAATATAGGCCTAATTGATTTATAATAATCATGGTACAATATAATCAACAATTAATTTAAAAATTTATGAGTGAAATAGAAAATGGCTACAACCCAAATGAAGAAAACCATGAAGACCAAAGTATAGAAGCTAAAAAAGCTGAACTAAGAAAACAAATTGAAACATTAAACCTAACAGTAAAAAATATCGAAAATTTAGTGAATTCAGCAGGTCGCTCGAGCATATATGCCAATACGGCAAGTGAAATTTTGGCTGATACGATAAGAGAGTTAGTAGAAGCTGAATCAAACCTTAGAGAACTAGAAACAGAAGAAGCAAAAAGTGCTCAAGTATAAACACAAAATTTAATTTATAAAACCGCTAATAATTAGCGGTTTTATTTAAAAACTTTGAACTTTAATATAATTAATATAAAATAAGCTTATTTAAGTTTATTTGACAAAACTTAAAATTTATGCTATTATGTAGGGTCAATTTTGAACCGATTTTTGTAGGATTAATTTGTAAGTTCTATAGAAATCGGGACAAAATTGCGCAATTTTAAAAGAAAAGTCGCCCGAGACTTTTCAAAACAATAACAAAAACTAGGTAAAATCTAGTTATAAAAATCCTGAGGAGGAAAAATAAAAATTATGAGAAAATCGTTTATTAAATCAACTGTAACTTTATTATTGTTAGTAATTTTTTATCTCGGCTCGACTCCGGTAATTTTTGCTGGCGGCGATGAAGGACAAGACCACACAGCTGTGGTTCCAAAAAAACGGCAAGTGGTTCCCAAGAAGCGTCAACCAAAAGCAAAGTGTCCGCAGCAGAAGTGCTGTCCGACTTATAACGACACCAAGCTCCGTGAAGAAATTAAAACGGAGATAGGCGAAGTAAAAACCGCGGTTGAAGAAATGGGCAAGAAAGTCGAAAATCCAAACTTTTTCAAACCAATCATTGATTCTATAAATAGTTTGAAAGAAAGCTTTCCAACTGGAATTAAAGAATCCCTTGATAAAATTAACAATAATCTTTGGTGGATTTTCTGGGCATTAGTTATTGGTTTCATCTTAGTTTGTCTTCTGCTCTTAATCAGAGTTTTACAAGGAGCAACAACCAACGGCTTACTCAGTCGCTTAACTAACGGATTCGACGGTTTCCGAAGTGACTTCGGCTATAGACCAAAAAACGGTCCAACGTTTTGGGATGAATGCAGACAAACATTGGGAATTCAAAACCCCAATACTGCTCTTGTGCCAACTCAGCCGGTAGCGCCGGGAAATAAAACAACTCCGGGTAATCCGCCGACAACTTAATAAAAATTAAAAACTGGTCAACTTTGATCAAAAAACCGCAAACAATGAAGTTTGCGGTTCTTTTTTATTTTCGTCCTTTTTCCTTATTATCCCGAGTTTTCTTTCTACGCTGATTAATATTATTATTAATTCTATTCATCCTATCTTCTACAGTCTGTTTAGGACCAGATTTTGTTTCATTAACAACTTTATTATCATTATCAACTTTTTTATTCTCCACCTTCCCTCTAACCGAACCTAATCTCTTTTTACCTACTAAGGAAGGGTCACCAATACCTCGTTTAACTGTAGTACTCTTTTTTACATCATCCTTTTGTTTCTCGTCCTTTTTTTTATTTACTGGCTCAAGAGTAATAACTTCCTTTACTTGAACATCTTTTTTACTCTTTCTAGAAAATGCATTGATTGCATTTTCCCAATCCTGCCAATTACCTGACTCTATAAGAATCAAGGACTTTGGTGCGTTAATTGGATTTTTTTCTGGTTTTACGATGACAATACTCTGGGCTTTATCAAAAACATTTTGATCTATATTTTTAAGCAAATATAGTAATTGCAATTGGAAATTCTTATCTTTCTTTAATCTTTGGTTAGTAGCAAAATCAATTTTCAACTTTTCTGACCTATTCAAAACCATTTCTTTATCTTCGTCAGGGACCTTCTTAATATTTTCTTGCCAATCAGCCCCCATACCAGCAGCGCCTGCTTCATTAAAATATGGACGTAATGGATTTAAATATAACTCTTTATTACCTATAACTTCTTTTTGAGATAATATACGATTTCCCTGAACTTTCTCTGGGGAATTTTGATTATTAACCCTATTGTCGACAGAATTAATCTTCGAATCGTTACCTCGGAAAAAATTTGCTAATGATTTTCCGAATCTATCTGGATTAACTCCTTGCTTAGCTCTCTCTGCGATCGACTTATTAGCTTGATCTCTTCTCAATCTTGACTCATTAGACTTATAAACCCCTGGGGATACTTGAGGAGCTAACCTATCCTGAATAGTTCTTGGTTGTCTATTCTTATCCGCTTGATTCTGACCTTTACGTCCAAATACTTTACGACCCGGAGGTACAAGAGGGACAGCAAAATCATAATTTGCCGGAGTAAGTGTCTCTAAGTTTATACCTGCAGGAATCTGAGGAATTTCTCCAGGATTACCATTACCAACCGCTGTATTCAAAGTATGAAACTCGCCATTATCATCCATATAACCAACTTCAATCGCTTTTACAAGCTGCTTACCACTGGAGTCAAAAGCATAATTTCGCATTCTTGAGTCCAAAACCAACCGACCCGTATCATCAATATGACCAGCATCTATCCCCTGACTATTATCATACATATCACCCGTTGGGAAAATCCTAACCTGCATACGTTCATTCAACGTACCATTACCTTGATGAGAGCGCATTTCTTTTAGTAATTCCATCATTTTTGGATCAGTACTCTTATCCCAGTTGATAGTATTATTTCCGTCAATATTTCTATTAACGTTATGCATCATTTTACTAACATCAATAGAAACACTATCCTTATCTTTGGTCCAAGTATGTAATTGCTGTAATTCTTTTCCTTTGAAGTTTCTTCCTATCCCATGCCAATCCTCGCGCTGCAGGTTAGAAATCTTGAAGGCGGGATTAGTTTTTTGCATTTCAAGAGCCTGATCAGCAGTAAACCTTTGGCCAGTATTTGGATCGAAGAATACATTAGGATCACCTTCTACGGTCAAATTATTAGCGCGACCCAAAAGGTCATTCAAATAGCCATGGTCTGCTGTACCAGTACTTTTATCCAAAATATATTCCAAAGCTGTGCTGCGATTTCCATCCATCCAGCCAACCTGACGGAGAGCAATGTAACCCGCTTCTTGAGCAGCTGCACCAACACCAACACCAATAACCGCCGCTTTAAGCCCAGACCAAGTCGAGCTTCTCATACGATAAACAGTCTCATCGCGATCTTTTTGCTTGATTCCTGTTAAAATATTGTTTTCTACTCCTGATAAATTACCCAATTGAGGAGTCCATTCTTGTAAAGCCAAATCAAGCTTATTACGCAATCCAATAACGCTTCCTTTTCTGGAACCTTCGGCATCATCCGCAACGAAAAAGTCAACTTTTAATTTCTCTTTATTATCTTTAGATCGTTCTATATTACGCATAGCTTGAAGATTACCGATCACTTGCCTTTCTTCAAATGTTAAGCTTTCAAATTTTTTCCCTTTAATTGAATCTAAAAACTGCATAGCTTCACCATACCCAACAGTGTTATATCTCAAGCCATTTCTTCCAACAACTCCGCCCCATGCAGATTTATCTAACAACTTGGATTTATCACCGCCAAGGGTTTCATTACGTCGTTCGCGGGCAATATCATATTTCAAATCTTTATTAGCTCTAAAAGCCCGGTACAAACCGCCTGCTGCGCCACCTGCTATCAAAGGTAATATATAAGGAGATAAAGCTACACCAGCTACTCCTGCTGCAGCCACACCCGTATAACGCATAGCAGACATAGCTCCCCTAGACATCAAAGCGGTACCAACACCCACAGTCAAAGGATTAACCAAATAACGACTATACCACTTACCTTCTGTCCAGTCCATGGCTTTTTCGTAAAACTTGAGTACACCTTTTGGTTTGTTGTTATATAAATCTTGTTCTTTGGCACCAAGCTGAATATCAAGATTACGCAATCCTTTCATGTGTTCTGCCAGAGCTTTTTCTAATTTTTCCTGATCTTCTTTTGTGAGCGGACCCTCAGCGCCATTTAAATATTTTTGCCTTTCAGCAATTTGAGTAGCTTTATACTGTTCAGCTACCTGCCATAAGTTGCTAGCATAAAGAGAATCCTGAGAATTTTTATTAGTTTTAGTACGAATCGCGCCCCAATTAGCTGAACCAGAAATCTTACTAGCCAAAACATTACGAGAGAATAATTCTACTCGCTCACGTTCGGTTAGCTTTGGATCAGCATATTCTGGTCCAAGCTTGGCCCATTCTCTAATATCACCAGAAGCATGGGCAGCTACCATTTTAGAAACCAAATCAGAAACCTCGGTAGTTTGCTTAATAGAATCACCTGACTCACCTGCTTCTGTTAACTGATTTTGGTACTGTTCGATAATATCATCCAAAAATTCAAAGTAATCTTTGAGTTCTGGGTTATGCTTTGCCACTTCTTGACCAGCCAAACGACCGCGAATTGCTTCAAGTAAATTATTATTTTGAGTAATTTCTTGCAAAGCTTCTTGATAAAACTTCACTCGGTAATAGTTTTCAGAAAAAGACTTCCAAGCTCTTTTGATGAAGTTAGAATTAGCAAAATATTCATGAAGCTTTTGCTCAGATTTTCGCCATGCCATACTACTGGCAATTTCATCCATATTGATGAGTAAAATATTCTTGATTGGCGGCGGAACCTCGGCAGTTGCCACTTCTACAACTTCTTTCTTCTCCTTTGGCATTTGCAAAACTTCTCGGTCGCGCAAAGAGAGCATGGCAAGTTCTATATTTTGCTGCTGTCTATTAAGCTTATCAAAATCATTAATTTGACCATGATATTTATCAACCAAAATCTGACGAAGGTCTGGATCTTCATCTATAAAATCAGCTTCTCTTTCGGAATATTTTTCTTGATCCTTAGCCTCTTCCAGAGTTAACCCAATGCCGTGTTTCTTCCCCGTACCATCTTCATTTTTATAATGACTAGCAAAATAATTAACGCTGTGAGCTTTCAGTATTTCTGAAGTTTGCTGGATATCTTCCGGGCTTAAACCAATCTTTAAATCTTGATTACTAATTCTTTCATGATATGTTTTTTGTAATTGACGAGATGCTTCGGCCGCTTCTGAAAGGTAAAAATCAGCATTATATTTGCCTGTTTTAGGATCAATCTTATCATGGTGTTGAGCATTTGGATCTGCCGCATTAGCTTTTTCCCACTGGTCTACTAAAGCTAAAACTTCTGATTTTAATTCCGGAGCGCTATTATCTAAATACCGAGCAACATCTTCTCTACTTGCCCCATCCAATCCTTGCTGAGCTTTCAAATAACTAACCAATTCTTGTGCTTGGTTAAGTTTTTTATTAGCCAATTCGACTTGTTTTTTATTTTCAGCTTGAAAACCTCTGATTAATTCTAAAACATCCACCAAACCATCAATTGGTACTGTTTCTGGTCTAGAAGTTACAAAATTGTTGTCTTTATCAAAAACTTTATCTTCATACTGATCCAAATTGGCATCTAAAGATTGTCTTTTTGCAACATCAACAGAATTTAAAACCCAAGAAATTTTTGCTTTCTCAGCTGCTGATAATCTTTCTAAATTCTTATTATAAAAATCTTTTAAAGAATCTAACGATTGCTGAAGAGCCTGTTTTACTTTTTCGCGCTCTTTTTCTATCTTTTCCTTATTTGTTTCAGCGTTTTTATTATTCTGATTCTCTAAATTATTTTTTTGACCAAAAGTCTCCTGAAAGTTACTTTCAGGAGTTAAAGGACTAGCTGGGGTCTGTTCAGAATTTTTCATTTTAAGCTAAATAAGTACTTTTAAAACCCGATAAAGAATTATCGTAAACATCGTAGTAATCTGGAATCACACTTTGCAAATAATTTGTGATTTTTTCTGGTGACGGAGCAGTATCCATTAATTTTTCTAGCTTCTCTGACTCTTCATCTGGAACCCGAGATAACATATCAGTTAAAATCCACTTCTCTAAACGATAATACAAATCCTCACGCAATTGATTGCGCAGTTCTGGACTCAAATCTACTAATCCTTTTTGAATAAGCAAGGAGTCAATAAAAATCTCTAATTCTTTGGGTATTTTTACAGAAGTCGTTGGTATTTTTGTTTCAGACATTTATCTAAATTACTAAATTAATTATACCATATATGACAAGCGGTCAAAAAAATATCAAATAGTTATATAGTTTTTTCTATGCTTGCAGGACCCGCAGACATCATATCTGCAATCTGACTAGCTTCTAAGATTTCGGCCTCTACTTCGGAGCGTCGGCGACCAAATTTTAATCTTGAAAGCTGTCTGATTGCATCAGCGGTTTTCTTTTGCTCTTCATTTGGTTTAGGTAAAGGATAAGTAGCCATATTAAAAGGCTTGCTGGCAGTACCGCTAATCATCAATTTCACAAAAGCATTAAACCTGTCTACATTTAGCAAATCAAATTCATTAAAAGTTGGAGAAAATTCTTTAGCCATTACTTCACTATCCTCTACTCCAATACGAAACGTAACCATACTTCCAGCATTACCAAATACCGCATCACGCAAATCAGAGCTTGCAGCTCCCTGAGCACCAGCAGCTTGACCAAGCTGAGCCAAGAACTGGTGACCTATTATCAAATTAAGTCGATATTTTCGAGCCTCACTTAAAATAGAAGAAAAAGCATCAGTAATAAAGTTTTGAAACTCATCTACGTACAAATAAAAATCCTTACGCTGATCTTCAGGAATATCAGCTCGTGACAATGCCGCCATCTGAATCTTACTAACCAGAATTAACCCAATTAATTTGGCGTTAGCTTCTCCGACTTTTCCTTTTGCCAAATTTACCAACAAAATCTTCCCAGAATCCATTACATCCCTAAAATTAAAGGCACTTTTTGGCTGACCCACAATATTACGCATCATGGAATTTTCCACAAAGCGTCCAACCTTAGAAACCAGATAACCCAACATTTCCGACTTATGAAAATCACTAGTTTTAGCCATTTCTTTTTCCCAAAACGCCCTTACCACAGGATCAGTAAGTTTAGAAACTTTGTACTTTTGAAAATCAGTATCAGTAAAAATACGAGGTATCTCTACCAAAGTTCCAGGATTTTCTTTATCAGCCATTAAAGTTAGCATCGCATTACGCATATTATGCTCGAACATTGGTCCAAGCATGGCCGGGTCTGTCACCAACTTATAAAAAATAGAAATCATTTCTTGAACCGCAAAATCTTTCTGCTCTTCGCTAGTTACTTCTAGCATGTTCAACCCTAGTGGCCGATCAGTGTCAAACGGATCAAAAAGAATAACATCATCTGCTCGCTCCTTAGGGATATGCGGCAAAACATCCTCAATAAAGTCTCCATGAGGATCAATAATACAAAGCCCATCTCCGTTCTTGATATCCTGAACAGACATGTACTTCATGATTTCCGTTTTTCCTACACCAGTACGACCCAAAATATACATATGACGACGGCGATCATCTCTTGCCATATGAATAGGAGTTTCTTGACCGCGATATATGTTTCGTCCCAACAAAATACCTTCGGGTGATAAATTAATCGGCGGTGGGGCCTTTTTGGAAAGAAGCCATTTAATATTTGGGGTTTCTAAAAACGGTGTTGGTAAATGCCAAATACTAGTTAACTCTTCTGTATTCAATATTAACTTACGACCATAACGGCGGTAAATCCTAAAAATATAATCTTTTATAATCCGCTTCTTAGATCGTCTTTTGATTCTAAAACCATTAAAAGGCGGCATATTGTACTGCAAAAATGAAGATACCAAGTTGTGCATATTCACCTTAGCTGTACCAGGAGTAGCAGATGCAGTGATGATACGAAGATTAGTAAAGAACCCTGGACGACTAGCTTTTTCTTCAAACCTTTTAACCATTTCTTGCTGCATAGGTGTTAGGTTAATAGCAGCATAGCGACCAGACAAATCCGTTCGTTGCTGCATCTGATCTTTACTTAATTGACTACCGCCCAAAGTGCTATCTTTTATACTCCCACCAACTTCACGTGCAAATCTTCCAAAAGCGCTTTTGGCAACTATATTAGGATTTTTTCCTTGCTGAATCTCTAAAGCCATATGACGTGGCCGATGCTGCCAATGATGACCAGCCGGATACAAAATCATTTGAATAACCGCACTATCACCTTCACCAAGTTTAGACATTGCATTAGTCAACGCATTTAACGGGTCAGTTTCCATATTCTTATAAGTTCGGAATGGAAACATATATTGTTTATTCAACTTTAGCTCAGAAGCTTCGATCTCCCCCTTGTCCGGAAAAGGATTATAACCTTTTACTTCTTCGATAAAAGCATGGGGATACTGAGCCTGAATCTGCTTTTCAATTAACTCTTGAAGCTTGCGGGGACAATTAATATAGAAGGAAATCTTTTTATCAGTACAAGCAATTTCAAAACTAATATAATCCTTAGGTTGAAAGAACCAATTTTCATGACTTATACCTGAAAGAGTAGTAAAAAGCTGTTCGGCAATCCCGATTAATAATTTTTTTTCTTCATCGCGTTGATACTTCTCCTTATCTTCACTGTTATCCTTAGGCATTTGGATTTCTAAAAACACCCAATTTTTTGTACGTGGTAAAATGACCCACCCATAATACCAATGACGATGAATATAATAAGCCAGAACAACTAAAAACACCACTACTAATATCCCTAGTAGCAGTGAAGCGATGATTATAGTATTAAGTTCCAATCCGAAAGGCATTTATTTTTATTTTTGAAGTTTTGATTTTGAAGTTTTGTAAACTACTCAACTAAAGAATGCTATTTAAAAGTTCTTTAGCAGAACTACTGTCTCCCACGTCGATATCATTATTACTATAAAGATGTTGCTCAATATTTTCTTCTTTTATTAACTCGGGGTCAGTTTCAGAATTAGATTCAACTAAAATAGATTCTACTTCCGATGCGTTATCTTTAATAACCGCAGTGGATTCTGAACCGAGATTACCAACTTCCTCACCAGACCCTGCAACAGCACTGTCTATTTCGATACTTTGATTTCCTTTATCCAATTCTTTAGTATCTACGGAAAAGACATCAGATTCTGGAGCTACTATATCTTTTTCATGAACATCACTTTCAAAACCAGCTTGTTCTATTCTGCCAGTAATACCTAGGGTATTTTTTTTAGTTTGGTCTGCCATAATGATGTTATTATACCACAAAACCCTTTTAAAATAAAAGCAAAATAAAAACGCTGTCAAAGAATGACAACGTAAATAAAACCACTAACTATGGCGAGGAATTTCGACTTCCATATAGGAGTCAGACTGCAAAGTTATATTATTAAACACCCTACGAGCAACTTCTACTGGATCTAAAAATGAATTATAGTCGACTTGAGGATTTTTATCCCAAAATGGAGTTTTCATACCACCTGGCATAAATAAACTTACTTTGAGGTTTGGATTCTTGTTCTCTAAACCCAGACTTCTAGTAAACCCAACTTGAGCATGCTTGGTAGCAACATAGATTGCTTCATCTGTTCGAGCCTTAACTCCAGAAGACGAAGAAATTACCACAAATTTTGACTCAAATTTAGCAACCTGCATTTGACCCCATATCTGTTTAGCAACAAGTATAGAATTACGAAAATTTACATCAATCACTTCTAGAGCGTCGTGATCGTATTGTTGAGATAGATCACCTTTCAAAAGCCTACCTGCAACCCAAAAAAATCGATTAATAATACCAAATTCGTCAAACCGCAAACGATTTAATAATTGATTAACGCTCAACATAGTTCTTAAATCACAAGGAGAATATGTTATATCATCCCTCTTATACTGTTTCGTAATTGAACTACCTAATACAATCACCTTATCACCGTTTATTTTACACAGTTCAGCAATCTCTTTTCCAAGCCCGGATGTTCCACCTAAAATTAAAGAAACTGGTTGTTTTTCTGTCATATTTCCTCCTAAATTGAACCTTTTATGGAATAAAATTATACATTATAAGTAGTATTTATGAAAGGCTTTAATCTAAAAACTAGCTATATAAAAATCCTGCTTTCGCAGGATTTAAATTCATAATTAAGATTTACTTTTGGTAATCATGCATGGTTAGCTGGGCTTCTACCTGCTTTATGCTTTCAATAACTACCGCAACAACAATCAACAAACCAGTTCCACCAAAAGTCAAAGCTTTGGTACCAGTCCAAGTCTGAAGGACAAATGGCAAAATTGCAATAATACCCAAGAACAGAGATCCAGGTAAAGTAATTCGATTCAAAACTTTATACAAATAATCAGCTGTGTTTTTACCAGGACGAATACCTGGCACAAATCCCCCACTGCGCTGCATATTCTCAGAAACTTCATCAGGATTAACAACAATATTTGTATAGAAATATGTGAAAATTACTACTAATAAAAAGTAAACTACACCATACCAAACACCTTGATTATTAGTAAAGTCAATTGCTTTTTGGGCATATTGAACAATAATAGGAGTCTTAGCTTGCAAAAAGAACTGCGCAATAATAGCTGGGAACAACAACAAAGAAATAGCAAAAATAATTGGAATAACTCCGGCTTGGTTAAGACGAAGCGGCAAAAAAGAATTAACTCCACCAACTTGCTTATCGCCACTTACACGTTTAGCATAAGTAACTGGCACATTACGCTGAGCTTCTGTAACAAAAACAACGCTAGCAATTACAATTAATCCAACAATTAAGAAACCAATAATAGTTGGTAACTGACTTGGATCATATAATTGAACTAATGAACCGATACTACTAGGTAGCTGCGAAACAATTCCGGCAAATATTACCAAGGATACACCGTTTCCAATACCATATTCAGAAATAATTTCA
>CAYRJC010000027.1:0-13066 GCA_964424635.1 uncultured Candidatus Saccharibacteria bacterium | reverse complement strand
ATCGATTGAAGCATTATTTAAGACCTCATGATGATTTTTTATAACTTCAGTCGAACCTGCTAAATCTTGTAAAGTTAGGAAAAGCACTATGTTAGTACAAATCTCTTCGTCACCGCTACCAGTTTTGAATTTTTTACCATACAAATCAGACAACTTCATTCCTTTTTTGAGATCGTCTTTATCTATAAAACGATAACCTTGAAAGTCTGTATGGCTTTCTACTGTTTGTTTCCATTCTGTGCGAACATCAGCTTTAGCAGATACCACCACAGTTAGCTTGGAATTAATGCTTTTTGCGCTCCATATCGAAGTTATCGATTTTCCAAAACGCATTACTGCATACATTAGAAGATTGGTTCGTCCTTTTTTGATTGCACCTCTAAAGGCATCAATTACATCTTGCTGATTTTGACGGGGCTTAAATGTTTGAGTGCGTTTATAATGGTATTCGACTCGATCTTTTGTGCTGTTATAGTATTCGTAAGTATCTGATTTTTGATAATTGTTAACAATATCTTTCACAGCGTCTGAAACATCGGATTTTTTAGCACCTTCAAAAAACTCATTTGAATAAATATTTTTAGACTTATCGAACGATATTTGTTTGATACCTTTTTGTTGCAAATATTTATGAACAGCATAGTCACGAAAAAAGACCTCATCATTTATAGTTGCTTGATGACGAGAAACCTCTTCTAAGTCTTTATAGTAACGCCTCCATTCATTAAGACGTTCTTCAATGGGGCGATATGTATCGCCAACCTTTAGGTAGTTCGGGAGAGTGTTAGTAAAAAAAGAATAGATACGAGGGAGCACTCGCCCTATGATAATTTTCTCTAATTCTGAAGTATCTATTTTTGACATTGGCAAATATGTTATGGCGTAATTATACCAAAAAACCGCCTTTGCGGCGATCTTCATTTTGACCCACTTAGGTCATCCGGATACTTTAGTTTGGTGGCTGGCCTCCTCGGTCTCGGAAAACCTAAACTACAATATCCATAGGCTTCCCCAGCCGAAAATATTATATCAGTTCTGACCCTCCTCGGACAGGCCATAATGAGACAAATGAGACGCTATAAAAGGTGTGAGACTGTCTCAAAACTGGTATCCTACTACTTTTGATTATGCAAGGAAATCTCTGCCGGAGATAAACCGTTTAACACTTTATGAGGAAAATAATTCCAGGCATCACTGGCCAGTTCTAGAACGTTTTCTAATTCTATTGCACCCTGACCAGTATCAAACATTGAAACAATTTTCATCAGATCGTCTTGATCTTCTTCATCATAAATAATCTTCTTGATATCATCTAACGTAAAACCGTTATTAGCTTGGTCTAACAGCTCAACTAATTCTTGTTCAATTTCCGCTTTACGCTCATTAATTTGTTCTGTGATCATCAGCCCCTATTAATTATTATTCACGGTTAAGTTATCATTTCATTACTCTTTTGAGCAGATACCGACTAGCTATTGATCCTAGAACAACTAAGACAATCCACACTGCCATAAAGTTCCAGTACGGTGGCTGAAACTCTCTTGGCAAGGTACTGATAATCAGTATACTGTACCACGATACGATTGAAATAGCACCGGTAATAGCTAGTCTCCAAAGCTTGGATCCGAGTGTTTGCAAGGAAACTGGTTGGCCTGCGTTCAGGCGCAAGAATGGGAATATGTAATATTTAAATATGAACCCGTTCAATAAAACGATAGCGACTAAGGTTAACTTGGCCTGCCAGCGAGGCGATGCCAGCATGGGCAGTGAGTCACGCTCAGCATATATGATGGCAAAAATGCTCAAGCCTGAGACGATGAGTAAACCTAGCCCGATCCAGATGACACGCGAAAGTGTGGTTAAAATGGCAAGTTCACTTCCGCTCAATTTGCCAGCGCGAATCGACTTGAAGAATAATATATCACTCAGTGTCGCCCCGCCAAGGCCGAGTGCGAAACCTATGAGATGTATTATTAATGCAACTAGATGCCAATCCATAGCGATTAGGGATTACTGGAAAAATTTTTATTTACAAATGACCTGTGCAGTATGAGCAATACTATAATCGCAGCAAACGCAAGTAAAGATAGCTGCGGCACGTCTAGGAATCCAAGCCAGTTAATATACCGGGTGGTGCAAGACACACCAAACGTGCACGGTGCCGCTGATTCAGGAATGATATTGTAATAGAGTAGATTTTGGTAGATAGCCGTTAACAGGCCGATTATCCCCAGTGGCATTGCAGACCACAAAAAGCTGTTATCCTTTTTCAAAATTCCTACTCCTAAAATGATAACTAACGGATACATTGCTATGCGCTGGTACCAGCACAATACGCAGGGTGCAAAGTGCAGGATGTATTGAAAATACAAGCTGCCAAGCATCCCTAACAATGCGATTTTCCAGGCAATATACAAAGCGTTTCGACGTAAAAAGCTCATGCAGTAATTATACCAAAACGTGGCTGCTTATACACTTTGACTGCCTTTGCTTCATGCCAATTTTCTATTATTGCTTTCCATGCTAAATATTGCCAAAGTTCCCATAACAAGCAGTGTTGCCCCAAGGGCGGTTATCAGTTGCCATACTTCGGTTAGCGGAAATGCGAATCGCACCAACACTACGGCTACAATAAATAGTGAGTTGCGCAAAATAACAGCGTAGTTATTAGTATGCAAAAATGACAACAGCAATAACACTACGTCTACATAAATAATGGCCGTAAAAATGTGTTTGTAAAATTCGGTTGATATGATGCCGGAAGCCAGACTTGCATCACCGCTCAACAGATATATAACGAGGTACGCTAATAGCGCGACTAGTAAAATAATAGAAATAGCCTGCTTGGTTGGAATCAAGCGATTTTCAGTTTCATCGTCTCGCATTTCTGACTGCCTCTTGAAAACCATCATTAGAAAGAATAATCCTAAGGCAATGCCTGACTGGTAAGCGACTATGGTTAGTAATTCAAAAAATCTGTCCTCACTTGCACTTTGTAGAAGCGAAAAGGTTTTAAAAATATTAGCCACTATTATAATTGATACGATTTGGAATTGTTGCTTGACCGAAACGATTGCAGGTTTTGCCAGGTATAACACAAGCAGAAATATTTCAAACAACAATATGAGGTTGAACGCGGTTTGTATAGCGGAAAATGGGCTCAAGCCTGAAAACTGCTCTAAAAAATTGAATGGCAAAACCTTGCTTCCATAGATGAGCAGAAGCTGCGCTCCGAATAAAAACAAAGCAGTATATACTACTGCTCGTTCGATTCGATCCCGGAATGATTCGTCATCTATTTTTGCATACAACAAACTAAATATATTCATAAACTTTTAAAACTTCCGTGTCATTTGCTTGATTTCGCTGCGGGGCCTGAATCTTAAAGCTGACCATGTATCATCAATAGATGCTTGGGCAACACCATGCCAATCGAATTTTTGCATAACTTCCCAGCCTGTATCTCGATTGATATCAGTTTTTACTTTCGAAGATCCTTTTGGATAGCAGATCCAGACAATGCCGCCCGATTTTACCGAACTGATAGCCTTTTTTGTGTAGCTATCAAGCTCGGTTTTATTATTGGCAAAAGCAATGACAATATCTGCATTCTTTCTGACTTGAAGCGTTTCTTCCATACCCCAGTTGTCCGTGTCGACTGAGGAAGGAATGTTGTATACACATATCTTACTGCCTGGCTTTATAAGCAATTTTTGAGCAATGGTTTTCATGATTTGAGTTTAACACGCCATCTCTTTGCCAGAAAACGGATCACTCTTCTAAGGGCGAACTTAAATACCACTGCCCAAATGATTTTTCGAAAATGTCTTATAGCCATGGCTGTATTGGGGAGCTTAATAGTTAAGATAAAGACTGATGATTAAAAATCGAATATATCCCCAAGCATGGACTTTTTACGCTTGCCATGATGACCGCTACGGTAGTCGTCGTCATAGTCACGGTCGTGGTCTTGATGGCGGTCATGGGAGCGGTTAGTGTCATGATGAGCCCGGGGTTGATGGCCTGTATTCTGTTGTTGAGGGATATCTTGACTAGCTTTCTCAATCAGCTTGTCTAGTTCTCCTCGGTCAAGCCACACGCCGCGGCACTGCGGGCAGTAATCTATTTCCACGCCTTGGCGTTCAGAGAGTGACAGGACAGTGTTATCATTGGGACAATTCATAAATTTATTTGTTTAATAGTATTTTGCTCGCTACAAGAGCTGGGCTGGAATGGAATCAATTACCGTCTGGACTTTTTCCATTGTAGTGGTGATGAAGTTTCCCACTTCGGTGATGAAATCGTTGAATGTGTTCATGGTTTTGTATAATTAATTGTCTTTCATATAGTAATACGCACTGTTTGGATTTTTCTTTCAATGGTTTAACTATTTACGGAGGTAAACACTTGTATTTCGGGTTGAACAACTTTTGCTTAATTTGAATGAGCTTATTATGTGATGGGGTATATAAAATGCGCATAGGACTTGAGTGGTTAATGATCTTCACTTAATACTACGCGCATGATTGATTTTTCTTTCAAAGTTTATGGACCCACCAAAACTTGCCGGGCGGAAAATGATTGGTCTCCAGTTTTAGAGCCAATTAGCTTAATCTTTTGTCCGTTCTCAAGTAGTCTTGTGTCATACCCGAATTTTTCTTCAAGCGATATTATCCATTCCTTGCCGGTGGAATCAGTAATGGTAAGTGATTTTTGGTTATCGATACTTTTAACACTTCCTGACAAGTACCCTTCGCTTGGCTTATGCCAAATGTCGGGCTCATGGAACACGGCTTGTTCGTAGACAGGCAATTTGCTTGCCCACTGGTCAATTGCTTTTGGCACGCCTGCAAGATTTAAAAGCTCGCCGCTTAGCAGGCTACCGCCAATGAGAAGGATTAGCAGTGGCCATAATCCCAATCGATAACCATGCTTGGTGTTACGATAGTTATAATATGCGAGGATAATAAACACTATGGTAAGCCCTAACCATACATACGGAATGCTTTGAGGTATATATTCCAAAAAGGAACCGCCGAATCGCTGCTGCAAGTTCTGCTCATTTTGCGAGAACAGGAATAAGTCTTCACTTATGGCTATTGAGCCGAAAACAATAGATATCCCAAAAAGTAGCCACATGGCAATATTACGCAAGGTGAATTGCCACTTTGGTAATGGTTGTATCTCTTTTTGCTTGATGGCTTCAAGCGCTTTATCGCTAATAGTTGCCATAGGTAATTCCTTTCTTGGATAATTCATCCCGCAGTTGCTTTTTTGCACGATTAATAAGTGTTGCTATCGTACCCATGGGTTTCCGAAGAATATCTGAAATTTCAATATAGTCTTTGCCTTCAATGAACTTGAGAATGAAAGCTTGCTGGTAATCTGGTTTGAGGTGTGCTATTGCAGTATTCAAGATTTCTGCCATCTGTTTATGATCAATGCTTGACTCTAGAACGCTTTCAGCACGCAAGCGATTAAGTGCATCCTCTCCTAAATCTCCCAGCAGTACTTGGGGTCTGACTTTCACTTTTCGTAAGTAACTCATGGTTTCATTGTGCACAATGCGATATATCCAAGAAGAAAACTTAAGGGAGCTATCGAATGAAGCAAGGTTCCGATACGCTTTAATATATGATTCTTGCAAAATGTCTTCGACGGTTTCGGGTACTAAGTTAGTTAGCCTTCTGATGTACCGCATAAGCGGTGCTTCATAGCGCTGCATCAGTTGTCCATAGTAATCAGGATTCTCCAAAGCCAAAACCGCCAGACGCTCGTCAGAAATATGATTATCTTGGGTTTGAGACGGACCATCTATCATTTATGTAATACGTATGTTGGGTTATTTTCTTTCACTTAGGTATTGGAAACCGTGATGGACAACTGAAGCACTGTAGCGATGCTGACCCAAATCAAATATGGGACGAGCATAATGGCAATCCATCTGGCACGGTTCCAGAGCATGTAAATAAGAATGATAATGGTGACTAGAACTATCAGGATGTCCAATGAAGCCAATGGTAAATTTCGCATACCGAACTGAATTGGGGTAAAAATCAGGTTAGCGATAATATTAACTATATAAACTGCAAGTATGCGCTTTGGCAACTGTCTCTTATATGCTTTATACGCTACAGCGACAAAGCCGATAATTATTGTTGGATATAATACTGCCCCCATATATTGCCAATAGTTGATGGTTCGGGAGTCCATGATGGCTTCACTAAATTTGCATACCATGTCCCTGGTTCAGGGTTAAAAAGGTTGTTCATTGTATTATCAATTATTTAATTTAAAAAGTCTTCTCATTTTCTAGGTTCGGTAAACGGCATGGGTGTTCCGGCAGGGTTACTAGGTGCTACAGGTTGCACTCTTGCGCCTCCTGGATTTTTAGTGATCGGGGTGCCAGGAGTTTGAGTAGGTTCTACTGGTTGAATTGGTGTAACTGGTTGATTTTGATCATCAGACATATTATTTTTCTATTATTCCTAAAAACATAAAAGTAATACTTAACAAAAAACAGTAAATCGCAAAGTTGTATAGCCGAGATTTTAGTAATTGCTTATTACTATTAGTAGTATACGCAGATTTCATATTAGATATTATTTGATTTCTATAATCCAAATTGTTTTTACTCAACGCTTCTTTAGAATAGAAATCTGGGAAATCAGGAGGATCCAAATACACCCTAGACTGAGATGCTACAACAAGTGCAATAAGGGTTAGATATAACCCAACGAGTCCGACAGTAAATATATTTAAACCTAGGAGTTACCTCTACATAATCCTTGATTCTGAGTAAAAGTGACCCCGACCCACAAGTTGGATCATAGACCGACTTCACTCTTTGTTTTCCTACAGATACTATTTGCGCTAGCAGACGTGATACCTGGGCTGGTGTATAAAATTCGCCACCTTTTTTACCCGCTCCAGCCGCAAATTCACCAATCAAATATTCATACGCATCACCAAGTAAATCACTTTTCGAATCTTCTAATTGAAAATCAATACCACTAAGATGTGCTAAAACTTCTGTAATAACGGCGTTCTTTTTGCTCTCTGTAGAACCAAGTTTAGAGGAAGTTAAATCTACATCGTCAAACAACCCCTTGAAATCATCTTCGCTAGCAGTTCCCATTGAGGTTTGCTCAATTGAATTCAGGATATTTTTCAGATCCTCTAAAATGAAATAATCTTCGCCTTCAATACTTCCTTTACCTCTATTCACCAAATATGAAAATAACTGTTTTGGTTTGAGGAAAAAACCGAGATGGTCAATACAACTTTCTTTAATTTGTTCAATATATTCTTTGCCTTCTTTTGAGCTTTCGTTTATTTCAGCAAAATTAAAATCCTCTCTAGCAAGCAATTTTTCGTTAACGTACCGTTCCAATTTTTCGGACAAATACTTATAGAAAATAAAGCCAAGAATATAGTTCTTATATTCATCTGCGTTCATTTTACCCCGTAGCACATTCGCTACAGCCCACAGTTGTTTTTCTAATAATCTTTTTTGTTCATCTGACATAGGGACGAATTGAAATTTATCTATACTATGGGGAATTATACCAAAAAACCGCCTCTACGGCGATTGTTCAAAATTGACCCACTTAGGTCGTGTGATACTTTAGTTTGTTGGCTGTGAGTCTCGGTTCAGAACCAAGCTTCTAGGGGTATTATAAGGGTTTTTGAGACACTTTCACAGGGATGGTATGACGCATCTCGGTCGGGGTCTTGTAGGGGCAAAATGAGACAAATGAGACAGTCCTTAAGCCCCTGTTTCGTGTCTCACTTTTGGCAATATTGGCACTTATGTGGGCTAATATTTAATTTAGGACATGATTAATCTTCGAAGTTAATTTTTCTTAACTTCTCTTGCTCATCAGATCTTATTCGTTCCTGAGCGGCGCTTTGTCTAAGATCTTCAATCAGTTTGATAGCGAATTTTTTAATACGGGGGTTTTCACTGTTAGAAAACTTTTCGAGTTCTTGTGCTTTCTTCTCATGAGCTTCAGCAATACCATATTTTCCACTAACTACACCTGTGGTAAAAAACTGTCCTTGCAAGTGGCTTACTATCTCCTTATTGTCCGTTTTAGCAACAATTTCCATACACAATTCAATGTCTACACCATTAAATGGATCCATCAAGTAGACCGCCTTTTTTAAGCTCGCATTATCACCGGCTTGGATTAAAGGTTTCACTATATCCTGCAGTGAAATTCCCACCCGTTCTATCAGATGACCTAACTCCCAATTATAGGCCGACCACTTTGTTGTTGTTCGCCCCAACCAATCTTGCAAAATTGTTAAAGTTTTTGGGTGCGTGCGAATGAAATTTTGTAAATCGGGGTTGAAGTCATACGGAATAGCCCTATAGTTATAAGTGTCTACAAAGCTTTTTCGTTTGGATTTTTCTTTTCCATCGTGCTTTATGCGCGCAGCAAAAATATCAAATATATATTCAATATTTAGCTTGCCTAACATTACTAATATTTCCTGTGCGTGCCAATCAATGTCTGCAAATCGAATTAACATTTTTTTCAACTCCCCCAAACTCGTTTCACTCCACTCGTCAAAGTTCAAATCTTTGCTATGGATATTAAAAGAGAGGGCATGTAAATGTGTAGCATCATAATCTGGATAACTCTTTATTTCGATAACTATTAACTGCTCCATAATCTTGGGGTGCGCCGGATACTGATTGATTAGAACATTAATTATGGCGTGATGCAGTGCATAATTTTTTTCATTTTGAGATTTTAGGAATGAAAACTCCGCCTTTTGAGTCACCATTTTCTTTAACAACCTCATATCCTTTAGTCGTAACTCGATAATAGGTTCGTTATTCCCTGCCAATAAAGAATAAGGGATGGCACATACAAGAACAGGGTTTTGTTCATTAAGGGTGCGTCGCACGAATGAATCCCATAAATCCAATCGGTTTCTCGATCTAAAACTACTAAGGAAACTATCTAAGAAATCCAGCAACGGCGAGTGGTGGTCAAAAGCATGGATTAACATTTTCTCGGCTAATTCCGATTTGTCAGATGCCAATTTTTTTATAAATATTCTAAAAGGAGCGTATTGCCATTCATTTATTACGCCTTTCTCGCTTGCAATAGTGGTGATGTCCTGTATCCACTGATCGATGTTGTTCCTATTTATTGTTTTAATTTGATCTGCTATTTCGGTATCTCGTTTTTGATCCGCATCATCCCATCCCTGCTCTTCTCGGTACACAATATCGTCACCCACTAAAAGGCGCGTTAATTTGTATAGTTTGTTATTAAGAATATCTTTGCGAAGTTGATCCGCCTCCAGAGACATAAGCGAATTATGCTTCTGTTGCCAATACAAACGTTTATCAACCTCCTCGACTACCGCTAATGGACCTGTAAGTTGGTTTTTATCATCAAAAATCATTTGTCGATAAATACTGGTAAGCTGAGATCCCGCCTCCGCGATCATTTGGGATACATCGTCTCCATAAGCTACGCTTGACGGTGCTCGCACCGCTTCCTCCAGTACTCTCACCAGCTTTAATTTTTTACTAGGTTCGACGGTTCTTTTATACATATCAAAAACAAGATCCATGGTTTCTTTCCGAAGTTCTTTTAGAAACTGGGTTGGCTGAACCGCTCCTCGATGAAAAGTTAAAGTATCGAATGTTTCTGCGCTCGTACCTTCAACTGAAGATCCAAGCAATTCTTGAGTTACTACTTCGATGAATTCAAAATTATTAAGTTTTTCCTCTGGGGACCATGCTTGAATATAATCTAGGATTTTTCTTTGAACACTGTAACCCAACTTGGTCTTCGAAAGCAAAGTATAATCATACTGTGCTAAATGTTTGAGAATTTCAGAGGTACGGGCTTTAACATCAGCGTCATCCTGGAGCAGTAATTCTTTAGCGATACTCATGACATCATCGATTGCGATATAACGCAAACGGTCCAGTAATTTTATACATTTTAAAAGTATATCCTTAGGCGGTTTGCCTGGTAAATCGCCGAAGTCAGTTTTAGTAACTTTAAGCTCCAAAGGGTTGGCTAGAATATACCTAATAATCTCAATGGCAATAGCTGGTACTTTGTAAATAAACTCCTCAAGAAGCTCAAGCTGGTCGAACACCTCATCGTTATCCGATGATTGCTGAATTGTGTTTTTAATATCATTGGCAAAATCCGCTAACTGCTTGTCAGCTTCTTTATTATCAAGTGCCATCAGGCGTGAAAGGAGTTGCTTTTTAACCTTCATATGTAGAGAATTTTTCTAGAATTTTATTCAGGTCAATCTTTTTAGAATCAATCAATTCATTGAGTGCCAGTTTCGCGTCAGTCTTGTCCTTAAGTGAGACTAAATCCCCAACTGATTCTATCAGGTTTAAGTTTGTTAGATGCGAAATTACGATCGACTCATCTTCGGGTGTCATTTGTAACAATTCCCGCACCAAACTTCTTACCGGTTCACCGCGCTGATCCAAATAAAATTCTGGAATAAGGTAAATAAACGATTGATAAAAAATCAGCTTGTCGCCGAAATCGTTCATAAGCCCTTGGTATTTAAGTTTGAGCTGAGCGAACTCAGCCGAGGTTGATACCTGTGGAGCTTGCTCATAGTACGCCAAAGCTTGGCGAAGTTTAGTAATTTCTTCCTCAACCTCCTGGGCCTTCTGTTTGTAGAGACGCAGTTCCAGTGGGGTGATTTTCCCATCGTGGAACATGCCATGACAGTTACTGCACATGCATGCGATATTGGCTGGATCATTATTCTCTCGATTTTGATCAATATGGTGCAGCTGCAAAGAAACCCGGGTTGCACATACAATACAAGAATGGCGCGCTTCGACTTTAACTTGTCGTTGCACTGCCATGGGAATTTTCGGGCGTGGGTTGCTATATTTTCTTCCGGCCATTAGGGGTATTTAATCTTATTTAATACTATTCTAGCACTCTGAGACGATTGTTAAAACCTCCAAATTAAGCGATAATAAGCTTAATTGATTAAATTATATGGGAAAACTAGCCAAAAAAATCAAAGACAAAAGAATAAGCAAATTCTTTTCCTCCGAGTCGTACGATCGGAATTTAGACTTGATGAAATTACTGGTATCAGATAAGGATTTTCAAAAAATAGTTAGCGATGCCCGCGAGCTTTTGCAAATCCCCGCAGAGGGATTTGAAGACAAAGATGACGGATCTATCAGTCAGTGGTACGACTGGCTGGTTGAAGAAAGCGATAAAATTATATTGTCTCGCTCCTTTAGCGAAGAAGGAAGGCGTATCCACCAACAACTTAAAAACAAGTTAATTTCCTATTCTGAATTTCTGGAATTGAACAAAAAATTGCATGACAGACTTCCCCTTAATTACTTTTCTAGCATAGCAAAATCCCTAGCCAAAAGATTCAACATACCGAATCACTTTAAGGAATCAATCCAGCGATATATCTTATCCCATAAAATTGATGCGCCGCAGCATAACTATGCCGGAGGTCTTTACGAAGCGGGCGAAAAGCCCTGGGAAGCTGGCTACATTCCAATCAATATATACACGCGGTTAACTAAAGATGAGTGGGAAGAATTAAAAAATTATGTCGATAGCATGGCTAAGAAATGGCTGCCCAAACATCCTAAAATTCTAAAAATAGACGAGTACATCAAAGTAGAAAAGGTGTTTAATGACCGAAAAAAACAAAGTAATACTGACGAGCCTGGATATTCGATGACATGGGCTGAAATCTCTGAGACGGCACTCGGCAACAAGTCGGAGGGAAGTAAAGCCCGAGACATGGTTAGGAAAATCGAAAGGTTGAGAAAAGCTAGGCTGACTCGTCCAGAACGCGGTCCTAAAGCGGGCAAAAAGTAGTCCAGTTTTTGCATCTTATCCCCAGCCCCTATTTGTTTTAATAAAACTATGAACATTAATCATAGTTTTATTTTATGCAAAAACAAGATTTGAAAATTGAATATGTGCCAATTATTGAGCTAAAGCCAGCTACATATAATCCACGCAAATGGGATGAGCATACCACCCAGCAGCTAACTGAGAGTGTTAAGCGTTATGGCGTGGTCGACCCCATTATCGTTAATTGTGCGGAAAGCAGGAAAAACATTGTGATCGGGGGCCATTTTCGCTTGCACATAGCCAAATTACTTGGTTACCAAGAGATGCCCGTAGTCTATTTAAACATTCCTGACATCGAGAAAGAAAAAGAATTAAACATTCGCCTCAACAAAAATGTTGGTGAATGGGATATGAATTTACTGGCTGAATTCGACGAGAACTTTCTCACCGATATGGGTTTTGATAGTGAAGAACTGGATGATATTTTCGGTATCGAAGAAAAACCCGAGGTCTTTGATCTGCAAAAAGAACTCGATAAGTTGGATATCAAAAATATAAACACTCAAAAAGGTGATGTGTATGATTTAGATGGCAGTCGACTGATGTGCGGCGATTCCACCATCGAAGCAGACATGCTAAAACTCATGAACGGACAGCAAGCTGACATGTGCTTTACAGATCCGCCCTACATCCTCGATTATTTGCATGGCAAGAAAAGAAATGGTAAAGCCACTGAAGGCTTTGGCCTTAAGCGTGATCGCAAGTACTTAGAGACCGATGAACTGCCACCTGACTTTACCGACCTGTGGATGGCTAATGTAGCTCAAGTACAAAAACCAGACTTCTCCATAATCGTGTACGAGAATCCGAAAAACCTTCGGACTATTTGGAATGTTTTAGAAAAGCACTGGAAGTATCGCAACACCATTATTTGGCATTTACCCAACCGAGTACAAGGATTTGCTTCCAAGTATAAATTTTTCAATAAATATGATTTTGCTTTAGTGGGTACGTCTGGGGAAGTAGTGCTAAATAACGAAGTTGAAAACGATGCTCTGCTTCAAGAAGAATACGAAACAGCTTTGTTTGCCACTTCTGGCAAACCGCATTGGGAAAGCTACGGCAAAGGTAAAAAATATTGTCCCACGGATTTCATTGAATATATTGCCAGTGATGAGAAAAGTTCTGGTCAAGCAATTATCTTTGGCACCAAGCCT
>CAYRJC010000026.1:0-13350 GCA_964424635.1 uncultured Candidatus Saccharibacteria bacterium | reverse complement strand
TAACCAGTGATGGTACTGGTTATATATTATACTAAATTCTACTATTCTATCAAACTGTTTTTTTATTACTATACTAACGATCAGTTAGGTAATTAGTAATAGCCTGAACCAATGCATAAGACACAATTACTATAGCCAAACCAATTAATGCGTTAACTAGGGTTTTACGGCCATTAGTCTGCTGAGTTTCGTTACCACGAGCTGTCATATAAGTATAACCACCTATAATAATCATTATCACTGCCACGATTCCAGAAATTGATAAGAGTATAGAAATAATCGAAGTGGCAAGTTCTCCCACACTACCCTTACCAGCAATTCCATCAGAGTCCCCAAAAGGGTTATTTGGAACACATAACGGTCCTTTAGATGTAAAGCCTTCAGGACAATTACCTATATCATTTACAGTAGAACTAGAATTATTTGTTTTTGTATTAGTTCTGGTTGGGTTTCTGGTAGTGGTGCTGTTTGTGTTATTAGTTGTGCTGTTAGTATTGGTTGTATTAGTCGTTGTTGTGTTGGTAGTACTTTGATTATTATTAGTCGAACCAGTTGTTGTGTTAGTCCCTACTGGAGGTTCTGTTCCTAAAAAAGAAGTTTTTGCCACCAATGTGACATTAGTATAATTTGCTGTATCATTCTTATACTTATCACAAGTTGCCTTCCCTGCTTGATCGATGGAATCAAGGATTTTATATGCATTACCAGAAGGCGACTTTACTACACACACAGCTTTAAAAGTAGTAGGAACATTAACTGGCTTAACTGAAATCAATCCTGTATTGGTAGCGCATTTCCCAGATTCATTAGGCCATTCAACATCAAAATTATCAGTATATAAACATAATGTCGCAACATATTTAACTTGAGCCTGAACCCTATTTACTGGACTAGCTATAAATAAAAAGCTAGTTACAAAACCAAGGATAATTAAAATTAAAAATTGAATACGAATCAATCTCATGATCCTTGAGTTAAGAAGCGATAAACAACCTGAACAATAATATAAGAAAGGACTACTATAGCTAAACCAATCAGTGCGTTAACTAAGGTTTTACGACCAGCTTTGGCTGTATCATCATTACCCCCAGCAAAAATATACTGATAACCACCGTAAATAATAAATACAACCGCTAATATTGCTGAGACATACAAAGCTATGTCAATGATTCTCTTAGCTAAACTTTCTGGAGTACTTTCTTTATCTACTATAGTTTCTGGAAAAGCATCTTTAATAGAATCTAAGCCATCCTGGACACGGTCACCACTAGAAGAAGTTGTAGAAGTGCTATTGTTCTGACTTCGAGTTGTGCTACGAGTTTGAGCATCAGCAGTAGAAATTGGGATCCAAGCAAACAAAGTAACAACCACTATAGTGGTCATTATATTGATAAGAATATTTTTCATAAAGTTCTAATATTAAATAATTCTGGAGGGAAAATTGAAAAATTTTGCCCCCGGAATTACCCCGCATACCAGATCGATCTAGATGCGGGATAAAATTAGGTTCCAAAAACGCCACCACCGCTTGTATCACCAGATACGAATCGGTAAACGATTTGAACAATAACATAAGATAATACAATAATTACCACACCAATTAAGGCATTGAAAATTGCTGTACGACCAGCTTTAGCACTTTCTTCATTACCACCAGCGAGAATGTAACGGAAACCACCATAAATCAAGAATACAACTGCTAAAATAAATCCAATTCCCAAAGCCCAGTTGATGATTGTTACAAAAATTTCACCTAATCCACCTTCATTACAACGAACACCAGTTTCTTCTGGACACTCATCAACGAATTGATCTACTAATTGAGCCTGTCCGACTTGCGGAGCAAGCATTAGTACAGGCATAAAAACAATTGCAATACTAGCAATTAGTTGTCCGACTATTTTTAAATTGAGATTTTTTAATATTTGTTTCAAATTTCTCACCACCCTTCTGCTTGAGTTTTAAACTCTATCGCAAAGTGCGAGTTACTGATATTAAAGCCATAAAAATGGCCAAAATTCATTAACTTAATTGTACTATAATTTGAGCAAGAATTAAAGAGTTTTAAAAAATCTTATTATCAACGGTTAGATTTATTACAATCCTTACAACAGCAGTAGCAAGGACTGCAACAGCAACACCTATAATACTATAAACAATAATATTCCTTCCTTTTTTGGCCTGACTCTCGTTACTTGAAGCTGTCATATACATATATCCGCCGTATATAATAGCTATAACTGCTCCGATAGCTAAAATGTAATATAACCAATATATTGCTTTATTATAAATATCACCTTCGGAACAATATTTAGGAAGTTCTCCAACCCGACCACCTCCATATTGATTTATTTGTTCTTGCAGGCCATCACATCCCCATGTAGAAACTTCTGTGGATGTATTATTTTTAGTATTAACTGTAGAAGTATTTTGAGCAAAAACAAAAAATGGAACCAATAATGTGACCACTGCTATCAAGGGTATGGATATTTTTAAAATAATTTTATTCATATTAAGAAATAATTTTCTGAATAATTGCAACAATACTAAATGACATCAAACATAAAACCAAGCCTGCTACAGCCCACATAATTGATTGTCTCCCTTTAGTAACCTTTGATTCATTTCCCGCAGCAGTTACTAAATTAAAACCACCAACAATTATCACTAGAACAGCAATCATTCCTGCCAGCATCAATAAAATATTAATTAATCGTATTATTAACTCTGGAACACTTTCGAATTCTAATAAATTAGAAAACGTTCCTAGAACTGTATCAAAACTAGCTCCTGGGACTGCATCTGTATTGGAATTAATTTGATCATTAGACAAACCAGCTCCTCCAGAGCCTCCACTACTTCCACCACCTGAGTTATCAGTATTAGTAGTTGAACCTGTATCCGAATTTGTAGTGGTAGTAGTTGAACCCCCTTCAGCAGCATCTAAATGAGTTTGCAGGGAAGTAGCTACTTGCTGAGTAGTTTTTAGGGCTTGATTGTATTCTTTAACACTTATTAACTGTTTAGCATTCTCAATTTTAGCAACATCCAAAGATAAATTCTTTTTTAAATTTTGATCTGTAGTTTTACTTAATGCATTTCTTACATTACCTGAAGCTGTAGTTAATTCTGAGTCTGCTTCAATGTATGCTGTTGCACTAATACTAGTAGCTGCTCTTTGGGTTTTAGATATCGCCTCTTTAATTAAATTAACTACTTCTGTAGAGACTTTAGCTTGGGCTATGTTTACAGGAGTATGAATCACAACTGGAGCCACAACTGTTAAAAATACAAAAATAATTATTGCTTTTTTTATTAACGACGAAGCTATAAAAGATTTTAGTCTCATAAATTTTTTACTTTCTGAAATTACAATAATGTTTGAACAATATTAACTAATGCAAATGCACTAACCGAAACAATCAAACCAACAATTGCCCAAATAATAGTAGTCTTAGCTTTTGTAACCGTACTTTCATTACCACCATTAAATACTAACAATATTCCACTATATATAATTATAATTGTTGAAACCATGGCGATTATCATCAATAACCAATTAATTAACTTAGTAATTAACTCTGTTACATCATTTAAACCGCTAGGATTTTTTATAGACAAAGTCCCTTCCCAATCAACTCCATCATAAGTCCTAGAAAGATAAACAGCCTTATCACCAGAAGCAGTTTCTACAGTTTGTTTATTAGTTACACCTTTAGTTAATTCTGCTCGTTTTTTTTCAGCCGCTTTTGTAGCAATTTCTTTAGCTTTGTCTGGAGGGGTCTTTTTTTTAATTTCTGCAGCATAGACTTTATCATACTCTGCCTTAACCTGAGTCTCTATTTCTGAACTAGTTTTGGTATTGGAATTAGTTTGTGTTTGTGTATTTTGAGCTAATACAACATGAGGAGTTATTAATACAAATATAACAATAATGACTAAGAAAAATCTCCTTATTATTTGAATTATATTTGATTTCATTTGGTTTGAGTTGTGTTTGTTGTAGTTGTATTAGTAGTAGAATTAGTATTAGAGTTTACTTCTGATGGAGGGGTCTGACCTTCATTAATATAAGCCTTTGGATTAGTTAAAATGGTAGCTCCATTACGAATCCCGATATTGAAGGACCCAGCCAATAAAGAATTAACAAGTACAAAAGCCACAGCCACTAATATCAACCCAGTTATTGCTCCACCAAGTCGTCTCTTTGCTGCAGTAAGCTGACTTTGACCTCCGTCCGAAGTTAATACAGTTCCTTGGGAAGCAACTATCTGAACCCCAGCTATAACGATAAACAATATTGCAACCAATCCCACCATAGAAATCAAATAATTGATTATAATCGTAAGAGCTCTGAATAAATGAGTAATATTGCAAGGAGTATCTACTGTGTTTCCGCAAATAACAAATCCAGACTGGCCAGATTCATCAACTTTTTCACCAGTAGGAGTATTCAGATTACTCGGTGCTTTCTCGCTAGCTGATTTTGTAGTGGTAGAGTTTGCCTTATTAGTGGTATTAGTTGTCGTAGTTGCACCACCGTCAGCGGCTTTTAAGTGCGCATCTAAAGAGGTAGCTACTTTTTGAGTCTCCTTTAAAGCTTGGTCATACTTCTGACCATTTATTAAACTCTTTGCAATTTCGATATTAGCAACGTCCTCAGATAAATTCTTCTTTAGGTCTTGGTCAGTAGTTTTACTAATAGCACCTTTAACATTATTAACTGCTACTGTTAATTCGGAATTCGCTTCTGTATAAGCTTTAGAGGTAATATCTGTAGAAGCTTTTTGAGTATTAGCAATAGCCTTCTTAACTAAATTACTTACTTCAGTAGAAACCTTGGCTTGGACCGTATGAGAATAAGTTGAAGATAAAATTAATGTTCCCAATAAAAATAGAGCAGTCGCTAACGCCAAAAAAACTGGTCCCAACTTACTTTTAAGTTTTGAATTGATAAATTTAATCATATCCTATGTAGCAACTACTTATAACTAAAATAATTTTTCTTGAATCAAACTAGTAACCTGACTTTGAGCCTTGGACAAACTACTTGCAACACTTTGTCCCCTTAATAAAACATTTTCTATAGCATCTCCCATAATAGAATCAAATCTAATTTCATCAATCTTATAAAATGATTTTGCAGTCAAGTTAGCATGAGCAAACACTCCAATCTCTAAATCTTGAGTTTGTAATTCAATTAAATCCCTTCTAGAAGAAGGTTGTTTATCATTAGCATAATAACTATCCAATGCTTTTTTGCTAGTAGCAAACTTTAAAAAATCCCAAGCAACGGTAGAATTTTTACTTTGTTTACTTACCACCTCTGCAAAATAGCTAGCAAAGTTTACACTTGGCTGAGACAAATCATACTGAGGGACAGGGGCAACGTCATAATTTAAATTAGGTGACTTTGCATCAATCTGAGCTCTAGTGTAACTATAACCATACAAGAACGCTGCTCTACCATTTGCAAAAGCATCGGTCGAATAATCACTTTCAGAATTCCAAGTGTAGTTTTGAGTAGCAGGATCAGCGAAAGAAGTATAAAAATCCAAACCTTCTACCCCAGGATTAAAACTCTTCCCATTCCTTTGAACACTTGAAGCAAATTTTGGAGTGCGGCCGTCAGGACTCCATGGCACAGTTCCTGCCTGCAACATTAATAAGTAAAGAATATCAACCCCACGATTAACATTATCGTAAGTACCCATAGCAACCCCACTGCGATCAAAATAACCTTCTTCGTTTTGACTAGCGATTTTTCTAGAATCCTGTTCTAACTCATCCCAGGATGTCGGAGGAGTAGCAATCCCCGCTGTTCCTAATAAATCTTTATTATAATAAAGAGCTAAAGAATCCACCCAAAGCGCTGTACCGTAGATTTTATTATCACGAACAAAGTCAGTAGAAACCACATCTACAAATGCGTCTTTGTACTCTTTAATTGTATAAAGTTTTTCTGGAGCCGGAGTAACTTTATCTAAATACTCTGGTAACCAAGTATTATTAATAGAAAATATATCTGGACCATTACCAGTTGCTAAAGCATTTAATAAATCAGATTCATAATTTTCAATATTCTTTTTTGTGTATTCAATAGTAACATTTGGATGCTGTTTTTTATAAGCATCGATCAAGACTTTCATTTTGTCACTATCAACAAATGGTTTCCAAATTTTTAGAGTTACTTTTGCAGATTTGGTACCACCACCCCCACAACCCGCCGAAAGCAACAACAAAGAAACTATTGCCAAAGCAAAGCTAAGTTTTTTGAGAATAGATTTTTTATTTTGTTTCATTTTTATTTCTTTTAGAAAACTTGAACTAAACTGAAAGGTTTTTAAGAAAATCTTGAAATTCTTGTTTTAAATCATCGTGTTTAAGACCAAATTCTACCACTGCTTTCAAGTATTCAAGCTTATTTCCACAGTCATAATAACGGGCATTTTGAATATCAACCGCATGAGCAGTTTTACCATCACGTAACATAATATTCATTCCATCAGCCCAATATAATTCATCGTTAGTATTATTTTTTGAGTTACGTACCTCCAAATCATGCATAGCCTCTTCGATGGCAGAAAAATAATCAGGTCCAAATAAATAATTAGCGACAATCGCATGATCAGAGTCAATAACCCCCACTCCAGGCTTTTCTATTAACTGCTTGACTTTAATAACGCCTGGGTCAACTTCATCTCCAGATGCATAAGCATATCTATTATAATCTTCTGGACGAGAACTTCGCATTGTTCCCAAAATAGCACTACCACCATATTTTTCATAAGCAGCAACCAGTTGTTGAGAACGAGTTTGTGGTTTAGCTTCTACAAATTCATCACCCCAGAGCACCAAAAAAGGTTCATCACCAATAAGATGACGAGCGTTCCAAATCGGAGTACCGTTACCCATTGGACCTTTTTGACGAACATAATAAAAATTAGCCAAATTAGCAATAGCGCGAATTTCTTCTAGTTGTTCTAATTTCCCTGATTCTTCTAAGCGTTTTTCTAATTCAAATGGGTAATCAAAATGATCTTCTATATTACGCTTGTGCCAACCAGTAACCAAAATAATATCCTCAACACCACTAGATACAGCATCTTCTACAACATACTGAATAATCGGCTTATCAACTAAAGGCAACATTTCTTTTGGTTGAGCCTTTGTAGCAGGAAGAAATCTAGTTCCAAAACCAGCTACAGGAATTACAGCTTTTCGGACTTTTTTGTTCATATAAGACTATTATATCATATGTTAAATAAAATTATTTATACGATATTGTAAACTTTCTGCCAAGTGAGAGGTTTCTATATCTAAAGAACCATCTAAGTCTGCAATAGTCCTTGCTACTTTTAAAAGCCTATTAATACTACGCCCTGATAACTGGTACTGCTCAGCTGCTTTAGCCAATAAATCTTCACCTTCTGCATTAAGCTTGCAATGTTCTTTTATCTCTACAGAAGTCATTTCACTGTTAAATTTATTAAAAAAGCCATTTACAGAAAATCTTTGTATTTGTAATAACCGTGCTGAGTTTACTAATTTTCTAACTTCTACTGAATTATTTTGCAATAAATAGTTTGAAGAATTTTTAAACTCTTCATATTTAAGCCTAGGAACATTTAAATGTAAATCAATCCTATCTAACAGCGGTCCAGAAATTTTTTTATTATAACGAATTACTTCAGCTGGGTAGCACGTACAAGTCAGTAAAGGATCGTTGTAGTTACCGCAATGACATGGATTTTGAGCTGTAATCAAAATAAATTTTGCGGGAAAACTAACCTTGCTATGCGCCCTAGAAATTGTTATCGATCGATCCTCCAAAGGTTGGCGCATAACTTCTAAAACACTCCTAGGAAACTCTGGTAACTCATCTAGAAATAATACCCCATTATGAGCCAAACTAATTTCTCCAGGACGAGGCTTGGCACCACCACCAATCAATGAAAATACAGATGAAGTATGATGTGGAGCACGAAACGGCCTACTAGTTACAATATTTGTATTCGCATCTTTTTGAGAAGATGTATTATGGGTAATATTTTTTTCAGAAAACTTTCCGGCTAGACTATAAATATTAGTGGTCTCTAAAATTTCCTCTTCTGATAATTCTGGTAGTATTCCAACCAATGCTTTTGCTAACATTGTTTTACCGCTTCCCGGAGGGCCGACCATACGTAAATTATGAAAACCGCTCGCAGCAATTATTAAAGCTCGCTTTGCTGCGGATTGCCCAGAGATTTCTGAAAAATCAATATAATAATTAGTTTGATTTTTAAATTGTTCAAATTTAGTTATTAAATAAGAAGAACTAGAAAGTTCTTTAATTTTAATCAAATGATTTACTACATCTTCCAAACTACTAATTCCATAAACAGTAATTCCTTTAACTAAAGACGCTTCTGCACTATTAAGATTAGGAACATAAACCTCTTCGATACCAGCTGATTTTGCCGCCAAAACCATAGATAATACACCACTAGCTGATCTAATGTCCCCATTTAAAGCTAATTCACCTATAAACATTTTTTGATTCGGATCAAAATCAATTAAACCACCGGTTAATAAAATAGATAGAGATATGGCTAAATCAAAATGACTACCAACTTTCGGCAAATCACTCGGTGCTAAATTTATGGAAATACGAGTGGGTGGATAACTAAAACCAGTATTACGAATTGCAGCCCTAACCCGCTCCTTGCTTTCTTGAACTACAGTATCGGGCAAACCTACGATAATTGTAGAAGGTAAGCCATTACTAACATCGGTTTCTACTTCTACTAGATTGGCATGGTAACCACTAGGAGTAGCAGTAAATATTTTTTGAATCATAAAACCAGCATAACTGCTGGTCGATCAACTACATGTAAAATTTTTAAAAAATTATTTTAAATATTTTCTGAATTAGTGCTTGAGAGTAAAACTAACAAGACACCAATGAATATATAGAAATCTGCAAAATTCAAAACTCCATTCAGTAAAAAAATATAATCCACCACATAACCAAAATAAATTCGCTCTCCCAAATTAGATAAGCCGCCCGATAAAATTAAAACAAATCCTAATTTCCCAAAAAAAGTTAAAAATTTCCACTGCTTTATCAAGTACCATACAATAGAACTAAAGACTACTACATACAAAATATAAATTATTGAAATTGGAATATCCAAACTAAAGGCAAATTTTTCATTTAAGAATAAATTCCAATTTGATTGTAAAATAAAAACCCTGGTTAATTGAGTTATGGCCAGTAGCGCTATTAAATTAACAAACCAAAAACCGAAAGACTGTTTCAATCTTTCGGTTAAATTCAAATTAGGTTTAATAATTGATTGCTCCACAAATAAAATTAAATTGCTTTATCAGCCCAAGGAATAACTCTAAGACGATCTTCAGAAATTTCATTCCCTTCATCATCAACACCATAAGTACCATCTTCAATTTTCTGAAGGGCAATTTTGATTTTTTCTAAATCAGAATTAATACGTTCTGACATATCACGATTAACATCATCCAACTGAACTTCGGTTGCATTCTCATCCAAATCCGAACCCACCTCTGAATGTTGAGGCATCCCTTTTAAATCATTTAATAAAGTTTCTTGTTCAGCCAAAAGCTTTGACTTCATTTCTTCTATAAAATCTTGTGATAGCATGTGTTTATCATTAATTATTCTCATTATACAATTAGTGGGGTTTTCCGCCAAGAGGGAAATATAAATTTACAAACTAAAAAGCGCCCCATCATGGGCCCCAAATTTTATAAATGAACAGGCCTGATAGAGGCGCTATCTGAAAGCTTCCAGATAGTCGCCGCTCGTGCTGTAGGACCCCAACTTTTGAGATCCTAAAGCACAAGCGGTCGCTACCAACTTAATGACTTTCAGTGTTCTGGCGACAACGTCGCAAGAAAGCGTCTGCATTCCAATCTATGTCAAACTGCACTCCAAACTTCTCTTGTGGTCGTTAGACCTAAAACTTTTTGTTCTTTTTTTGTTTTTTGTTTTTGTTTTTGAAAAATTTTTGTTGCTGTTAAGGACAGCAAAGAACCTACATTTATTTTTGTTTTCATACAGCCTAGATTGGAACAGGCTATGACGAGAAGTTTAAAGGAAAGCTACCTTCAAGCACTCTAGATACTTAAAAGTGCAGATTTCCTTCGTTCAGTTTGACTTGTATTTTGTTTTCAATGTACGTCTGCTTTCTTATGACTTTTATATAATAGCAAAAAAAAATGTTCCTGTCAATAATTTAATTTCAATCAATAAAAAATTAGTTAAAATAAATTATTTTAGTTTCAAAAATTTACTTGTCCACAACTCATAAACAAAAATTATTCTTTTCTTTTTCGTAAACCGTTCTTGAAACAAAAATCTTAGGCAAATTACCTCCAGACATCTGTTTAAGATTTGTAATGAAGTCATTTGAATTAAGTATATTTACCAAATTAGGAAAAGTTCCTTGGTATTTTTCAAGCAACGCAGTTATATAAGGATGAACTTCGTCAGTTTTAGGCCAAGTTAAATAAACAACTGCGCCACTTGGGGCTGCATATTTTTGTTTGTTAATGAATTGACTAGTTGCCAGCAAAAGCGCGTTTGGAAATATCCTAAAATTTCTAAAAATTTTATTTCCACTACCCGAATACTCTTGAGCAAATAATCTATAATCCATAGAAAGCTCTACAAAATGATCTTTATAGAAATTTTTTACTCCAGATGGACCACTGAAGATTATTACTACTGGAAAATTTTCCGAACCAATACTAGTAAAAGTACTTTTAGGATTATCTAAATTTATACTAATTGGACTAATATCAATCTTACAATAATTATTAATATTCTCGGCTATATCTGTATCTATTCCTAATCGTTCGGCTAAATAAAAAAGTAAGTGCTTTTGAATTAGTGTATCTGTAAACTGTATTGAGTTATATTTTTTAAATAACTCGGATGCAATTTGCTTAATCTCAATAGGCTGAGCATGGAGAGTCACATTCTCGTCTGATAACTCTATCCACTTTACTGTATTATCTTGCGGTAAGAAAAAGCGATTTAAATTATTAGCCAACTTAAGTATCGAGTCAAAACCATTAGCTTCAGATAAACCCTGTAACTTAGAAGTTAAGTTACTAGCTGCCTGACTAAGTCTATTATAAAAAATTCCATATTTTGACTCTAACTCAGAGACAGAAATATAGTCTAAATCTTTTAAATTAGCACGCAAAGTAATTTGCACTAAGCCAAAAAATAAATCAACACTAGCTAGAGAATCTATTACTTGATTTTTATACTTTGATTGGCCAGACTGAGTTTCAGGATTGTAAATAGATTTAAGTACATAGTTAAAAGAGTGCCAACTGATTCGCTCGGTACTATTATGAGTTAAAAAATATTCAAAGCGCTGCAAGTCACAAACGACCAAAGAACGATTTGATTCAAAAGGATTTTCTGACAAACTAATTAAAGTACGATAATCACAAGCAACGATTTTACTTTCGCTCTCTATATAATCACCGCCTGTAATATAATTTTTAAACTGTCCACCAAAAAATGATAAATTCAAATCTAAAACAGTTTTGGTTTGCCAATTAGTATGAAGCCATACCAATATTTTTAGAATAAACCTATATTCCTCGGGAGTAGTTGCACTAAATTTAAATTGTTCAAAATTTTCTAAATCAAATAAATCTTTTGTTTCAAAAACTCCTTCTACCAAACCAGCTTGCCATAATTTTAAAACTTCTTGCTTGCTTCTCATTGTTATCAACCACTGACCTTCTTTATCTTGCAAAGAATTAGCGACTCGAGATTCATGAAGATCATGCTTATCATCTATAGTTACAACTTCATCAAAAGAAACAAACTTATCACTAGCAAGCTGATCATGTGACAGAGAATCATTAGCTTGAATATTATCCTGAGAAATTTTTAACTCTAAAAGTTTAGCCCATTCAAATTGACCTTTATCTAAAAATTCCTTGAGCTCTGATTTTAAGTTATCAGAAAATGAATTATGAATGGCAATCATTTTTTCTAATAGGGAAATAGTAGAGAGGCAGTCTGCCAAAGCGCGATGACTATCAGTATGATCAATCCCAAAATAATGCATTAAATTTTCGAGATTATAACTATGATGAGCAGGTAATAAAAATTGGACCAACTCCAAAGTGTCTATTGATTTACCAGAAAGCTTTACACCAGCTAATTCTAAAAACTTTATATCCAAAGTTGGATTATGAGCAACTATAATTACATCGTGAAGTTTCTCTGAAAGAAAATCCTTATATTCACCTATTGAAGGAGCTATATCAATTTCTTCTTGAGTGATCCCAGTTAGTCCGAGAATTTTCTGATGCACTTCGATTGTAGGCTTAAAAACCTGAGACCATGTTTCTAAAGGCTTTAATCCTCGGTCTGACAATTCAAAAAAGGCAAATCCTATTTCTAGGATTTGTTCTTTTTCTGGGTCAAACCCAGTAAATTCAAGGTCAATACTGCAATATTTTTGCGCCATACTTTTATGTGTCTTGTATATTTCTTCTATATTCTTCTATATTATAGAGGAATATACATATTGAAGCCATAAAAAATGCAGGTTTTAACACCCGCTATATATAAAACTTACTTAGCATTAAAATCAATTTCTGGTCTATGCTTGGATATTAAAGATAAAAGTTCATTACTGCCTTGTAACTCAATGGTTTTGTCATAATTATACAAAAATCCTAATAGTTGCCTCTTAACATCAGAGTCAGACCAGCTATCTGTAGCAATTATCTTGGATTTTAATTCATTATATTCTTCTTCAAAGCCACTGACAGGAATTTTATTAACTTGCCTATTAGCCTGTTGGCAACCTTGTGACCATCCAATTCCTAAAGCTGAAAAAACCATCTTCAAAAATTTCTTCATACTACCTCCATTATTTTATATTAAGACTAACTAGCTTAACAAAAATAATTATTCAGGTCAATAAATACACTGACTAAAGTTAGAGTCTTCCACTATAAATATAAACAATAAAAAAGTCTATACAAATGTATAAACTTTTATATAATTTTTATTACTTTTTAAAGAATATTATTTATAAATTAACGGTTATGTAGCTTTATAAAAAATATTAGTTATTTATCTTAATTAATTACAACTACTCCATGTCATCATCTTCGTCATCATCAGCACTAGTTAATTTTGACGGTATTACATCGCCAGATGTTAATTTATCACGCAAAGCTTTATCAGCCTGCTTGAATACTTCTGGATTTTCTTTTAAAAACGTTTTGGCAGTCTCTCGACCAACACCCAATTTAACATCATTAAAAGAATAAGAATTACCGCTT
>CAYRJC010000025.1:0-13423 GCA_964424635.1 uncultured Candidatus Saccharibacteria bacterium | reverse complement strand
ATGTTAAAATTATCCTATGAACTTAGAGACATTTAAACAATTCTTAGATTACCAATTATTAGATAGCGGGGACGGGTACCGCCTGGAACAATGGGGAAATATTCGATTACAAAGACCAGATCCTCAAATCATTTGGAGTAAAACTTTACCTACTAGAGATTGGGATAAAGCTAATGCGGTTTTTTTGGGTGCTGGAGAACGAGGAAAGTGGCAAAAAAAATCTAAAGTACCAGAAAAATGGGAGGTTTACTTTCGTCCTGATATAAAACTTTTAGCTAAACTTACTCCATTTAAACACACAGGTATCTTTGCAGAACAAGCTGCTAATTGGGAATGGATGATAAATACACTCTCCCCTTTCACTAAACAAGGACGGTCCCTTAAAATTTTGAATCTATTTGCTTATACTGGTGGAGCAACTATGGTGCTTACAAGACTTGGCCATAAAGTTACTCATGTAGACGCAAGCAAACCTTCTATAACATGGGCGAAAGAAAATCAATTTATAAATAAATTCAATCCTGATAGCATTCGCTGGATTTTGGATGATGCAGCAAAATTTGCCGAGCGTGAACTTAAGCGTGGAGAAAAATATGACGGCATAATTATGGATCCACCAGCTTTTGGTCACTCACCTACTGGAAAAACCTGGAAATTCAACCGAGATATCCCAAAACTTTTAGAAACTTGTGTGAATCTTTTGAGTGAGGGTGCAAAATTTTTACTTATTAACGGGTATGCGACTAATTCATCCAGCTTATCTCTGAATAATATCTTGGAAGATAAAATTTCTAGCCGCGGAGGCAAAATAGAATTCGGTGAAATTTGCTTAGAACATGATTTTTCAAATAAAATAAAAACCGCATCTAATAATGCGGCTACTAGAAAAATCTCAACAGGAATTTTTACCAGATGGCAAAGCTAAGCAGGATGCAAAAAAGTAAATCTTTCAGTTCCATTTTCAAGAGTTTCGAAAAATTCTTCTAATAATCTTATCGATGGCATATGATCACCATACAACGGACGATATAAAATTCTCCAACTTCCATTATCATCGACATCCCGTGCTACCCCATAGACAAGATAATTTCTACCTTTGAAATGCTGATAAACACCAAACTTAATTTTTGGTAAAATTCTTTCACTATAAGTAATCTGATAAATAATATCGCGGTCGTCTGAAACATACTGTATCCTTCCTATCAGATCAATAATGTCTCCTTTTGCTCCGCAATCACAACTAAAATTACCGGTAAAAATATCAACTTGGAATTTTTTTCCATCTCCGGATGCATGTCCTAATTGACAAAATGGACAAATATAACCATCTTCCTTCAAATCATTGAACCCAAATATTTGATCCAGAGTCTCGCCTCCTAAGACTTTGGCAATATCATCTATATCCCATAATTCTTCAATTTTCATAATTTCCTCCTAATAACATAGCATTCAAATTCTAACGCGCTAAGAATGAAAGAATAGCGCGTTATTTTTAAATACTATTATACCGGTAAATTTGGCGGCAATTGAGTTGATTCTTCTTTTACCATTACAGTTCCTGGCATTGGTAAAGCATCTTCATTCTCTTTTTTCTCAGTTTTCTTAACACGAGTAAACCAATTATACAAAACTGGCGTAGTAAATAGAGACAAGATACCCGAACTCAAAATTCCAAAAATTACTACTACAGCTAACCCTCTCCAAAACGGTGAGAATACAGCCAAAGGTAGCAACCCTGCTAAGGCCGTAATTTTGGTAAGAATAATCGGACGCAAACGCACTCCGGAAGCAATGCTAATAGCTTCTTTCTTATCCATTCCTTCCCCAACTTTACGGTTCGCGTAGTCGATCAAGAAAATCCCAACATTTTCAGCAATACCAATCACCATCAAGATTCCAATGATTTCTAAGAACCCAAACTGCCCGCCCGCAAAGAATGCCAAAGCCGGAAAGACTCCGATCAAAATTAACGGAATTGAGAATAGAATAATAAATGGTTGAACAAAACTCTTAAAGAAAACTACAAAGATTACATAGCTAACTAAAATAGCTAAAAAGATAGCAATGAATAGTTCTTGAAAAGATTTTTCAAATTCATTTACACCTGCACGATCTTCAAAAGCGCGACTTCCCACACCAAGTTCTTGAGTATGAGCTTTAGACCAATCGGTAATTTTGCGTTGGATATTAATTGCGTCTCGAGAGTCTTTTATAGCTGCGCTGACATTAGCATACTTTTCACCATTAAGACTGCGGATAGATGAAGGTACATCCGACTCTTCGATACTAGCAACTTGCCCTAATTGAATTGAACCATTAGATCCAAATATCAAGCTTGCAAGCAGAGCCTCTCTCGTGGTTGGTTTAGAGTCACTCGGTACTCGCAGCACTACGTCAGTTTCTTCTATTCTGTACAAAGTACTTTCTCCTAATAAGCCAGCGATTTGTCCATAAATACTTGCGCTAGACAAACCATTATTAGCTGCTTGCTCTGGGTTAATTTTAATTGTTAACTCTTTACTTTGAGTTTGGTAATCGGTCGCAACAAAATCAACTTCTGGATAAGATCGCAGCTCTTCGGCAATACGATTACTAGCAACTGATAACTTGCTAGAATCATTTTCAAAAATCTTTACACTTACCGGAAAACTCTCGGTCGGTGGTCCTGTACCTAACTCACCAGCAGTAGCCCTTTCACCAAACTTGACTCGCAAATCTTTTTGAATATCTTTAGCAATTTCTGGACTCTTGCGGTCCCTGTCTTCTAGCTGGCGAAGTTCGATAAACACACTCATACTAGATTGGTCACCGGAGCCATCAATAGACTGATAGAAGAAAGTTTTAATTTCTCCAGCATAATTTTTTAGAATATTTTCTACTTCAGTTGATTCAATCAACAAATCACGGTAAGTCTGATTAGTAGGACGAGGTACAGATAGCTGGATAAATTCTGAATCATCAGGCTGCGCGAATTGTACTTGGCGCACTTTATTAGTAGAAAATAAAATAGCCGAAACTACAATTGGAATAACCAACCCCAAAACAACTACACCTATTTGCAATAATTTATGTTTTAAAATATAACGATTAGCACGAATAAACCACTGAGCAAAACCCCAAAGAGTATGCACGTCATCTTCATCTCGAAGTTCGCTACCGGCTTCTGTTTTGATAAATCTAGCCGCCAACCAAGTTAAGAATATTAATGGAATAAAATAAGATGCAATTAAAGCAGGAAATACAGTCCATGGGATGTACTTAATAATCTCACCAAAAGTTCCAGAAACAATTCCGAATGGGACAAACACAACCATAGAAGTTAATACTGCCACAAACAATCCAAGACCAATTACTTCTACAGAACGAAGCACAGCAGACTTACCTTTATAACCAATATCAACATATCGGCGGATTGATTCCAAAACTACAATCGCTGGATCAACAATTAACCCAAGCACTAATACGAAAGAAAACAATACTAGAGTATTTAACTGAATACCGGCTAAGTACAAAACAATAAATGTCGCGAAGAAAGACAAAGGGATTGCCAACACCGAAATTAATGCAGTACGCCAATCTAAGAAAAGCAACATACCGATGACAAGCAACCATACCCCACCAAAAATATATCCAATGTAACCAATAGAGTTATCGTCACCACCCCATTTGCCTCCCACAGCTCCTTCCAAAATTTCATCTACTTGCCGTTGAGCTTGATCAGCTTGATTATAGACAATGGCGTAATCAATTTTATCATCACTGGATTTTAGTTCTGCAACCAAGTCTTCAATTTTTTTGTTCAACTTTAGTAAATCCGCGTCCTTATCCAATCTAACTTCATACAAAATAGCGGGTTGAATTTTGAACTGATTTGCGTCCTTATCTAAATAACCAACGCGGTGCACCCGATCACCATAATCCACACCCAAATAAACCTGCGCAATGTCAGACAAAGCTACTTGCTGAGCAGCCTGAGGTCCAACTTGGGGTAAATTAATTTTAATCGCACGGACGTCATCTAAAGACGCAACTCCAGATTTCCCTACGACAGGAATTCTTTTACCATCCAACACTGTTTCCCCCAAAGGAAATCCTATGTTCGCAGCTTTGATTTGCTCTAAAACTTGAGGCAACTGATACTGTGGCGGTAAGTCAATATAAATCTTTTCTTCAATCCCAGAAATCTCTGAAAAACTCTTTACCCCATCAATTTCTAAAATTTTAGTTTTTAAATTCTCGGCGTCTTTTCTAAGACTAAGCAAATCCGTACCTCCAGAAACAGACAAGAAAAATGGCGCGCCGCCAGTTTCGGGAATAAAAATATTTGGCTCCTGAGAACCTTCTGGAAGCTTCACGCTCAACGCTTTGGTACGCGCATCTTGCACAGCCAAATTAATATCAACACTTTCTTCGTAGGTTAAAACTATTGTAGAAAAGCTTGCCTGAGAAGAAGAACTAGTTTCACTAATATTTTTTAGATCTTTTAAGGCATCTTCAAGTGGTCCAGTAACAGTTGTTTGGACAGTATCAGGCCCAGCTCCAGGTACAACTGTAGTAACAATTGCAACCGGAACTTTAACTTCTGGAAACCCTTCAACATGAAGCTGAAAAAAGCTCCCTATACCCATAATTACTAACATCAAAAACAACAAAAGAGTTATTTGAGGATTGTGCAAAAAATAATTCACAATTCTCCAGTTCCAACCTTTTGATTGCCCATTTTCTTTTGGCATATTCATCATAAAATACAGAATTAAATAATTAAAATAGCTCATTATTGTAACTATTTTTTTAAGTTTTGTCAATTTTCCTCTTATTTTAAGCTTAATTTACTCGAAAATATTTCGATTTATATAAAAAAATAAGCCTGTGATGCAAAATATCGCAGGCTTATTTTTTTATTCAAATTTTAACCTTCCCATTTAATCTTCCCGGCGATCAGAAATAAATCTTCCCAAAAGAACTAAAAATATCACCGGTAAAGCTAGCCAAACAAAATTGCTGTATGGATGCAAGAAAAGGAAGGTGATCAAAGGAGAGAAAGTATTTTGAACGTAATCTGGTAAATAGTGTAAAACAATATTTATCAACAATCCTACTTGCAGCAAAGAAAACACTAATCCGAACCCAATTGCTGTAAACTGTCGGCCATCAGCAGAAGTCTTAAAAGCATACCTACCCAAAAAGATAAATAATAAAATAAATAATATTACAAAAGCAGCGAGCTGCTGCAAAGTCCCGGTAGCAACGTGTAGCTTGTCAGAAACTGCGGTTGATAAAAATGGCATTTCTATGACCAAAAGCTGGGCCATATAAACACTAATTAAGATTGTTAGTATACGACTTCGGCCGCTAGAAAAAGCATAAATCACGCTAGCTACCAACCAAAACAACAGGATAAATAAATCCCAAGACGGTGAATGCCAGTTGAAAGTTTTGACTAACATTTGAATTGTTGCGAAATAATCCACTTTTTTGTTTCAATTATTTTGGATAGTTGATTTATTTTTAACCCAACTAAACCACTTCAATTTTCTTTATTATAACACAATTATAAAAGCCCTGGACTAATCCAAGGCTTTTATTTAAAAACTATCTTTAATATTTTCCCAAAAACTTTTACTTACCTGTACTGTCTCTCCATTTAATTCGGCCAGTTTTTTAATTAACTCAGTTTCTTCTTTGGAAAGCTTATTAGGAATCACAACCCTTACAGTAATAAACAAGTCTCCGCGCTTATTAGAATTGATTATAAATACACCCTTACCACCAACTCGTAACACTTTTCCGGATTGAGTTCCCGCAGGAATCTTTAATTCAATTTTCCCATCAAGAGTTTCTAATTCAATCTTTGTACCCAGCGCAGCCTGGGTAAAGCTAATTGGCAAATCTTTATATAAACTTGTGCCCTGACGTTTGAATTCTTTATGCGGCTTAACGCGAATGGATAAATATAAGTCGCCTGGTTTAGAACCACGGTAACCCAACTCCCCTTCCCCACTAATTCTTACTCGCTGCCCATCATCGATCCCAGCCGGAATCTGAACTTCAAAAGTTTTTTCTTGACGCAATACACCCACACCCTTACAAGTATCGCAAGGATACTCTGGAATAGAACCAGATCCTTCACATTTTTCACAAATAGAGCTGCTAGCTACATTTCCAAAAACTGTTCTTCGCTGAGTACGAATCTGTCCTTGCCCATGACAAACCGGACAGGTAACAACTTTTGTACCAGGCTTTGCGCCATTACCATTACAAGTTTTACAAGCATCTTTTTTTTCTAAAGTTAAGCTTCTTTCTACACCAAAAACCGCTTCTTCAAAAGTAATAGTTAGGGGCATTTCTAAATCAATTCCCCGTTCCCGGCGAGCCTGACGCTCTCTTTGACCACCAAACAAATCTCCAAAAATATCGCCTAGATCAAACTCCACTCCGCCTTGCCCGCCAAATCCAGAAAAATCAAAACCACCAGCTCCAAATGGGTTTCCACCACCAAAAGGATTTCCACCCGGATGACCCTGTCCGCTGCGTTGAGCATCTTCAAAAGTCTGTCCGTACTGATCGTACTGACTCTTTTTTTCACTATCAGAAAGAACCTGATAAGCCTCGTTTACTTCTTTAAACTTTGGCTCGTTACCAGCTCCTTTATCAGGATGGTATTTGTGAGCAAGCTTTCGATAAGCTTTCTTTATTTCATCACCGGAAGCATTTTTTTCAACGCCTAAAATTTCATAATAATTTTTTGCCATGGGTTAATTTCCACAAACTTATTCAGTTTTAAAACCAAACTGTTGTTTATTATCTTGTCCGGAATCAATTTTTTCAAATTGAGACTCATAACGCTCAATATTCTCCTGTAATGCTTGCATGATTCGCTTGGCATGACCCGGGCTAACCAAAACTCGAGAAACCAACTGACCAGACGGAGGAAACAAATTTACAAAATCCAAAATAAATTCTTCGCGGTTATGAGACACTTGCATCATATTAGCATAACTTCCTGCCAACTTTTCATCAGTAGCTTTTATATCAATTTGTTGACTATTTTGAGAAGGATTTTGTTGCTGTGGATTATTATCGGACATAATTTTGTTATTTAATGATTTTGGGTTTATAATTTAGATAGGTTCAAATACTTACGTCTTGGTTGACTAACCAGTCCCCCAACTAAGAAATAAGAAGTATGGAGCTACTGGGGATAATACCGGTGTTACCTGGAGGTGATCTATCATGAAAGAAAATAATTGTAGTAATTCTTACCCCGCAGGTGTAGTCTTCTAAGGCTATGATGGTAACAAAACTTTTATTATAGGAGGAAATTTATTGGAAAAAGATAAATTAACCACCGATTCACATTATTTCCAGGATTGCTTTTTAATCCCGAAAATTATTTATCTTTTTATATTTAAACTGTGTGGCTACATAAAAAGCCCGTTTTCATTAAGAAAGTTTGACATTGCTTCTGCTAATGTTCCCCGCTATACCCCTGCCCATTTTAATGAAATTGTACCCGCAGCCTATCCGCTCAATTAAGGCGACATATCTAAACCCTAGATATGTCGCTTCCTTCTTTTATAGACTAGCTTTGTTCGGTACTTGATTAGTCCTTGCTTTCTCCATCTTTTGGAACTTCTTTAAACTCAGCATCTACAGGCTCTCCATCTGCTGGGATTTCTTTTTCTGTTGGATCCACTGTTCCTACGTCTCCCGGTTGAGGAGGGGTACCTTGCTCATACATAGCAGCTCCAACTTTTTGAATTGCAGCGGACAAAGCTTGAATTTTAGTACGAATCAATTCAATATCGTCATTATCTTTAATATCTTTCAATTCTTTAACTGCTGTTTCTACAGCGGTTTTATCTTCTGCATTTACCTTATCTCCAGCGTCCACCAAAGTTTTTTCAGACACAGCAATTAAGGTATCTGCTTCATTACGAACATCTACTGTTTCGCGACGCTTACGGTCTTCACTAGCGTGAGCTTCGGCTTCCTGCTTCATTCGCTCAACATCTTCTTTAGAAAGTGATGAAGAACCCTGAATTGTAATATGAGCATCTTTACCACTAGCTTTATCTTTTGCTGTAACTTTTAGAATACCACTAGCATCAATATCAAAGGTTACTTCTACCTGAGGGACACCGCGTGGAGCTGGAGGTAAACCATCGAGCACGAAGGTTCCAAGAGATTTATTATCATTAGCGAATTCACGCTCACCCTGCAAGACATGAATCTGTACTGAAGTTTGGTTATCTGCAGCAGTAGAAAATACTTGGGATTTAGAAGTTGGGATTGTAGTATTACGATCAATTAACGGAGTTCTAACACCACCAAGGGTTTCCAAACCAAGAGTTAACGGAGTAACATCGAGTAATAGGATTTCTTTACCTTGAACTTCTCCGCCTAATACACCAGCTTGCACCGCAGCACCTTTAGCAACAGCTTCCATTGGATCAACTCCACGCTCAACTTGCTTACCAACATAATCTTCAACAAATTTAGCAACGATTGGCATACGGGTTGGTCCACCAATTAAAATGATTTTTTCAATTTGCTGTGGAGTAAGACCTGCGTCTTTAATTGCTTGTTCAACTGGCACACGCATCCTAGCGACGATTGGCTTAACCAAGTCTTCTAATTTAGCGCGAGTTAATTTTAGCTCTAAGTTTTGAGAACCAGATTCGTTCTGGGCAATGAATGGCAAAATAATATCTGTCTCAAGAGTAGTTGAAAGTTCGATCTTTGCTTTTTCAGCAGCTTCGCGAACACGGTTCATAGCCATTTTATCAGTAGTAATATCAATACCAGTCTGCCCCTTGAATTCATTGGTAATAAAATCTATTAAGGCTTGATCCATATCTTTACCACCCAAAGCAGTATCACCAGAAGTAGACTTAACTTCAAATGTTGCTTGAGTCTTGCCATCTTCTTCAACTTCAGAGAATTCCATTATGGTTACATCCAAAGTACCACCACCAAGGTCAAATACCAAAATCTTTTGATCTTGATTACCGCTCTTATCAATTCCATAAGCAAAAGCCGCAGCAGTTGGCTCGTTAATAACCCTGACAACTTCGAGTCCTGCAATTTCTCCAGCTTGCTTAGTAGCCTGTCTCTGCGCATCGTCAAAATACGCCGGTACAGTGATAACCGCTTTTTCTACTTTATCGCCTAAGTAGCTTTCCGCATCGCGCTTAATTTTTTGCAAAATAAATGCGCTAATTTGTTCTGGGGAATATTCCTTATCGTTAATTTTATAACGGAAAGATGTTCCCATTTTACGCTTCGCTTCAAAGACAGTTCCTTCTGGATTAGTAACAGCTTGACGACGAGCTGGTTCGCCAACCAACAATTGACCATCTTTTGTAAATGCAACATAAGACGGGAATGCTTTACCACCAATAGAAGCACCTTCGGCAGCCGGAATAATAACCGGCTTACCAGCTTCAATCGCACTTGCAGCAGAGTTACTTGTTCCCAAATCGATTCCTATAATTTTTGACATAAATAATTTCCTTTATATATTTTCTACTTATTCACTTTTAGTAGAAAATTCTGAATGTGTGTTTAATCTTTCTAAAACTCTATTAAGATGATGTGCTGTAAAATAATCATACTTACGACAAACTTCTAAATACCATTCTGACATTTCCTTTACCCTGCGCAAATCATCGTTGTTAATATCATTATCTAATTTTTTTTCATAATTACGAATTGCTAATTCTAACTCTTCAACGCTTCTATCTTTAAGGTTAAGAAAAAGGTTGTGGAAGTTACTAATCAATTCTGTTTTGGTAAATCTAGATAAACTTTCGATTATTGAATAATCTTCTGGTTGAATATTTCGCGACTTAATAAGTTCCTGAACATCTTGATCGTCTATGATTGATGGTGATTTTTCAGAATTATTAAGATTTTCCAAAATTGAATTATCAGGTGTTTTGATTTCATTCATACCTACCCCTCTTTCTTGCTGATTACCACCTGACTTGGCCTGATAACCTTTCCGTTAATCTCATAACCAGTCTGTAATTCTTCTACTACTTTTCCATCAATATCACCCGGAACTTCTCTTACAGCTTCATGAAAATTTGGATCAAACTGCTTATTAACTGCTTCAATCTTTTTTACTCCCATTTCTATCAAGACTTTATCTAATTGAACCAAAGTAGCATTTATTCCCTTGAGCCAAGCTTCATCGATACCAGGCGGAGCATGTATCAATCCTTGCTCCAAACTATCCAAAGTTGGTAAAAGTTTTACAATCGTCACTTCTTTGGCAAACTCCAAAATATCTTTCTGCTTAGCTTCTTCCCGGCGTTTATAATTTTCAAAGTCTGCCTGAGAGCGTTGCCAACCAGCTAGGTTGGTCGCGGCTTCTTCTTTTACTTCTTCTATCTGACGGACTAAGTTAGATTCAGAATTAGAGATTTCGGACAATTCATCATTATCTAAATCATTAACTTGAGAATCTTGCTGGTGAGAGTTTTGATTATTGTCTTGTTCATGACTTTGTTCTAAGTCTTGGTCGTTATCATTAAATAAGTTGGACATAGTTTTATCTTATAATAGTTATTAATAGTATTGCTGCCCCACCTATTCCTCCACCACTTAAAAATTTTGTGATGTACTCCATTAAAGAAATATTTTTAGGATACTTCATGGATTTTGGACCAATTAAGCCAATCACACCTTTTTTACCAGATGGTAATTTTACACCCGAAACAATCATCGAGTAATCACTACCTTTAGATAAAGTTAATTCTTTACCAATGAACGCCTGAGCTTCTTTATCACCATAGTCAGTTATAATTTGTTCGGCGTATTCATCCAAATCATCGAAGAAGCGAGCGATTTCTTTTGTATCTTCTGGAAGCAATTGATCATTATTTAAAATATTAGACATTCCTACAGAAGAAACCCCTTCGGGCAAAATTGCAAATGATGCTTGAGAAGAATGCATAGCTAACATTTTTGCTAAGCGCCGACCAATTTCTGCATTCACTGCTTGCAGCTTTATAATCTCCTTTTTTAGGGACTGCTGCTCTTTCATAGACATTTCGACATGACCCATTAACTGGTTAACAAAATATCTAAACCCTTCATCAGTAGGTACACGCCCACTAGAAGTATGAGGATGAGTTATTAACCCAGCTTCCTCCAAAGCCTGCATTTCATTCCTTAGAGTCGCACCACTGACATCAAAAAAACCTTTATCAATTAATTCCTTTGATGCAATTGGTTTACCAGTTTCGGAATGAATTTTTACAATACAGGCCAAAACTTTGGCTTGTCTAGAAGTAATTATAGGAGCAGTCTCTGATTGCATATATTTATCTTTTTTCATGAATTTATCAGTACTAATAAAAACTATGAACTATAAACTTAGAGTATAAAAAAATTAGCACTCTGTCAAGAGGAGTGCTAATAATATTAATTTCCCTTTTTAAAAACCTCTGCCATAGATCCTATTTCAACTTCATCTCCCCTATTGGACTGCATAGATTGGGTAGTATTTTTTTCTTGGAGCTTCATAAATTGAATGATATGGTTTTGAATTTTATTCCAAAAAACTACATGATACTCTGCCGCACATCTAGGTTTAATATTGTATTCTTTAACAAATAAGTCCATATAAAATTTGCTTTGTTTTTTCCATTTGGACTCTTCAGAATCAAACCCGCCTTTGAAACAAGTATTCATTAGTAGTAAATATTTTTGATAGTTTTCGTCCAAAAACTTTCTGAGCTTATTTTTGGGAAAACGAATACCTTTTCTTTTTAGCTCAAAATCATCCAAAACTGTATGATGCAAAGTTACTATCCATTCAATATCTTTAGGTAAATATTTAAAAATATTTTGATCAGCCCACTGCTTAGCTAAATCTAAATTAAAAGTAAAGTGATCTGTAGTAACAGTTTTATACTTTCTAATATCTTTACCTTGTGATGTTTTTTCAATATGAACACCGATAAAGGTTATCAAGAATCTCTGGTTGTTTTTATGTTTGTGCATAATTCCTCCTAAAATTTCTCTGTTCTATATACTAAATAAGATAGAATAAATTATTTTAATTGTAAATGTAAAGTTTACTTGACATATAAAATCAGACGAGTATGATTAATATACAGATAATTAAAAAATAAAAAAGATGAATCGTAATCGTATAATTTTGACAGTCGCTATAATTGGCATAATTATTATTGGCGGCTTATTCGCCTATAAAGAATCTGATAAAAATAAGATTGAGTCAGACAAAATTTCTAATAAATCTGATCAAATGATGCAAAAAGAGGACAAAGATTTAGAGGCAGACAAAATGTCTGACAAAAAAATGATGGAAGATAATACTAACGTCAAATCATATTCTGACAATTATAAAGAATACTCGGTAGAGACAGTAAAAAGTGAACAAAATTCAAAAAGAAAAGTTGTGCTATTTTTTCATGCTGAGTGGTGCCCATACTGTAAAGCTGCAGATACTGCTTTTAAAGCAAATTCTAATTTAATCCCTAAGGATGTTACAGTTTTAAAAACCAACTATGACACTGAAAAAGAATTGAAAAAGAAATACGGAGTAACCTACCAACACACTTTTGTTCAAATCGATGATAATGGAAATAAAATTACTTCATGGGTTTCTGGTGATGTTGATATGTTAAATAAAAACATCAAATAATTTTTCCAAAATACTAAATTTTAAAAGTATGAAAAAATATCTGCCATATATTCTAATAGTAATAACTCTCGTAGTTGGTGCGGGTATTTTTGTACAAACTCGTAAAAATGAACCACTATTTAATATTAATTTATTAAAGTCTAATAAAAATAGTCCTGAAAGCAGTAATAAACCGAGTAAATCTAATAGCCCTCTAAGGTTTGTAAATTCTGGCGCAGCGCCAGAATTTACTGGAATAACAAAATGGCTCAATACCGAACCACTAACACTATCAGAACTGCAAGGTAAAGTTGTGTTGATAGACTTCTGGACATACTCTTGCATAAACTGTATTCGCACACTTCCCTACGTAACTAAATGGTATGAAAAATACAAAGATCAAGGATTAGTCGTAGTAGGTGTGCACACTCCAGAATTTGCTTTTGAAAAAGTTACCAGTAATGTAGAAAGTGCATTAAAACGGTATAAAATAGATTACCCCGTTGCTCAAGATAATAACTACAAAACATGGAGTGCTTACAATAATCAATTTTGGCCCGCTCACTACTTAATTGATAAAAATGGAGATATTGTTTATACCCATTTTGGAGAAGGCCAATATGAAGAAACTGAAAAAGCAATCCGGACACTTCTAGGCTTAGAAGGTGAAATACAAATTCCAAAAACCGAACAAACCAATCAGTCTGAAACCCCAGAAACCTATCTCGGCTCTGCTCGTTTGAATAATTTTGGAGGAGGAGAAAC
>CAYRJC010000024.1:3496-14664 GCA_964424635.1 uncultured Candidatus Saccharibacteria bacterium | reverse complement strand
AAACCAAATGCTATCAAACTCATTATTACAAATCCCAACATTGGATGTGATATCATAAAAATCGATATATTCCTTACCATACATTACCTCCTTTTCTAGACAAGAATAATAAAATATTTTAATATAGTCAATCATGAATCCTGCTTTTAATAAAATCCTAACAGAATACGACCAAATCACAGAACAACTTTCTAGTGGTGATGTGGTTGATTTAGCAAAACTCGGCCGTAGACAGTCCGAGCTTTTACCAGTGATAGAAAAAATTCAATCCATTCAAAAATCAGAGCAAGAAATTAAAGCTAACCAAGAACTACTAGAAAGCCCAGATGAACAAATGAAAAATATGGCTTTGGAAGACATCCGCACTTTGGAAGCAAAAATCATAGATCTCACTGAAGAAATAGAAACCGAACTCATACCCAAAGATGAGTATGATAAAAAAAATGCCTTAATAGAAATGAGAGCAGGAGCGGGCGGTGATGAAGCAAGTTTGTTTGCAGCAGAATTATTCCGGGCTTATTCAAAGTTTGCCGAAAAATATAATTGGCAAATACATATTGTTTCTAGCTCACGAAGCGAAGCTGGGGGTTTTAAAGAAATTATTTTGGAAATTCGGGGTAGAAGCAATAACGATAGCGGCCCATTTGGAATATTCAAATATGAATCCGGTGTACACAGAGTACAAAGAGTACCAGAGACAGAAAAACAAGGCCGTGTCCACACCTCAACCATTACAGTTGCCGTTCTACCCGAACTAGAAGAACAAGACTTTTCTATTGACCAAAAAGATTTAAAGATTGAAGCTACTACGTCTTCTGGAGCTGGTGGTCAGAGCGTTAATACTACTTATAGTGCTATTAGAATTGTCCACATTCCAACTGGAATTGTAGCGACTTGCCAGGATGAACGCAGTCAAGCTCAAAATAAAGAAAAAGCCTTAGCTGTTATTAGGGCTCGCGTAGCTAGTTATTATAGAGAAATCGAAGAGAAAAAAATCTCTGACAATAGAAGAAGTCAAATTGGAACTGGTGACCGCAGCGAAAAAATTCGTACTTATAATTTCCCACAGGATCGAGTTACAGACCACAGAATTAATCAAAACTTTAATCAAATTAATTTGATCATGGAGGGCGAACTAGAGTCAATAATCACCTCTTTACAGAAGGCTGACATAGAGCTTAAAAAAGAAGCTCTTAAGAACCAATAGTAAATCATTGCATAAATAAAGTTTAGTGCTAGGTCTAATGTGATTTAAAACCTTTATGACAGTAAAAGAAATTTTAAAACTTTATCCCAAGATTGATGAGACAGAATTATTTTTGTCTCATCTTTTAAAATTTCCTAAAGAAAAATTATATATAAATCCAGAACAGAAGATTAATAAAAATCTACTAGCGAGGTTTAAAAATATGGTAAAAGAATTTGGAAAAGGGAAACCCGCTGCCTATATTCTAAAATATAAATATTTTTTTGGTTTAAAGTTTTTTGTAAACTCTAATGTACTAATCCCCCGCCCCGAAAGTGAATGGTTAGTAGAAAAGTCTTTGGATTTTATCAAAAGCAGTAAAGCAAAAAGCCTTAAAGTTCTAGATCTTGGTACTGGTTCTGGATGTCTAGCTATTAGCATTTCCAAAAATTCACCAATAAAAACTATCGATATTACCGCTAGCGATATCTCTAAAAAAGCATTAAGTGTGGCTCAGAAAAATGCCAGATCTCATGATGCCAAAATAAAGTTTATTCAAAGCAACTTACTCAATGATATAAAAAATAGCTACGATTTAATTATTGCCAATCTTCCTTATGTACCTATAAATGATTATGATAATCTCAAAAAAAATCTTCACCACGAACCAAAAATGGCAATTACTGACGGAACTAATGATTTCGAGTTATATGAAAAGTTTTTAAGGCAATTGAGTTTTCGTAAAAATCTACCAAAACTGATTTTATTTGAAATGGACCCATCTACAAAACTACCGCTAACTTTGATGGTAAAAAAATATTTACCCAAGAGTAAAATAATCTTTTATAAAGATTTCAATAATCTATGGCGTTACGCATCAATACAAAACAAATAAAAAAACCATCCTTTAGGGATGGTGTAAATCTACCTTACTGAGGTAGATTTATTTTTTGATTGTGTTTTCTCAACAGTTTCAGTAATTTTTGAATCCTCTTTCCAATTAATTATTCCACTGTTGATCTTTACTGTGAAATGAGAAGTTGTTTCATTATCAAAAAAAAGACAATAGTGGTGTATTAGATTCTACGTTATAACTATTACCCCACTGTCCTAATTTTAACTTTAAATTTTCGTAAAAATTAGAACGTTCGGAAATCAAATCAGAATAATTTAATCCAATAAGATCTTTAGGATTATCTTTTGCTATTATAGAAAGATTAACAACGACTTCTCCCCCAGTTAAAGAGTTGACACTTTGTTTCATTTCTCCTTGCCAGTTAAGTGATGCATCAACTAAATTATGCCCACCTACTAAGGTTTCCCATAAATTAGGATAACGTGGAATCCTATCACTAGAAGTGATTAGCCTTTGAATATCACCACCTCTGGAAACAACCATTCTACTTTTGTTTCTTTCGCCTATGGGAAGCTGCCCATACATAGAACCAAAGAAGAAAGCAGTCCATAATAACAGAGTAATTGGTAGCATAGCGAAAAACCTATATCTATCTTCTATCTCTCCATATTCTTCCTTAATAAGAAGACCGATGGTAAAAATTAAAGTAAAAACAGTTGGAATAAACCCTGTCCAAAAAACCGGCCAAGAGCTATGAGATAATCCCAAAATGATCGTAACAAGCATAATAAGAGCCATACTAGTAAAATAAATCTGATAAGGATAACTGACCATTAAATTTTTCAGTAATCCAGACCAAGGAATATAGCTATCAACAAAACTTCCTATTCCTGATTTAACTTGAGACAATATACTTGCAATTGTATCTTTACTTAACCAAGCAGCACGATAAATCCGATCATTTAATTTAACAGGTCCTTCTAAAGCCGCAAACATCTTTAAAAATTTAGTGAGCTCTGTCCGCTCTTCAGTAGTTAGTGAACCTTTTGCAAGTAATTGTCTTGTATGATTAATTGCCTGCTCCAATGATTTCCTGGCTTCTCCATAAACACTATCAGATTCAGGCTGACAAAGTATCCACCATTCTATTGGATTCTCGTTAACCAAGGTAATCTCCATCAAATCTTCAGTCTTCATGTTGGATCTTGCATCATAAATTGCCTGAAACAATGGATCCTCAAAACCTTTTGATAACTTTTCAACTTCATTCATAAATATTAATTTTCCTCCTTTATAATCTAAACTAACAAATTATTAAATCATATATTAACAAATATGTTAATAATTTGCTATTCCCAAAACATAAAATCTGTGATAAATTAATAAACTTTAAAACTTAGGAGGAAAATATGATCGAAGTTAATTCAATCCCTGATCCCAAAAATAGAATTCGTATAATCGGAACAATATTATTTTATACATTATTTATCATTCCGTTACTTATAGATAATGAATTACCATATATGAGTTTGTTATTAACGATGGTATCAATAACATTTTACATTTTTAAAACAAATAAAAGCGATATCACTACTGGTTTTAAAGGGGTAATTCTTGGATGTATGATACTATTTTTTATTATGTCGGCACACATAGCGTTTCTTATTTTACTTCAAAGTAATATTCCAGAAAATTCTACCGACTCCATACCTATCATAATATTTTATCTATTATCAACACCATTAGTATGTTGCTTGATAAATAGTTGCAACGAAAAAACCGCTAACAATTAGTTAAGCGGTTTTATATTTTATAAATAATGAAATATTATTTCTTTTCGTCTTCAGACCCTTCAGCAGCTTCTGGCTCTGGACCAACTGCAGCGGCTACCGCAGCAGCCTCATCTACTTCTTGATCCACAAGTTCTGCTTCAACATCTCGAGGTGCTTGCACCTTAGCAATCGGCTCATCTGGCTCTGCTAAAATTTCTACCTTATCACTTGTTGGGATATCACTAATAGATAGAACATCGTCAAAAGTTGCCAATTTTGCAATATCAACTTCAAAGTGAGGAGGTAAATCACTTGGTAAACATTCTACGTTAACTTCTGTTATCATTTTTACCAAAGTCCCACCAAACACTTTTACAGCTGGAGCTTCGCCTATAAATTCGATTTGAACAGTTGCTTGTAATTTCTCTGTCATATTTACCGCAAAGAAATCTACATGAATTGGTTGAGAGTTCAAATAATGGTGCTGCACATCATGAATCAACACATTCTTTTTACTACCATCAGGTAAAATCAACTCAATTACTGTGCTTTCTCCGGCCTTACGTAAGACTTTTTCGAATTCAATAGCATCAACAGCTAAATGAATATTTTCTACTTTATTGCCATACATCTCTGCCGGGATCAAACCAGCACGGTATTCTGCCTTAGCATTGCGATGAGTTTTCTCTCGAATAACTGTTTTTAATTGAAATTTTTCCATAAAATCCAAAATAATTTTTATAAATACCTAAAAATTATATAGTATTTCTATATTTTTGGCAAGACCCCAGATTTGTATAAAAAACCCGCGCTAGGTAATATGCGCGGGCTACGTTTTATTTAATTTTAAAGGCTTTTTTGAAGTCCCCATCAAATGCTTGGATACTCTGATGAATAGAAATACAATCATTAGGTACAATAGCTGGCATATTACTAAATCTAGCCGTATCCTTTTTTGTCAGGTCTGTCTTAGCAATAACGGTAAATATGTCCTGGCCATTGATATCAATATTAAACATAACCGAGCTTTTACACTTATGACAGTCAGAATGGATAAGTAAATGAGTTTCTGGAAACTCTTCTTCTTGCTGACTATCCAATACTTTAATATTTGAGATTTGATATTTAGTACTACAAACTGGACATTGCAACATAAACCCCAACCAACCTAGTACTCTTTTGATGTCGTTTTTACGCATGATTTCCTTTCAGTTAAATTATATCAGTTGATAAAACTAGTAGCAACTGTTTATATAAAGCGATTTAAAACCTTAAAACTTTTGACTGTTTAGCGATATTCTGAACAATACCCAGAGCGATTGCTGTTACAAGCATAGAGCTACCACCATACGTAATCATTGGTAATGGAATTCCAGTTACTGGCAATAATCCAATATTCATACCAATATTAATAATGGTTTGGGATGCGAACAAAAACAAGATTCCTCCGGCGATATACATAGCCAAATCATCTCTAGCTAGCTGCATAACTAAAATAATTCTTCTCATCAAAATAAAAAATAAGATTAAGATTGAAACCGAACCAACCCAGCCAATTTCTTCACTGGATGCTGCAAAAACAAAGTCAGTGTGCTTTTCTGGCAAAAATTTCAATCCACTTTGGACACCTTGTCCTAATCCCCGCCCAAACCATTGACCACTCCCTACCGCAATAGTAGCTTGGCGCACATTATATCCTTTTCCACGCGGATCTTTATCTGGATTAAGAAAAACTTCTATGCGCTGCTTCTGAAAAGGCTGCAAAAAGAATTCCCAAGATAGACCAGCAAAAAGTAAACCACCTATAATAAATAAAATAATAAATAGTTTTCTGATTGGACTGAGTAAAATAATTCCAAACCAAACCGCCATTACAATGGAAGCAGAACCCATATCCGGTTCCTTAGCAATTAATAAAGCTGGTAAGGCAGCATAGACAAAAGTCAAAAGAACATTCTTCCATGAATTAATCTCTCCTCTACGTATGTAAAGCCATCTAGCTAAACCCAACCCAACAATTATTTTGGCAAGTTCGGCAGGTTGAAGTTGAAAAAAACCGAAATCAATCCAGCGCGCACTACCACGAATAGGATCACCTAATAAAATTAAATACACTAAAGCAAAAATTAAAATTGGGTAAATGATACGGTTATTTTTTGCTAATAGTTGATAATTGTAGTTAGCTAGTAATATAAATACTACTACTCCTACGGAAGCATAAATAAGCTGACGATAGAATAATCCTAAGTTACCTTCGCCTAGAGAAATCGCATACTGTATAGCCAACCCAACCATAAGCAACAAACCGCTGACAATAAGCAGCGGTATATCATAAAATTTCAATTTTTGTATTATCCAATTCATTCTGTAATTCCTGCGCTTATATTTTCTGGATCAAGAGTGTTAGTGTAAGCTTGTAAATCAACTCTAACTACATCCTCTTTATAAATTCCTGGCCATTGTAGTTTATAGGCCCTTCTTTCAAAAGCTTTCATGCTAAATTCCTCTCTAGTTGTTACTGCCAAAACTTTTTCATTTCTTCCATACAAAACTAACAACAAAGAAACATGAGATAAATCATACTCGCTATTATTAACCACTGCTCCTTCTGCAGAAGTTGCTAAAGGATTAACTTCCTCATAAATATAAGGTTCTGACATTTTAAGATTAACCTCTGGTAAATCTAATCTTTTCTGCCAATTAGGTTGCTCTAACTCAAGAGTCGCTTTTGAAACAGACTGCAAAGATGAAACCTTAGAAATTACAACCCATTTTTTTTGATTTGGTAATAAATACGTTTCGCCTTTAGTTGATGTAACTTCTTCGTTAGAAGAATTTAAAAAATGAAAAGTGTAGCGTAAAGATTCTAGAGCCAAATCTAAGTTTGGATTAACAATAGTAGCATAAGCAGTGGCAGCACCATTAGGATTTTGAATTATTTTAACACTTCCTACTTCTAATGGTTCTGGACTATTAAATGCTGGATGTGCGGCAAGAGATCCTCGACTGTACAGCTTAGTAAAGTAAAATTCTCCACCATATCTAATTAGAAAAAATCCTGGAATGATTAAAATAATTAGCAAAACCAATATAGATCTTTCCCACTTAGGAAGAGCATAATATCTCTGTTTTACAGAAAAAATACCGTCTTGAACAGCTAAAATTAACCCACTAAATTGAACCTTTAGATTTTCTTTTATTTGTAACATTTAGCAACTTCAGTTTGTGTTATGATAAATTTAGTATAGCAAATTTTGTAAACTTATACTTTATTTTAATGTCAGAATTTACTCATTTACATTGCCACTCACATTTTTCATTATTAGACGGTCTTTCCAAAATACCGGACCTGATTAATGCAGCAAAAAAACACAATATGACATCTGTTGCTATAACTGACCATGGGTCGATGTACGGAGCAATCGAATTTTACAATGCTTGCGTGGCTGCAGATATAAAACCAATCATTGGTTTTGAGGCTTATATTGCCCCTAGAGGAATGATCATGAAAGAAGGGAAAGTTGATGCAGACTATCATCACCTCACACTCCTAGCTAAAAACTACCAAGGCTATTTAAATTTGATGAAAATGGCCACCATAGCTCACACTCAAGGATTTTATTACAAGCCAAGAATTGACTTAGCTTTACTTCAAAAATATCACGAAGGAATAATTGCTCTTTCTGGATGCCCTAGGGGACAAATTGCTCGAGCCTTAAAAACTTCCGACGAAGCAGGAGCTTCAGCCTTGCAAGAATATTTGGCAATTTTTGGAGTAGAAAATTTTTATTTAGAATTACAGCGCAATAGCCTACATGGTGACGAATTAATGCCTAACGAACAACTAGTAGCATTAGGTCAAAAATACAACGTTCCAATCGTCGCTACTCAAGATTGTCACTATATAAATATTGATGATAATGAAGCGCAGGACATTATGGTCTGTATTGGAACCGGAAGGAACGTAACAGACGCCAATCGTTTAGATATGCGTGGTCACGATCTGTCGTTCTCTAGTCCAGAGGATATGGCTAAAAAATTCGCAGACTTACCAGAAGCAATTACAAACACTCAAGTAATTGCTAATCAGGTTAATATAGAAATTCCTGTAAACCAGCGTTACTTTGCAAAAGTAGAACTCCCAGAAGGAGTAACCGCAGACCAACAACTGAATAAAACGGTTTACGAAAAAGCAATAGAAATCTACAAACCAGCGGAAAACAAAAAAGATAATTTAGACCAAGTAATACAAGAGCGCATTGAATACGAGTTAGGAATTATTTCTAAAATGGGATTCTCGGCTTACTTTTTGATGGTAGCGGATATTGTTCGAGGTGCTCATGGTTTAGGAGTGTTAACTAATACTCGTGGTTCTGCTGCTGGTAGTATTATTGGTTATTTATTAAATATTAGTTCGATTGATCCATTAGAATATCAGCTACCTTTTGAGCGGTTCTTAACTGTACACCGCCCTACTCCACCAGATATTGATTTGGATATTGCCGATGATCGACGTGATGAAGTAATTGGGTGGATTGCTGACCGTTACGGTCATGATAAAGTCGCTCAAATTATTACTTTCGGAACAATGAAAGCTCGCGCGGTAGTAAGAGATGTAGGGCGAGCCTTAGCAGTACCCTATGGAAAATGCGACCGTATTGCAAAAATGATTCCTCTGGGTAAACAAGGTTTCCAAATGACTCTAGATAAAGCCATGGGCTTAAATCCAGAACTCAAAGCAATTTATGAAACTGACGAAGAAACCAAAAAAGTTATTGATATTGCCTACAAATTAGAAGGTTGTGTTCGGCACGCTTCTATTCATGCCGCTGCAATTGCTATTACCCCTACCCCACTTACAGACTACACCCCTCTCCAAACTGAACCTGACGGTAATAGATTAATTACTCAATACGATATGTATTCGTTAGATGTAGGTGCAGACAGTCACGCAATTGGAGTAATTAAGATGGACTTGTTGGGAATAAGAAATTTAAGTATTCTAGAAGCCGCAGTAAAGCTAGTTAAAATTCGACATAATATTGACATTGTTACAACCAAGCTTCCTCTTAACGACAAAAGAACTTTTCAATTTTTAGCCGATGGTCACACTTTTGGAGTATTTCAATTGGGAAGCTCAGGAATGACTAGATACCTAAAAGAACTTCGACCAACTTCTATTTTTGATATCTCAGCAATGATTGCCTTATATCGTCCTGGACCAATGGGTATCATCCCAGAATATATCAGTAGAAAACATAATCCAAATTTAATTTCATTTTTCGTTCCACAAATGAAAGATTACTTAGAAAGATCTTTGGGTTTGTTGGTGTATCAAGATGATGTATTGTTAACTGCTATCAATATCGCTGGTTATAGCTGGGAAGAAGCTGACAAATTTCGTAAAGCTATGGGTAAAAAAATCCCAGCCGAAATGCAAAAGCAAAAAGAAAAGTTTACTCAAGGTTGTGTTGCAAAAGGTATGAAAATAGAAAAAGCGAATGAGTTGTTTACTTTAATTGAGCCTTTTGCTGCCTACGGTTTCAACAAGGCCCATGCTGCTTCTTACAGTCAAGTTAGTTATCAGACTGCTTACATGAAAGCAAATTACACTGTTGAATTCATGGCAGCATTGATGAGTGCGGAAAGTGGAGATGAAGATAAAATTCACGAAGCATTTGATGAATGCAAAGCTATGGGGATTCAAATTTTACCACCAGATGTCACAGAAAGTTATGGTGGATTCACAGTTATTGATGAAAAAACTATTCGATTTGGATTGAGAGCTATCAAAAACCTAGGATCAGAAGTTATTAGAAAAATAATTGACAATCATAAAGCAAAAATTAAGTTCGAGAACTTAGAAGATTTTTTGATTAAGTGCCATACAAAAAGCTTTAACAAGCGCTCTTGGGAAGCCCTAATAAAAGCTGGTGCGCTAGATAAGTTCGGAGAAAGAGCCAGTCTCTTAGCAAGTACAGATAATGTTTTAGACTTTATTAGAGAGCACTTTAAAACCCAAACCCAAGGGCAAAATTCTTTATTTGGCCAGACTTTTCAAATTGGAAGACTTAAACTTCAAAAAACTTCCCCGATGTCAGTTACTGACCGATTGAAATATGAAAAAGAACACTTGGGTTTGTTTGTTACTGGACACCCCTTAGATCAATACGGGGAAGTAATAAAAGACTATGCTCCAATTAAAACAATTAATCAACAAATGGATAACCATTCGGTACAAGTCGCAGGAATTATTACTAAGTCTAAAAGAACTATCACCAAAAAAAATGACCCAATGGCTTTCTTTACTTTGGAAGATAAAACCGGCTCAATAGAAGTGCTAGTTTTTCCAAAAGCCATGCCCGCTGCTATTCCATATTTAGATTCTGATACAGTTATTAGAGTTAACGCAAAAGTCTCATATAAAGATGGTGAGCCAAAACTAATTGCAAATGAATTAAAAGATTTACCAAGTGACGAGCTATATTTAATGGCAGTTACAGAAATTCAAAAACAGAAGCAATTAACCATTCATTTACCTGATATAAAAAATCAGTCTACCCTACACCGTATCAAAGGATTATTAGAAGCCAACCCTGGAGAAGCTCCGGTATTTTTAAATGTCGGTGCTGGACAAGATTCGAACACTATCAAGACCAAATCAAACGTCAAAATTTCTAGAGAGCTAATTCAAGAACTACGCTCTATTCCAGAAGTAAGCATGATCTATGATCGGATGGATTTTTAATTTGACGAATCTTTCAAAAATTGATTAACTTAATTTGCTAGCCTAACAACTAGTATGTTAAATCGAACATTTAACGCCTCCTAAGGACCTGCGTTGTATTAAATTCTAAAAATAAATCCTACGTAGGTCCATAAACATTTTAATAAGATTACTTCGATTATAGGGGATCGAAGTAATAAGGAAGCCGGCTACTTTGCGAGAGTAATCGGCATCCTCCGTCAGGAAGACAGTTTTTAAAATCAGCATCTCGGGACTGTCTTCCTATAAAACATTAAAATCTAAATCTATTTCAAGAGGAATTATTTTTATCGATGCGGTCATCGATTAATTAATCTTTTAACTAACTTTAGTTAAAAAACTTTAGCCCTAATTACGTTACGTAGGTTTTCGGGGCTTTTTTTTATTTTCATAATGGTTTATAATGATAAAGCTTTAAGCATAGATGTGATTACCAACCACGGAGCTAAAAGTCAATTAAATAAAAAGCCTCAAACTTTATAGCTTGAGGAAACTGGGACGGAATCGTCTTTAAATTATTTTAAAATAAAAGACCCCAGAGCCTTGAAAATCTAGTTAGACTAGTTTTCAGAGTTCTGGGGTTTTGTA
>CAYRJC010000024.1:0-3396 GCA_964424635.1 uncultured Candidatus Saccharibacteria bacterium | reverse complement strand
AACTCCAAAACAAACGTCACTCTCTTGCTCATTTATTAGCTAGTAGTGTATTAGAACAATTTCCGGATACCCAGCTGGGTATTGGGCCTGTAATTGATAATGGTTTTTACTATGACTTTATTTTTTCTAAGCCTCTTACTCAAGACGATCTGCCAAAGTTAGAAAAAAGAATGAAAGAATTAGCAAAATCTAATTTAGATTTTGAGAGACAAGAAATGTCCACTGATGATGCTATAAATTTTTTCAAAGATAAAAATCAAAACTTTAAAGTCGAGTTAATTCAAGATATAGAAAAATTTGGCAGCACTGATATTAAAAATCAGACTGAGGTACTTGAATCTAATAATGACCAAGTTAGTCTTTATAAAACTGGTGAATTTATAGATCTTTGCCGTGGTGGTCATGTTGATAATACTTCTGAAATTGCTCAAGACAGTTTCAAACTAGACAAACTTGCTGGTAGTTATTGGCGAGGTGACGAAAAAAATCCAGTCATGACTAGAATTTATGGGTTAGCTTTCGATACAAAAGATGAATTAGACAGCTATTTAACTCAAAGAGAAGAAGCAATAAAAAGAGATCACAAAAAACTTGGTCCGGAATTAGATTTGTTCGTATTTTCTGATTTAGTTGGTGCCGGATTACCACTTTGGACTCCAAAAGGTACGTTACTAAGAAATTTATTGGATGGTTTTGTTTGGGAGCTACGTAAAGCCAAGGGCTACCATAAAGTAGAAATTCCTCATATTACAAAAAAAGATTTATACGAGAAGAGTGGTCACTGGGATAAATTTAAAGATGAGCTATTTAGAATCTCCACCAGAGAAGGTCATGAATTTGCCATGAAACCGATGAACTGTCCACACCATACTCAAATCTATGATCGTAAACGCTGGAGCTACCGTGAATTACCCCAACGATACGCCAATACTACTATGGTTTATCGCGACGAACAGTCAGGAGAATTAGCTGGTCTCTCGCGCGTACGAAGCATAACCCAGGACGACGCTCATGTATTTTGCAGAATGTCGGACGCGAAATTAGAATTACAAAATGTTTGGGAAATTATTGAAGATTTTTATAAAGCTTTTGGTTTTGATTTAAAAATTAGACTATCCTTACGTGACCCTGCTAACCCAAACAATTATTTAGGAGATTCTGCTCAATGGGAAGTAGCCGAAAATCTACTTCGCGAAATAGCTAAAGAAAAAAGTGCCGAAACCTATGAAGGTCTTGGCGAAGCAGCTTTTTATGGTCCCAAGTTAGATTTCATGGCAAAAGATTCGTTAGGCCGAGAATGGCAAGTCGCAACCGCTCAACTAGACTTCAACATGCCAGAACGGTTTGATTTATTCTGTATTAATGAAGGTGGTGAACAAGAAAGAATTGTTATGGTTCATGCCGCAATCATGGGTGCAACAGAAAGATTTATGTCTGTCCTAATAGAACACACTGGTGGCAACTTCCCTATTTGGCTCGCTCCCGTTCAAGCAGTAATACTACCTATTTCCGAAAAACAGACTGATCATGCTAAAAAAATAATGAAAGAGATGTTAGATAAGATTCCCGAACTACGTATCGACATAGACGATCGCAGTGAATCTATTGGAAAACGTATCCGTGAAAATGTTACTCAAAAAATTCCTTACCTCTTAGTTTTAGGAGATAAAGAAATTGAAAGTAACGGTTTAGCAGTTAGAGCTCGTGGTGACAAAGACTTAGGAACGATCCCAGTTAAAGAATTTATAGAAAATCTTAAAGCCGAAATAATTAATAAAAATTAAAATAAACCCACCTTTTCCAAAGGTGGGTTTTTGATATACTAATACAAAAGGAGGTAAATATGATGACCCAGGTTAAAGAAAAGTCGACCAACACAGTATATAACGGTCAAGTAATTGATGGCAATCTTTGGGGGCATCAAGTTACCCAATTATTTATTGACGAAAAAGGTGCAGAAAATATCGTTCTAGGTATTGGGGTTAATAAAGAAGTTTTTTCAAATCTAAGAATTGGGCAAGTGATTGTATGCACCCTCTATGGTTACTTGTCAGGTATAATCAAAGATAATAAAACCAATTATAGACTTATAACGTTTCCATAATCCTACTAAATTAAATAAGTAGGATTTTTATTTATCATACGACTTGAGCAGGTGGAGCAGTTTCGGTTTTATTAGAAGCTTCTTTGAATGCCAATATCCAGATTAAAATTAAATTAACTGGGGATATAATCATAAGCAAACCCAACCATTTATTACGACGCCGTTCTTCGACTATTTTCATCCAAACATAAACATATATTATGATATTTGCAAACGGGATTACTAGTAGCAAAGCCCACCAAACTGAAACCCTAGCTATCTTGAAAGTATATATTTCTCCAATTACTGGAATCCATGCTAGCCACTCATAAGGAGTGTTGGTTTTTTTTGCTAAATTATACAGACAGTAAGCATAATAAATATAAAATGCAACTGATAATAAAATTATCAGCCCTAACATAACAGGACTCATTTGAGAAGCAGTAGATTCGTTCATAGGAGAAGAATAAGAAGATGAGTAATCCATAAAAAATGTTTACTTATTATAAATAATATTAAAACTTACTAAGTCAATACTCTTACGCCGTTCTTAGTCACAGCAATAGTATGTTCAAAATGAGCCCCCAAACCACCATCACTAGAACGAATCGTCCATCCGTCTGGATCAAAAATTACATTTGGTTTTTTTTGACAAACCATTGGTTCAATAGCTAATACCATATTTTCTATCAGTTCTATACCTTTGCCTGGCTTACCATAACAAGGCACCGCAGGGTCCTCATGCACAGCATAACCAACTCCGTGACCAACCAAATCCCTTATAACAGAAAAGCCAGCTTTTTCTACAATAGATTGAATTGCAAAACCAATATCGCCGATTGTATTACCAGGCTTAACTTGATTAATGGCTTCTTCTAATGCAATTCTAGTAACATCAATAATTTTTTGAGCACTATCGGAAACTTTTCCAACAGGTACAGTAATAGCTGTGTCAGTATAAAAACCTTTATACTCCATCCCTATATCTAAGCCAACTATATCCCCTTCCTCAAGCACATCAGCCTTCGAAGGAATACCATGAACAACGGCATCATTAATCGAGGTACAAAGTCCGGCTGGAAAAGGATTATCGCTACTACCATAACCAATAAAGCTCGGGCGACCACCAACTCGATTTATTTCTTTCTCCGCAAACTCATTAAGTTCAAAAGTTGATATACCAGGTTTTACCAAAGCAGCTGTGCGCCTCAAAATATCACCAAGTAACTTACCGCCTTCATGTATCAAATCAATCTCTTTAGTTGTTTTGGTGTATCGCTTCATAATTTTTTAAATAAAAATAAATTTCCTTT
>CAYRJC010000023.1:0-14784 GCA_964424635.1 uncultured Candidatus Saccharibacteria bacterium | reverse complement strand
GCTTTTGTTAGTAATTATAAGAAACACAAATAAAAAGAAAAATAAATAAAAATGGATAAACCAGCTAATCTTGCTTTGATTGTGCAAATGATCGAAGCAGCCGAAAAAAATATTCAATCTGCTAAGCATCTTTTAAGAGAGATGGCAGGTGGTACAATTTCAAAATCTTCAACTAATTTTGCCGAAAAGGCAAGTGGCCTTATGGTTGGAGAAGGCGGTAAAGTTATAGAAGGGGTGTTTGATGGTCAAAATATGATAGGCCCAGATAGTAAACAGTATCCAGTACCTGCAAATTATGCCTCGAAGTCTAAATTAGTCGAAGGTGATGTTTTGAAACTTACTATTGCGGATGATGGCTCTTTTATTTATAAGCAAATTGGTCCAGTAGAGCGCCGTAAAGTTATTGGAATATTAATGCAGGATGAAAATGGTGATTATAAAGTTATTGGTGATGGAAAAACTTATCGGGTATTATTAGCTTCTTTGACTTACTTCAAGGCTGAAGCTGGGGATGAGGTTACTATAGTAGTACCTAGTGAAGGTGATACTCAGTGGGCTGCTGTAGAAAATGTTATTAAACATTTAGGTGGCAGTGATACAGAATTTAACAGTGAAGGTTCTGGGGAAGTGATCAAAGATGAAGATATGGAAGCAGAGCCATTAATGGCAGAAGAAACTGAAGAATTTTAAAATTTAATAGTTTTATGAACCCACCAGTTGAAAGTTATAATCAAAAATTGACACAATTACTGGCTAATAAGCCAGTAATTTTACAATTATTAAAATTTGCTGCTATTGGCGCGCTCAATACTGCTTTAGACTTCATAATTTTGAATTATGTTACTAAGTCTTTTGGTGTAACTTCTGGTCTAAATTTGGGATTATTAAATTTTATAAGTTTTAGTGCGGCAATGATTCAAAGCTACTTGTGGAATAGAGCTTGGACTTTTGCAGCATCTACATCATCTCCTTTGTCCAATTTGTTTAGGTTAATTATGGTTGGTGGCCTAGGGTTTATTAGTTTTGCATTGGTTCTTATTGGTGGTTTGTATGGGGTAATTGATAATTATTATCTGTTTATTCTTATAGTATTTTTGATTGCCGAGATATTGATATGGTATGGTTTTGGATTGAGTTTGGGAACTGATGCTGATACTGGAGTTGGACATCAATTTGGCATATTTATATTAGTTAGTTTAATTGGTTTGGTTATTAACAGTGCTATTGTTGTAGGAGCTTCAATTGCCTTAGCTCCTGTTTTAACCAATCTTATTAATGCTGATACTATAAAAAATGTTTCAAAGATTCTAGCGACTTTTGTCTCTTTGGTTTGGAATTTTATTGGGTATAAATTGATTGTATTTAAGAAGTAATTTATTTGGTTTTTAGCTTATTTTAATAGCAAATTTATCTGCCGAAAGGCGGATTTTTTTATGGTATAATATCAATAGCATAGGTATGGTTTTCAAAAGAAAAATCATATCAAATTTTCTTATAAAATAAATCTAAATGGCAGTATTTTATCAAATTTATAGACCTAAAAATTTTGCAGAAGTGATTGGTCAAACAGCTATTGTGAAAACACTTCAGCAAGCAGTTGCGAGCGGTAAAACTGGCCATGCCTATTTATTTACTGGTAGTCGCGGAATTGGTAAAACTACTTTGGCTAGAATTTTAGCTAAGGCTGTAAATTGTAACAGTCTTAATGGTGGTAATCCTTGTGGTATATGCGAGATTTGTACAGCAATCTCAGACGGCACGTTTTTAGATGTCATAGAAATTGATGCAGCTTCGCATACTGGAGTAGATAATATTCGAGAACTAATTGAACATATTCGTTTTCAACCTAGCCAAGGTCGAACTAAAGTGTTTGTGATTGATGAGGTTCATATGTTGTCAAAAGCAGCCTTTAATGCCTTGCTAAAAACTTTGGAAGAACCACCATCACATGTTTTATTTATTTTAGCTACCACTGATATAGAAAAAGTTCCGGACACGATTATTTCCCGTACTCAGCGATTTGATTTTCGAAAGTTTACTTCGGATGAAATAAAAAAATCATTAGAGCAGATTGTAAAGTCTGAAAAATTAAAATTACCACTCGAGGCTCTGGATATTATTGTTGAAAATAGTGAAGGTGGTATGCGGGATGCTCAATCTCAACTTTCATTAGCTGCACATTTGGATAGTAAAGCAAAAACAACAGAAATTCATTTGTTATTAGGGACCACTCCAAGGTCTAGTGTTATAGAATTGTTAAATTTGATTGCTAATGGACAATCTAATGAGTTGGGAAAATTTTTCACTGCTCAAACAGAAGCTAACTTTGATGCAAGTTCTTTTGCTAAAAAAACTTTAGTAGTACTACAGGAACATTTGGAATTTGCATTAGCTGCAGCACCAGATAAAAGTGAGAGTTCGGATTTGATTTTATCTTTTAACATTGCACAGCTTCTTTATATAATTCGATTATTCATGCGGGCTTATAAAGAGATTGATAAGGCATTAACTTCCGAACTGCCATTATTAATGGCTAGTGTGGAAGCAGCTTTATTTATTAATCCTGCCAAGAGTAATTCTTCCAATAACAATCAATTAAAAACAAATAGCGATTCTGCTTCAGAATCATTGCAGAGTCCTTTAGTGAAACAAGAGCTTGAGTTGGTTACCGACGTATCTAAAAAAGAAACCGTATTTGCTATTGAAAAAACTACTAATCCTGAACCTGATAATTTAGTAACAGATGTAAATGATTCTGATTTGAATTTGACTGTAGAGCAAGTAAAGTTATGGTGGCCAGGTTTGGTAGATACAGTTAAAGCCGTAAATAGTCCTTTGGCAACGCTGCTCAAAAATTCTCCTTTACATGAAGTTGTGGCTAACCGGGTTGTTATATTGGTTAAATATTTATTTCATAAAGAGCAATTAGAAAATGCTAAGCTTCGGGTTTTGATCACGAATTTCTTAAGAGAGAAAGCCGGTGGTAATGTGGAATTTCGAGTGGTAATTCAAAAAGATTCTGTTGGTGAGCAAATAGTTGATACTGCCGGCGCGGTCTCTGATGCACTAAAAATATTCGGTGGGGAACTAGTTGAATAGAAATAAAATAAATTTAGTGTTTAATAATTCAAAATAAAAATGATAATAGATAAAAATAAAAAAATTACGTTTGCAGTGGTTGCTATGGCTGTCGTTGCTTTGGCTGTAGTGACAATTTGGCAACCAGGAGAATGGAGTTTTAAAGACAAAACTGATTACGATGCTGCAAATAAAGCCGCTCAAGAAGAGCTGGCTCAGTACAAGAGTTTTTTGTCTCAACTTGAGCCCAACTACCAAGCTAGCCAACAATTATTAGAAAAAATTGCTACTCAAGATGTGGTGCGGGGTCAAGTAGAGTCTACTTTGCAAACCAAGCAGCGAATTGTTATTCCACAAGTCAATAATTCTGAATTGAAAATTAGTAATCGCAAAGATTCAGATTATGTATTGAATTATCTCAACACTGTTAGTTCGATGGTTTCGAATTATAAAAATTCAATTGTCAGCGGAACTAATAACTTATTTGTAGATAATGCGGATGTTGCAGGGCTAAATAATGCTCAAAAAGAGACCACCCAGCTTTTGGCTAATTTAAGATCTATAGAAGTTCCTAGTGGTATGGTTGAGCTTCACAAGGCAAATATGATTTCTTTCCAAAAATATGGAGAAATTTTTGCAACAGCTGCATCGTATAGGAATAATTCTGAAATTAATCCTTGGCCAGAATTTTATAAAAATTATTCTATAATCGATAATAGATTAGCTGTAGTTAAGTCTGAATTATCAAAGGTAAGTAATCAATATGCAATAGTAGATCAATTACAAGATAATATTGATTTACCGTTTGTAAAAACTGCTAATGCTCAGTTTGGTGGTATAGTAACTGTGGCCTCAGATTTGGAACGAGCGGTAATAGAAGGTGTAAAGCAGGGTTTAGCAAAAGCATTTGCGAGTTTTTCTATAAAAATGATAGATAAATTAGTTGCTCATATTGAGAAAAGCTTTGCTATAGCTAGTCAGCTGTATTATTCAAATGAATTGGGCCGATTCTACTCAATTGAATACATGAATAAGTTTGTTTCTGACCCATTAGATCAAGATATTATAAAGAAGTTTTTGCCAGAATATTTTTGTATTAATCCTAACCGAAAAGACCTAAATGAAATTTTTGTAGCTAAGGCTAGAGAAAATGTAGGGCAAGACTTAACAATTAATCCTGGTGATCCTGATTTCGTTCAAAAATTAGCACGATTAGGTAGTGATGAAAAAAATTATCCGCAGTGGTGGGAGGGTTATTATGAAAGCTTGGCAGCTCGAACCAAGCTTGAAGCTGATACAGCTGCCACCAAAGAAGTTATAAGCCCCGGTGTAAAGACTGGGCGAGATTTGATTTCTAATCAGGTAAATAAAACAGTCTCAGCAATTTTCAGTGTGCAAGAAGCAGCTATTTCTGGAGCGATTAATTTGGGGACTAATAATACCGATAGTCCGGTTAGTCAGTTGGTTTCTGGAGTTGTTGAGGGGTTGGTTAATAAATTTGTGTTTACTCCAATTAGCGGGGGCGAATCTAGCAGTGGGGGGATAGGAGTGCTTCAGGAAAGAAATGTTTGTTTGCAGACTTCCGAAATTAAGCCTCTGATTCCGCTACCATCTTCTGAATATGAAAGCCCTACTGGTGCTACTAGTACAGCTCCCCAAACAACTTCATTTGTGCCAAGAAGTTAAGTTAATAAGAAAGGTTAATATATGAAAGATTTTGAAACTCATCCTACGCCTGATCTGTCAGTAAATAAAGATCGGGATCAACAAGATTCTAGTTTAAATACACAACATGTTAATTCTCATAAGGTTGGAATTGCTGTTTTGGCTTTGGTGTTTGGGGTGGTTGGAGGATTATATGGGTCACTGGATTTATCGCACCGTCCATTTTTTCAAAAATTATTCGGAAACAGATCTAGTCTAAGTTCTGTCTATGAACAAAATTTAGTTTTAAATGAAGAGTCAGCTACTACAGAAGTTGTTAAAAAGGCCGGTCCAGCAGTGGTTTCTATTATAATTTCTAAAGACGTTAATCAGCTTCGTCAATTTCAATTTGATCCATTTGGATTTTTAAACCAGCAAAATTCTAATAATTCTAATACTCCTAATGTTCAAAAGATTGGGGCAGGGAGTGGTTTTATAGTTAGTGAAGATGGGATGATTGTAACTAATAAGCATGTGGTAAGTGATGCTACGGCTCAATATACTGTAATGACAAGCGACGGAAAATCTTATGAAGCAAAGGTTTTGGCTTTAGACCCAAGCAATGATATTGCTATTGTTAAAATTGATATTAAAAACGCTCCTTATTTACAACTGGCTGATTCGTCAAAGTTGCAATTAGGTCAGCATGTAATAGCTATCGGTAATTCTTTAGGTCAATACCAAAATACTATAACGAGTGGGATAATTTCTGGAATTGGAAGAAGCATTACTGCAGGCGGCGGGGGAGAGCTGGAACAACTAGAAGGAGTTATACAAACTGATGCAGCAATTAACTCTGGTAACTCTGGTGGGCCATTATTAGATTTAACAGGAAAAATTATTGGAATTAATACTGCTATAGATCAACAAGGACAATCAATTGGTTTTGCCTTACCTGCTAATGATGTAAAAATTGCTTTGGAAAGTTTTAATAAAGATGGAAAAATTACCCGACCATATTTGGGGGTTCGCTACTTGATGATTACAGATGTAATTTTTAAATCCGAAAAGTTAGGCAGGGATTACGGAGCTTTGATCCTTGGTGGAAATGCTCCTACAGACTTCGCGGTTATTCCTAGTAGTCCGGCAGATAAAGCGGGGTTATTGGAAGGGGATATTATTTTGGAAGTGGCTGGTAAAAAGCTTACACCCGACTATTCTTTACCAAGGGCTTTAAAGGAGTTTCGCCCTAATGATAAAGTTGAAATGAAAATTTTTAGCAATGATAATGAAAAAAACATAACCGTGACATTAGGTGAAATTAAATGAAGATATTAGGAATAGACTATGGTACCAAAAGGATTGGGTTGGCTCTATCGGATGAAACTCAAACCCTAGCCCGGGAGTATGGGATATGGTCACCAACGGAATTTTGGCAAAATATAAATAATTTTATACAAGAAGAAGGTATTGAAAAAGTAGTATTGGGTTTACCAATTAATATGTCAGGCCAATTAACTCAGAAATCAGAAGAAGTTCAAAGTTTTAATGATCAGTTAGCAGAGCGAATTAATATTCCGATAGAATTAGTTGACGAACGTTTATCGAGTGTGATGGCAGAAAATATATCAGGAGAAATTTCTAAAGATAAAAATAATATTGATAGTTTGGCAGCACAAATTTTTTTACAAAACTACTTAAATCAAAATAAAAAATAAATTCAAAATAACTAATGTCACAATTTCGTCGTAATCCAATCACAAAACAGTGGGTCTTGATAGCTCCTGGTCGCAGTAAGCGACCAGAGGATTTTCGTACATACAGTGTCAGTTATGGTTTGCCAGAGCTAGATTTGGAATGCGTATTTTGCCCAGGTAATGAAAATAAAAATCCAGACCTTTGTGATGATGTTTGTCGAATTCCTAACGATAATAACTGGCAACTACGAGTTATTCCAAATAAATTTCAGTCTTTAGAACAAACTAAAATTTATAGCCAAAAAGATTTTTATGAATCGCGTTCTGGGTATGGTGACCATGAAGTAATTATTACTCGTAAACATAACGAACCACCAGCGCTGCAATCTGCGGTTCTGGTACAACAAAGTTTAAAGCTTTTCCAGGATAGAATTAAGGAAATTCAAAAAGATACTGAGATTAATTACGTTCAAATTTTTCATAATCACGGCCGTGATGCTGGAGCGTCTTTGGTTCATCCTCATTATCAGATTTTGGCCACACCAATGGTTCCGCCTCATATCCATGACGAGCTTCGTGGATGTTATCACCATTATCAACAAACCGGAAGTTGTATTTACTGCGATATTATTAAAGAGGAGCTTAAGCATAAAGATCGAATAGTTTATGAAGATGATTATTTTGTTGTGATGTCTGCATACGCTTCTCGGAGTCCTTTTGAAACTTGGATTTTGCCTAAGAGGCATCATTCTCGCTTTGAAGCAACTTCAGACGTAGAATTGTTGCACTTGGCCCATGTTTTGAAAAAAGTTTTGGGGAGTTTGTATGTAAAGTTGTCGGATCCACCTTTGAACTATTATATTCATACTATGCCTAGGTCTAATGATAAACATTTAGTACATGAAGAAAAAAGTTATCATTGGCATCTAACCTTATTTCCTCGGTTAACTATTTGGGCCGGGTTTGAATACGGTACTGGTATTCCTGTAAATCCTATGCCCCCAGAGGTTACTGCAAAGTTTTTACGAGGTGAAGGAGGGGAGATCTAATGTCAAAATTAATCATTGGAAATTGGAAATTAAATCCTTTAACCGCTAGGGAAGCTGCTGATCTTTCTAGGAAAATTGATATCGTTTCTAAGTATGAAGTAGTGCTATGTCCGCCGACTCCGTTTTTGGCGTTAGTTGAATATATGCATAAGGGTGCTCAGGATGTAAGCTCTCAGATCAAGGGACCCCATACCGGACAGATTTCTGCAGCTAACTTAGCCAGTTTGAATGTTACTTATTGCATAGTAGGTCACAGCGAACGACGTGCTTTGGGAGAAACTGATAATCAGATCAATCAAAAAATTCAAGCACTGTTAGATTATAAAATAACACCAATTTTATGCGTTGGTTATGGTACGACGGTTGATCAAGATGATTTAGAAGTTACTGATGTGTTAAGTTCGCAATTACGCCAAGATTTAGCAGAGATAGATCCTAAGAAGGTTATAGTTGCTTATGAGCCGGTTTGGGCTATATCAAATGGTAATCCTTATGCTACTAAGCGAGTAGAGATTCCTGATCACGCTGAACAAATTGCTTTATATATCAATACTAAATTTGGAGTTAAATCAGTTTTGTATGGTGGTAGTGTAAACAGTACTAACGCTCATAATTTTTTGAGTCAACATAACATCGGAGGCTTGTTAGTAGGGGGTGCGTCTTTGTTGCCAGATGATTTTAATAAAATTATTCAATCCTAATCTATGATATATATTGGAGCCGATCACGGTGGATATAAATTAAAAGAGCATTTAAAAAAGTTTTTGATCAAAGAAAATCGAGATTTTAAAGACCTAGGTGCTTTAAAAATCAAAAAGGATGATGATTATCCTGATTACGCTGCTAAGGTAGCTAAGCAAGTTTCTAATAATCCAGTTGGTAATTTAGGTATATTAATTTGTCGAAGTGGGCAAGGAGTGTGTATTGTTGCTAATAAATTCAAAGGAGTTAGAGCGGCTTTGGTGTGGAATACAGCTGAGGCAAAAATGAGTAGAAATGATGACATGACTAATGTGTTATGTTTGCCTAGTGATTATATTAGCCCTCACGCAGCAGAAAATATTTTGGACGCATGGCTAGAAACAGAATTTTCTACAGACAGTAGACATATGAGAAGAGTAAAAAAGATTAGTGCTTTAGAAATTAATTAGTATATTTTAGAGTAAAGATTAAAAAAAGAGTTAATTGTATGATAACGCCAGCGATTCTAGAAAATAAACCCGAAAAATTTAAAGAAACCCTAAAGTCAATACTGACTTTAAAAAATTTGAATAGTATTCAAATTGATTTTGCTGATGGAGAGTTTGTACCAACAAAAAGTTTATCAATAGAAAATATTATTCAATTAAAACAGTTAGTAAAACATTCAAATAAAATCGAGTTTGAGGCTCATTTAATGATCGATTCCCCAAAAGAATTTTCTCTATATCAAAAATGCGGTTTTAAAAAAATAATCGTACATTATGAATCTTTCAAAAGCGAGTTAGATTTAGAAGCTGCCTTAGAAGAGATTAGAAAACTAAAGATGACTCCAGCTGTTGCTATTTCTCCAACTAGTCAAGTTTCTGTAATTCGTTATCATGTTGATACAATAAATGATTTTACTTTAGTCACTGTTAATCCTGGAAAGCAGGGGCAAAAAATGTTGTCTGATTCGATAAGTAGATTGATAGAGCTGCGAGATTTGGCACCTGGTGCTAATATCGAAGTTGACGGAGGGGTGAATATTAAAAATATTGCCCAGCTAATAGATGCTGGGGCAACAAATTGTGTAGTGGGTTCCAGTTTGCTCAAAGGTGACATCAAAACAAATTATCAATTATTATTAGAATCTCTTAAGTAATGCCAAAGTTATCTTCAGTAGAATTAAAATTAGTAGCCAACAATATTAGGCAAAATATTATACAAATGTTGGTCCAAGCTGGGTCTGGTCATAGCGCTGGTCCTTTGGGGATGGCTGATGTATTTACTGCTTTGTATTTTGAAGTGATGAATCTAGACCCTCATAAACCCGATTGGGAAGAGCGTGATTGGTTGGTTCTTTCTTGTGGTCATATTTGTCCTGTGTTGTACGCTACTATGGCAGAACGGGGTTATTTTCCTGTCAGTGAACTTAAAACACTGCGTAAATTAGGAACTCGTTTGCAGGGTCATCCTCATAACTTGTCTTTGCCTGGTATTGAAACTACTAGCGGACCTTTGGCCCAGGGGGCTTCTCAAGCTGTTGGTGTTGCTTTGGCGATGCGAATGAATAATAAAAAGAATCGGGTTTATTTGGTGATGTCAGATGGTGAACAAAATGAAGGGCAAGTCTGGGAAGCAGTAATGTTAGCAGGAAAAGAAAGACTACATAATCTTACTGCAATTATAGATAGAAACAATATTCAGATTGATGGACATACTGAAGATGTTATGCCTCTTGATAATCTTAGAACTAAGTATGAAGCTTTTAATTGGCATGTTTTAGAAGTAGATGGGCATAATATTTCTTCTATTATAAATGCTTATAGAGAAGCAGAAACTATTTTTGAAAAACCCACTGTAATAATTGCTCATACTATTCCTGGGAAAGGAGTAGATTTTATGGAAGGACAGTATTTATGGCATGGCTCTCCTCCGGGGGTTTCAGATATTCCTGGATCGCCAGCAAAAAACGATCAAGCCAAAGTAGCTCTGCAAGAGTTGCGAACCCTTCAAGGAAAAATCAAAAGTGAGCATGAGTAGTTTTTTATATTTCAAGACAGTCAAAATAAATGTTAAACAAAGATCAAAAATTAAATCCTAAAATTACTAATACTGTAATAGACGAGAGTACTATTGAAAAAAAAGCTACTCGCGATGGTTTTGGTGAAGCTTTAGTTAAAATAGCCGGCGATGATGATAGGATTGTTGGTTTAACTGGAGACTTGGCAGAAAGTACTCGAGTTTTGGATTTTGCAAAAAAATTTCCAGAACGGTTTGTTGAGTGCGGTGTAGCAGAACAAAATATGATGGGTGTAGCAGCTGGACTAGCTTTGGCTGGTAAAATTCCTTTTGCAGCTAGTTATGCTACTTTTAGTCCTGGTCGAAATTGGGATCAGGTTAGAGTATCAGTCTGTTATAGTAATGCTAATGTAAAAATCGTCGGTGCTCATACTGGTGTTTCTGTTGGCCCGGACGGGGCAACTCATCAAGCTCTGGAAGATATTGCTATTACTCGAGTGCTGCCTAATCTCACTGTTGTCCAGCCAATAGATAGTATCGAAGCCGCCAAGGCTACTGTGGCGATTAGTCATGTTGATGGACCAGCTTATCTTCGTTTGACTCGTGAAAAAACTCCTCTTATTACAACTCCAGATTCTCCATTTGAATTGGGTAAGGCCAATATATTAAAAGAAGGATCAGATGTAGCGATAATTGGTTGTGGTCCAATTCTGTATAATGGGTTAAGAGCAGCTCTAGATTTGGAAAAAGAAAATATCAGCGTAATGGTTATTAATAACCATACTATAAAACCTATTGATAAAAATTTGGTTGTATGGGCTGCCAAACTAACCAATGCCATCGTAACAATAGAAGAGCATCAGATCGTTGGTGGATTGGGAAGTTGTGTAGCAGAGGTACTTAGCAAACAATATCCTGTACCAATAGAAATGATTGGTATGAACGATAGTTTTAGCGAAAGCGGTACTCCAGAGCAGTTATTTGAAAAGTATGGAATGAGTGTGCAAACAATTAAAAAAGCTATAAAAAAAGTAATTGATCGTAAACAAAGTAAGGAAATAAAATGAAAACAAAATTTGATTTAATCTCTATCGGTGATCCTACTATCGACACATTTTTATTAGTTGATGATGTTGAGGTGAAAAAAATTAATGGACAACTAAAGGCTATTATTAATTGGGGTGATAAATTACCAGTTCAAAATTTTTACCGAACAGTTGCCGGAAATGCCGCAAATAATGCTGTAGGTAGTAGTCGTTTAGGTTTGAAAACAGCCTTTTATACGGTACTGGCTCATGATGCAGGGGGGCGTGAAATTACTCATAAGATGAAAAAAGAACGAGTATCGACCGATTATATTGTAATTGATGATAAACATCCTACAAACGCATCAACTGTTTTGAGTCATAAAGGTGAGCGAACTATTTTTGTATATCACGAGCATCGTAAGTACAAGCTTCCAAAATTGGCGCCAGCTGGTTGGGTTTATTTAACTAGCTTGGGGGTGGGATTTGAAAAAATTTATCATGACTTAGCTAAATATTTGGATAAAAATAAAGCCAAGCTAGCTTTTAATCCTGGAACTTTTCAATTAAGAAAAGGACCGAAATTTAATAAGTTAATGTTAGAAAGAACCGAAGTCTTATCTGTTAACAAGGAAGAGGCTCAGGGCTGGGTAGGAAATAGCGAAGACATAGAGTTATTAGCAAAGAAACTTCAAAAGCTCGGACCAAAAATTGTAGTTATTACAGATGGAACTAACGGAGCCTATACTTATAGTAAAGAAGGTTATTATTACATCCCAGAGTTTCCTGGACCGCGAATTGAAGCGACTGGGGCTGGTGATGGGTTTACTACTGCGTACGTTGCTGCTTTAGCTTATGGAAAATCAAATAAAGAAGCTTTACAGTGGGGTCCTATTAATGCTGGGAGTGTAGTCCAGAAAATTGGTCCTCAGGAAGGATTGTTAACTCAGAAACAGTTATTGGCTTTACTATCTAAAAATAAAAATTTTAAAGTTATTGATTTAATTGATGAAAAAACTAAATCTAAAGTGGCTGCTATGATTGGGCATATGAATAAAATGGTAGATACTAAGTCTGTTAAGAAAAGGAGAAGTTAGTCATGTTGGTACATATTAAAGAATTATTTGCTAAAGAGGTTAGGGGTAAATTTGCTTATCCAGCTTTTAATACTATGAATCTAGAAATTACTCGCGGTATTATAGAAGCAGCAGAAGAACTTAATACTCCAATTATTATAGAAACCAGTGAAGGAGCGATTAAATATGCGGGATTAGAAACTATGTTTGAGATGGTTGCTAGTTTGGCTATGAAGGCTAGTGTTCCGATCGCATTGCATATGGATCATGGTAAGGATGTTGAACAACTAAAGCGGGGTATAGAGTTGGGTTATTCTTCTGTTATGATTGATCATTCTTCTTTGCCGATTGACCAAAATATAAAAGATACTAAAGAGATGGTTGAGTTTGCTCATAAAGAAGGCGCATGGGTCCAAGGAGAAGTGGGTCGTATTCGCGGTAGTGAGGATTGGGTGTCTGTTTCGGAAAGCGAAAGTTTGCTTACAGAACCTGAAGAGGCAAAAAGTTTTTGGGAGTCAACAAAGGTAGACAGTTTGGCTTGTTCTTTTGGTACAATTCACGGTATTATTAAAATGAGTGGAAAAGCTGAGGCTCATGTTGATATTGATAGGATTAAAAAAGTGTCAGATTTAGTTTCTGTTCCTCTAGTTCTGCATGGAGCAAGCGGGGTTGCTGATGATGTCATTGATAAAGCTATAGAAGCAGGGATTAGTATCATTAATATCGACACCGAATTAAGAGTGGGTTTTACTAAAAACTTACGCCAATCTTTACAAGAACATCCGGATGAAGTTGATCCCAGAAAATTTTTGACCCCTGCAATTGAAGGAGTAAAAGAAGCTGCGAAGAAAAAGTTATTAGTATTTAGAACAATTAACCAGATTAATTAAATGGCAATAGTAGGTAGCGGGTTATCCGATAAAAATATCAGACTAAGATTTTTGACTTATATTTTTTTAGGAATTTTAGCGTTGGGTTTAATATTATATTGGAAGTCTCAGTTGTTTTTGACTACAGAATATGTAGAATTTGATACATACTCTCATCAATTACCAGAAACCTATTTATTAAAATCTAACAACTATCAAATTGAAACTTTTGATTCATCGCCTACTGTTAGATAGCTTGTAAATTGATACAAAAAATAAAATTAAATCAAAGAAAATAAATGGAAAATAAAATTAAAATTGGAATTAATGGATTTGGAAGAATCGGGCGTCAGGCTTTTAAGATTGCATTAGAAAAACCGGAAATTGAAATTATGGCTATCAATGATCTTAGTAGTCCAGCAGCTCTGGCCCATCTTTTAAAATATGATAGCAACTATGGGGTTTATAAACACGATATTGATTCTGATGAAAATCATATCATTGTAGATGGTAAATCTTATTTGGTTATCGCAGAAAAAGATCCTAGTATGCTTCCGTGGAGTAATTTGGGTGTGGATGTAGTTATAGAAAGCACCGGGAGATTTACTAGTGGAGAAAAAGCGCAAGGTCATTTATCGGCTGGTGCTAAGAGGGTAATTATTTCTGCTCCGGCTAAAGATGAAGGAATGACTAAAACTTATGTCCTAGGGGTGAACGAAGATCAGTATAGTGACGAAGCGATTATCAGCAATGCATCATGTACTACAAATTGTATTGCACCGATAGCGAGTGTGATGCATGCAAAGTTTGGTATAGAAAAAGCCATGATGACAACAATTCATAGTTATACGGCAGAACAAAATTTAGTTGATGCACCACCTCCTGGAGAACACTCTGGTGATTTGCGCCGCGCCCGTGCAGCTGCGGTAAATATTGTACCTACTACAACTGGCGCAGCGATTTCTGCCACAGAAACAATTCCGGATCTTAAGGGTCTATTCGATGGTATGGCAATTAGAGTACCGACTCCAGTTGGTAGTTTAACGGATTTTACAATGCTTTTGAAAAAAGATGTAACTATTGAAGAGGTTAACCAAGCTTTTATCGAAGCCAGTACCAATCCTATTTATAAGGATAAGCTTGTTGTAACTAATGAACCAATTGTTTCTTCTGATATTGTTGGAAACCCGGCTTCGGCTGTTGTTGATTTGGCATTAACAAAAGTTGTAGATGGAAACTTTGTTAAGGTGATTGCTTGGTATGATAATGAGTTTGGATATTCTAATCGTTTAGTTGAACAGGTAATTTTAGTAGGCAGAACAATAAAATAGGAAAAATAAAAACCGAACATATTTTTTGTTCGGCGGAATGAGGAATAAAACTAAGGACATAAATTTAACCCTATTACTAGAATTAATAAACCAATAATATTGGCTAGTATAAGTATTTTTGTTTCACTTCTCATTTACTTATTCTCCTCCTAGAATTTTTACCTTTTAATAAAACCATAAATTTAATAATTTGTCAATTTCTAGTTTACAAGTTAATCTGAAAAATAATCCAAAATTCCTTTTAAATAAGAGGGTTTTATTGCGTTTAGATTTGAATGAAGAAATAAATTCTAATGGAAAATTATTAGATAG
>CAYRJC010000022.1:13020-14950 GCA_964424635.1 uncultured Candidatus Saccharibacteria bacterium | reverse complement strand
ATGAGTTTTTCCAAGTGTTACAAGTTTGCTCAATTCTTCATTGATATTGGCTAACGCTGATTCAAAAATTCCTTGGTTATCACTGCGGCGGTATGATCGTTTGATGGATGCAGTAATTGCTTCGGCGATTCTTTGACACTCATCTTTTGCTGCAGGATTGAACATAGGTAATTCGCAAATCACATAGACCTCTGTTCCTGTAGAATCAATGGTTTCGGCTAGAGTGTAAACAAAGGTGGAAGACTGGCGATTGTCACCCAATTGAATTTTTACTACTTGTGTTTCTAATTCCGTCATTTCCCTTATTATACCACAAAATATATTAATTACAGACCTTAATACTCAGTGAAAATGAGAGTTTTTAAACGACTCCGCAGGTTTAATATGAGGTTTATTTATAGACCAAGGACTAGAGAAAAAACTCCCATTCTTTTAATTAAACTAAAATTATTTAAGTAAGTATTCGTGAAAAGTCTATGATTTCAATCATTCTTACAATAGTTGATAATATTGGTATGGTATAATAATTTTAAATATGATTACAAGACTTTCTGATATTATTGACTCTGGTTCTCAAGCCGAGTTGTTAGCTTTTTTGATTACTGCTACACCTCGTAGCTTCTCCGTGTTGGAGCTTACTCGCCGACTTAATATTAATAGTAATGCTTTGCAAGCTGCAGCTGCTAGTTTGGAGAAACAAAATTTACTAAAAACTTTTACTAAACATGGAGTAAGATTTTATCTTTTGAATTATAAAAATGCATTAATCCCTCAATTGAAACCATCTTTGGATAAAGAACATCAGCCTTGGCCAGATGAACTGGTTAGTAGTTTAAAAAAATTAGGTTCGTTTTCTGGAATTTTTCTTTCCGGACTGTTTGTTGGGCGCTCAGAGTCAATGGTAGATATACTGCTAGTAGGAAATGTAAATACTATCAAATTAAATCAATTCTTGAAAACTAATAGTAAGCAGTTCGGTGGGGATTTGAATTACTGCATAATGTCTTTGGCTGAATTTAAAATGCGACGAGATACTTTTGATAGGTTTATTAAAGATATTTTTGATTACCCTCATATCGTATTAGTTGATAAGTCTAACTTGCCAGAGGATAATAAAATCTCAGACAAACCTATTGCCCCAAAACCACTTATGGTTAACAAGCAGAATAATAAGATTCTAGATAAGCATAAAGTTAAAAAAGTTAGAGAGGTTAAGTTTGCTGACAAAGTAAAGACGACTTCAAAAAATAAAATTGAAAAGACTAAGCAAAGCAATCAAGTTAAATCAGCTCGTGTCAAACCAGTGTCTGTAAAAAAACAGTTGCCACCGGTATCTCATTCTAAGAAAAGTGTTAAGAAAAAAATCGTTAACCCAACTATTGAAGCAAGTAAAAAGGTAGTTAAAAATTCAAAGCCATCAAACCTGCGAAAATCAATAAATTCTCCTGAATCTTCTAAGAAGAAGATCGTAAAGAGTATCTACACACAGAAACCCCTTAAAAAGCCTATTAAGAAAGTTGTTGAAAAAGTAACAGTAACAAAGAAGCCTATTAAGAAAGTTTCAGTAAAAGCAGCTAGGAAACCTGTAAAAAAGGTTTCTAAAAAGGTTGTTAATAAAAATTTTAAGAAGAAAAAATAAATGCAAGTTTTTGTAGATTTATATAATCAATTACTTGGGTATTTCCCTAATTTTTTACACCCATTTATTTCTATTGCTTTGGCAATCTTTTTGATCTATTCAGTTTTTCAAGTTCTTAAGCAGAATTTTATTTTTTTAATAGTTTTGGTTTTGCTTTTACCAGCTTCTGTACCAATCTTAAAAAGTGTTTGGGCAACAGTTCTTAGTATGGTGAAGTTCTTGTTGGGACAATAATTTGTGGATAACTTTTAAAACAATCGAAATTTCGATTGTTTTTATATATTTGACATA
>CAYRJC010000022.1:1925-12920 GCA_964424635.1 uncultured Candidatus Saccharibacteria bacterium | reverse complement strand
TGTGGATAACTTTTAAAACAATCGAAATTTCGATTGTTTTTATATATTTGACATAGGGTGAACGATTGTATACTATTGATATAGAAAAGTAATTTAACTGTCAAAAGTTTAAGGCAGTAAAGAATAATAAATTTATGAGCATCACAAGCAGACAAAAAGAATTATTAGAATTTATTGTTCACCAGATTAGAGAACATAGTCTCCCTCCTTCTTTATCTGAGATGGCAGATCATTTACAGGTTAAATCTAAGAATGCAGTTGCTAAGTTGCTGGCTAGTTTGGAAGAGGGTGGGTATATAGAAACCAATGGGAAAGCTAGGGGGATATCAGTATTAAATAGCTTAACGGATAGTTTGCAAAAAGGATTAGTTCGGGTTCCTGTATTAGGATCTATTCAAGCAGGTAGTCCACACTTGGCCGAAGAATTTATTGAAGAGTGGATTAATCTTCCTCAATCATTTATAAAAGGACGTAAAGATGTATTTCTACTTAGAGTAAGAGGGGATAGCATGATTAATGCTGGAATCCACGAAGGAGACTTAGTAATAGTAAAACCTACAAGGGAAGCTAAGAATAATGATATAGTCGTTGCCCTTTTGCATGATGAAGCCACTGTAAAGAGATTTGTCCAAATTAAAAATAGAGCCTACTTAAAAGCAGAGAATCCGGATTATCAAAATATTTATCCAAAAGAAGAGTGGATGGTTCAGGGGAAAGTAGTAGGGGTAATTCGTAATCTTGAATAGTTAAAAATTAAACTTTTTAAAAACATTAATAATTAACCATAGGAGTACATACTATGTCTGATTTAGAATTGACTAAAAATGAAATAATCAAAAAATTACGTATGCTTTGTGCTCATTGCGCTTCTGGTCGTAAGCATATTTGTTCTGTGCAGCGAATTTCTATGCAAGTAAAAGCATTTCGAGGTATACCATTAATAGTTAATAATGAATTTCGTGGAGTAATTTATAGTCATTAATACTTAGTAAGTTTTCTTCAAAATAAGCAAATTTTGATTAGATTTTTAATGACAAAATATAGAAAGTCAGTTAAAATAACGATAATAAGTGCCTTTATTAAGGGCATTTTTTATTTTTACCTTCATTTTTAAGGCCTTGGAAACCAGTATTCCTTGACAAAATAACGAAAATGAAGTATACTTATATGATTTATTTTAAACCATTGGTTTGGGTAAATCGTCAAAGAAATTATTAATTATGATGATCAAACAAGGTAATGATATCCCTATTGATTCATCGGAGAGCAAAGTAAAATGCGCAACATTTTCTTTAACCGTCAGTCAAGCAAACTTGGCCTGTTAGGTGGTTTGGTTGCGGTTGTTGCCGTGGCATTTGTTTTAGCATTAGTTCCTCAAAAAACTAACATTAAAACTTTGGCAGAAAACTGTCAGAATCCACCCACAACCCCGACTCTCAACTACTGGCCAGTTACTTATGATGACGTAAATACCCCTTTGTGTCATGATTTCCCAGCAATTGATGCTGGAGTTTATAACCCAAATGGTTCTCCAGTTTATTCACAAAGTGAAGCAGACTGGAACAATGGTTTGAACTTAAACGTAGGTCAAGAAGGTGTAGCTTTGATGTATATTCACAACGGAGCTGCTAATAATCTTCCTGGTGATCAAACCATGGCAAAGAATGTAAAGATTACAACCACTACTGATACTAGTGTTGGTGGTACTCATAACATTGCTGTTCGTTTCGCTGGTGATAATACCAACGTTGTGAACAAGAGTTTCGCAGTTCATACTCCAACCAATGCTAAATTGGAAATCGTTCCAAATAGTGGGTTTATGTATGACTACCAAGGTCACTTGGTTTTGGATCAACAAAATTTAAACTTAGGTAATTCTACCTATACTCTTGGTGACCTAGATGCGTGTTTTGAATACAGTATTTTCTTAACCTTCCGCTTTAAAGTGGTTGCACAGACTCCTGTACAAAACCCAACTTTGTCTATAACCAAACAGGTTCGCAAAGTAGACAGTAACCGTGGTCAATTGACTCCGTATGCGTCTTCTGTAACCGTTAATAAGAACGACCGAGTAGAATACAAGATCGTTGTTACTAATAATGGTCCAACTACTGCTAAAACAGTTACTATGACTGATCCTTCAGTTGCGGGTATTACTGTTGATAGTGGTTCTACTACTGTAGGAGTTGCGGATGATACATTGCTTCCTAACAATCTATGGTCTGGAGCTATTCCTGGTACTATTAATTTAGGTGACTTGGCGACTGGTGAAACCCGTATAATAAAATATACAGGACATGTTTCTGCTAATAGCGGAACTTTAGTTAACACAGCGACTGCTGTAGCTTCTAACGCAGCTAGTGTACAAGCTTCTGCGACTGTTATAGTTAATACTATAACCCCACCAGGAAATGGTGTACTAACAATTTCTAAGTTAGTTAAAAATTTAACTACATCAACTAGTTATGCAGATACAGTATCTGGCAAAACTGGTGATCGTGTTAATTTCAAAGTCACAATTACTAACACAGGTAACACTGCTGTTAATAATGTAAAGATGACTGATGCGATTCCAAGTGGTTTGCAGTTTGATGATTCAGTTTCTACAACTGGAACTCCAAGCTTCAACACCCCTACATTCTCTGTAGTGTTTGGAAATTTGCCAGCCGGTGAAAGCCGTACTGTTGAGTTTGCTGCGAAAGTAACTCAAACAACAGCTGGTCAAATTTGTAACGTAGCAACTGCTACTGGTGATAACGTTCCTTCAGTTAACGATAATGCGTGTGTTACTGTTATAGTAACTCCGCCTACTCCAGGTAATCCTAATATTGTATTGTCTAAGTCTGCATTCAATAATTCTAAAAATGTTGATGCAACTACTGTAAATGCTGATCGTGGCAACACTATCACCTTTACTTTAAAGACTACTAATACAGGAACTGCTGACGCAGTTAACTATGTAATTCAAGATGATCTTTCTGGAGTATTACCTCTAGCAGATTTAATTGAAAGCAATGGTGGAACTTTAAATGGAAACATTTTAAGTTACCCTGCAATGACAATTAAGCCAGGTGAAACAGTTACAAAAACCTTTAAGGTTAATATAAAAACTAGCCTAGCTCCTAACTTGTCTTACCAGATCAAGAATACTTACGGTAATACTGTAGTAATTAATGTTCCTGGTAAGGAAATATTTGTAGCTCCAAAAACTGGATCTACTGCCGCTTCTGCTGCTGTGTTCGCTGGTCTTTTGACTATCGGAGCTGTAGCTGTAAGACGTGGTAAAGATATCATGGGCTTTATCTTCGCATAAAGCATTGTCCCCACTCTCTTATGTAGAGTAAAATGAACAGGCCTAAAAATACCCCGCTAGCCGAAAGGCGAGCGGGGTATTTTGTTTAGTAATTATCTTTACTACCACGATTGAAGATTAGGGCGAATAAAGAGCGGGTAAGCACAGTAATGTCTAGCCACCAGCTCCAGTTTTCAATATAGTAGGTATCAAGTTTTATTTCTTCCTCAAACGGTAGGGTAGGCCAGGACATTTGGGCTAATTGAGTCAATCCAAATATTCCAGGTTTAATGCTAAAGATTCTCTCGTTACCTCTTTTGTATACTGCAACTTGATCAGGAAAATGAGGTCTAGGACCAACCATGCTCATATCTCCCAGTAACACATTCCAGAATTGCGGAAGTTCATCTAATTTGGTTTTCCTTAAAAACCTTCCGACGCTAGTGACTCGAGGATCGTCTTTGATTTTATAAAGCGGGCCGCTGCGATTGTTGTCGCTAACTTCTTCGAGAAGCTTTTGCAAGGTGCTTTCTGCTTCATCACTCCCATATTTTTCTCCTACGCTTAAGTGAGTATACATGCTTCGGAATTTAAAGAAGGTGAAGTTTTTTCCTCGCCCTACGCGAGTAGCATTGTAAAGCACTGGTCCAGGACTGTTAATTTTTATAGCTAAGACAATTAGCAAGAAAATCGGTAGGGTAATGATAATACAGATTATGCTAATTATGATATCTAGTAATCGTTTGATTACTCTTCCCCATCCTTCTAATGGTGTGTTCTTTAGGCTTATTACCGGGACTCCTCTATAGCTTTGTAATTCAATGACATTTCTTTGTACCTCAAATAAGCTAGGAACAAAACTAAAGCTTAAGCCTTTACTCCGCGCTAATACGGCTAGTTTCATATTTTCGTCTCGACTAATAGAAGAGTTGGTTTGAATGATTTCATCAACATTATTTTGGTCTATGAAGTTTTCTAACTCAGTAAGGATTTCTGGGTGGTGGTCAAACTTTGCCATAATCTTGTAACCATAACGCTTATTTTGAAAAAGACTTTCAATAGTTTTTGGTTCAGAACCATGACCATTAATTATTACCAAACGATGTAGTCCATAATTTTTGGAAAACATTACCAAATTAAAAATACGTAAAATAAATCTTCCGGTGATAACGAATATAATACTTAGGATCCAGGCGGCTAAGATTATGAATCTAGAAGGGAAGATTGATTGATTAAAGAAAAATAATATAATTGTAAGCAATGCTCCAACCGAAACACCGAGAAATATTTTACTAGCTTGTTGTCTGAATGGTTGAGTGCTTTTAATTTGGTACAATCCCATAAATGCAAAGATTATCAATAATGCAGGGATTACGCGGAGAAGTATGTTTAAAAATCCAATCAAGCTTAAGTCAAAAATAACCGGTCCTACCAAATCGAATCGTTCTAAGTGATAGCGAATGTAATATGAGATTAGTCCAGCAGTGGCTAATGCCGCCGCATCTGTTGGTAAAGAAATAATATTAAAAATAAATTCGGCTCTTTTCATATTATAAATATTAGTAAAAAATTTGGATTATCCCTTAGATTTTAGCATTATTTAACTTCCACAGCCACTATTGTTTTTAATAATACCACCATATTTAACTGTATTTTGAGGTATTAAATTATGATATAATAAAGCATAAATTCAAGCTTTTTACGGATATTTATACTTTATATACAGATGAATAAATTTAAAAATATTGTAATATTTGGTGGTAGTGGTTTTATTGGAGCACATTTATCAATAAATTTTCTTACTAATAATCTAGTCGATCAGATTATTTTAGCTGATATCGAAGCACCAAAATATCAGAATCTACCACCTCAACTAAAAAGTTTTTTTGATTCAGGGAAAATTAAATTTATTAAGGTTGATGTGAGGAGCGAAATAGTTGACTCCGGACTGCCATCAGAAACAGATTTGATTGTAAATCTTGCAGCAGTGCATCGCGAACCTGGTCATTTAAGACATGAGTATTACAATACTAATATTGCCGGAGCAGAAAATATTTCTGATTGGGCTAGAAAAATTAACTGCCAATATATAGTTTTTACAAGTTCTATTGCTGTTTATGGAACAGAAAAAACTGGTCCAAAGACTGAAGACACAACTCCTCAGCCTAACACACCTTACGGAATATCTAAATTAGCAGCAGAAAAAATTCATGAGGATTGGGTAAATGAATCCAATGATAGGAAATTATTAATTGTTAGACCAGGGGTTATTTTTGGTACAGGGGAAGCAGGGAATATAACTAGAATGGTTAGAGGTATTAGGGGACGTTATTTTGCCTATCTTTCTAATCAAAATATAATTAAATCAGGTGGATACGTAAAAGAATTATGTAGTTCGATAGCTTGGGTTATGGATTGGCAATTATCTAATAACGCTTCCAAGGTTTTGTATAATTTTACTATGAATCCAGCTTCGACCATGAAGCAATACGCTGAAGGTATCAAAAAAGCATTAAATATTCCCAATAGAAAAATTTTTAATATTCCTTTTGGTTTATTGTTGCCTATGGCAGGAGGGGTGGAATTGGTAGCTAATTTTTTAAAGATTAACCAACCGATTAATCGCACACGAGTGAGAAAGCTTCTTAGGGAAAACAATATTATCGCTCAAAGATTAGTCGATATGGGTTATAGGTATCATTATTCATTGGATGATGCTTTGTCAGACTGGCTTGCCGAGCACCCACAAGATTGGGGAATAAAATAGTTTATGGTTGTTGTTGTAACCGGCGGAGCTGGGTATATTGGAACGCACGTTATTGATCAATTGATTAAGTCTGGATTTACTCCGGTTGTGATTGATAACTTATCAGCTGGCAAGAAAGAAAATTTTAAGAAGCTTAAAAATCTTGATTATTCAAAATTTATTTTAGAAAATTTTTTTGAAGCAGATTTTTCTGACTTATTGGTGTGGAAAAAAATTTTTGAAAGATTTGAAGTTTTTGCAGTGGTACATTTGGCAGCAAAAATAGATGCGACAGAGTCTTTAACTCAAGTCGAATCTTATTTAGAAAACAATTTTTATAAAACACAGCAGCTTTTAAAAATTTTAATTGACTGTAATATTAAGAATTTAATTTTCGCTTCAACTGCAGCAGTCTACGGCAGAAGCAAATTGTATCCTATTCCGGAATCTAGTGAGTTGTCTCCGTTGAATCCTTATGGAGAGAGTAAAATGCGTGCAGAGCAAGCCATAGAATCTGCTTGTAAAGAATTTAATAATAACCAATTAACTAACCAATCCACTAAACAATCATTCCTCAGGGCTGTATGCTTGCGTTTTTTTAATGTCGCTGGCACGGATCCAAGTATAAATATTTTACCTAGCAATTCTAGTGGTTTGATTGCTCAACTCGCAAGCTCAATCCAGAATAATAAAACTTTTTATATTTATAGCGATGATTATGATACTTTTGATGGATCTTGTATAAGAGATTTTGTTAGTCCAGTGGATATTGGCCGCGCCATTATTAGTACGCTCAAAGATTTTAATAATGACTCTTCTAATTTATCATCCTTCTCAATTTTTAATATTGGCAATGGAAAAGGCTACTCTATAAAAGAAATTATAAAAGAAGCCGAAAAGATAATAGGAAAGTCTATATCGGTTCGGATAACTGATAGGCGAGCAGATGAAATTCCAATTTCAGTAGCTGATAATTCTTTGATAAAAAAACAATTAAATTTTAATTTGAAGCATTCTGATTTGCAAACTTTGCTTAAAACTAGTTTATTATCAACTCTTGACTAAAACAATTTATTTCAATATAGTATTGAGTTAATATAAAAATATTATTTAGGAGGAAATATGAAAAAAATAAAAACCAAAGCTACTTTTGAGGTAGACGCTTTATTTTATGCATCGTATATTGCTAAGCATTTTCATTTTTTGACTGAAAAGCATGTGGACTTAGATCCAAAAATTGAATTAAGTAAAAATATTCAGAAATATTTGGATTTAAATAAAGGTCGCATACAAGAAAATAAACTTCGAGGAATAATCGGGGTAAGAGATAGTTTTAAGAATGCGACTGGTGGTCGAATTCATCTGATTGCTGGTTTGAATGGACCAATTATCGAAGCCATTGAATCGCAAGTGATTAACGGCAGGATCAGTTATGATTTTAAAAATAAGTATTTAAGAAAGCTTATAGAAACTGCTTCTGGTATAAAACCACCTCAAGCTGGAAATATTCATTTTCATCTTTTTCATTGTAATAGTTTTGAACCTGTCACTCCAAAAACTATTTTGGATTTTATAATCAGTGAACATGGGCTGCAAAATAATCTGCAACAGATTTCTAGTTCTAAGATAAGTGCTTTGGTTAATCTTCCGAGTAGTAGTTATTGGCGTCCAAATGTGGATACCTCAATGATAAATAATTTGTTTGGAAACCTAGCTAATGTTTATGTGTGAGATAATCATACCGCTTTATAAATAAAAGCGGTTTTTTATTGACTAAATAGCTAAAAAATAGTATTATGAAGTTCATGGAAAATTACGAAATCATTCTTTTTTATAAGTATGTCCATATTGCTGACCCAGTTAAGTTAATGCAATCTCAAAAGGAATTACAGCTACGTTTGGGTTTAAAAGGTAGAACTATAATTGCATCTGAAGGAATTAATGCAACAATGGAAGGTACTAGAGAAAATATTGAAGCTTATCTTGAAAACTTTTTCACAGACTCTCGCTTTATGGGTACTCATATCAAGCGAGCAGTTGGTAATGGAAATGGTTTTCCAAAAACTTCGGTCAAGGTGCGCAGCGAGTTAGTATCGCTTGGTTTGGATAAGACATGTGATATTGATCCAAATCAATTGACTGGTATTCACTTAAAACCCGAAGAGCTGCATGAATGGATTAATCAAGGTAAGGAATTTTATATTGTTGATATGCGCAATGCATACGAGCATTTAGTAGGTTATTTTAAAGGATCAATTTTACCACCAATGACTAATTTTCGCGATCTGCCAAAGTTTGTTGAGTCCCTTCGTCATCTTCAGAATAAAACTGTATTAACGGTATGTACTGGTGGAGTAAGATGTGAAAAAGCCTCAGGTTATTTATTGAGTCAAGGATTTACTGATGTTTATCAATTAGATGGTGGGATAGTTTCTTACATGGAAAAATACCCTAACGAGGATTTTTTGGGCAAGTTATATGTCTTTGACAGCCGAATAGCTATGGGATTTTACACTGATGATCCTAATCACCAGATAGTAGGGAAGTGTTTATTTTGTTCCGTTGTCAGTGAACGATATACAAATTGTTCGGTAGATGATTGTAATCGCAAATTCATTGCTTGTTCTGATTGTGAAATTAAAATGTCCGATAACTTTGTTTGTCCACCAGAAATGGGCCATAAAGAAAAAACTCGAATTAGCTAACTAATTTTTACTAGAAACTGTCTTATTTAAAGACAGTTTTTTAATTTTCTTAAACTTTGATTGCTGTTGACTAACATAGGATATTGCAGTATATTTAGGCAAATAATAGGAGGAATAAAAATGGGAAAAGAATATAATTTGGACAACCCAGAAACAGAAATGGATTGTTTTGTATTGATTGAGGGTTTGGGTGGTTTGATTTATAGCACTGCTAGAGGGGTCAGGCGCGAACATATAAGTGAAGAAAGTGGAGCAGAGGAGATTTCTGAACTTGTCGAAAGACAGAATAAAGTAGTGTCTATTTTAAAAGAAAAATTCAATATTATTTTTCCGCCCGAAGGTCCTCATATGGGAAACGTTGATGAGTTTCCTGATGCGCCGGAAGGTAAGCAATGGTATTGGGCTTGGTATTACAAAACCAAAGAGGAGTTTCTTAAGAAGGAATATGAGAAAATTATTTGTTCAGGCTGCGCATTAAGTACAGGAGATATGGATACGTTTAATAGGGAAATTCCATGTTCAGCTTTTCATGGGAGCTTATTTAAACTGAGAGCTCCTTATTATTGTGGAATGATTCCATCGAACGGAAGTAGTCCCGATAGCTATCAGCTTACTCGCGAGGATCTTCTGAAAAAAATCGAAAGAAAGGGTGGTGAAGAAGCAGTTCAAATTTTTCTTAAAAAAGAAGAAGATTTAAAAGAAATTGCTCGTCGTGATTATCAAGAAAGAAATAAAAGCAAATAGTGTTAAATATAAGATTAGCTAAGCTAATCTTTTTTATTTTTTTAAATTTATATTCTGGAAAACCAATATATTTACCATTTAATCAATATCATTGACAAATCAATAAAAAAATGCTATAATTTAAAGTTAGAAAAATTTTTATTGGAGGTCTGCATGAAAAAATATATTAAAGATTTATTAGAAGCTATATTGGGTGATTTGCCAATTAATATTGATTTTAATAATAAATCAAGAAATACTGTCCTAGCAAAAATTGGTAAAGAACAAATAAAGTTAGATAAACTAGCTTTACAAGATTTTATCAATAACTTTCATTGGGGTAGTGACCTAAGTGATATAAACGCTAGAAATAACTTGGAACTTGGATTAGTGGAGATCACTGATGAAGATGGTTATCATTCTTCTAATGGTTTACTAATAACTAACAATGGATATTTTGTCACCAATTATCACTGTGTTGATGATCTCGATGATGTTGATAAATACATTAGGACTGTTGATGGAAGGGTTTGTAAGATACTGAAGGTGTGTGGCGGTAATCCCCATAATGACATCGCTTTAGTAAAAGCTGATATGTCAGGACCAGCAGAGGCTTTATGCTATAAATTTGCGGAAACGCATAATATTAGCAAAGATTTCCCAGTGGCTTTGTTTACAAGAAGAGATGTTTACGGTAGTCCAAAAGATAATTTAAAAATAAAATATGGAACCATCAGGAAGCCACAATTAAGAACTTATAAATCTAATAGTCCAGGTGGAGACGTTAAAAATCAAGTTGAAATTAGTATGATAACGTCTGCGGGAGATTCTGGTGGAGTAATTGCTACCAAAGAAGGCAAGATTTATGGATTATTAACTGGCGGCGGTGCTAATCAAAAACATGTCAGTGCTTGCACTTTTTGGTTCGAAGCGTTGAAAATTATTCAAATTGTTGTTAGCGGCAAAAAGAAACCATAATATATTTTATTTAACACTAGCTCACTCCTAGTGTTTTTATTTTGTTTTATTCGATTGAATAATTTTCAAACGAGGATTTTATCTAATATACAGGAATAGATTAGCTTGACAAAGCCTAAGTAAATGTTATGATATTTAGTCTTTGAACTGGCCTCTGTGAAGAGTATGTTAGAGGTGTTTATTCAAGACAATTTCAAAATAAAGGAGATAAAATGAAAATAAAATTGATAATTGTGTTGGTGGTATTTTTGGGTGTTCTGTCTATGGGTTGCAATATAAAAACAGGTTCGGGCGAGAAGATTGGGATGATTACTAAGCTTGCTCAGTCGGGTTATTTTTGTCCCACTTGGGAAGCCGAAATCATGCGTGGTGGTTTGACTAATGGGACCGGAGTTATGGGTCAGTCGTTTCATTTTAGTATTGAAAGCACTGAGCTTAAAAAGCAGATTGAAGATGCTTTGAATAATCAACAAGAGATTAAAATTTTCTATCATACAGAAAATGCTACTGTTTGCAGGTCAGATAGTAATGATAATTTTGAGAATAGTATT
>CAYRJC010000022.1:0-1915 GCA_964424635.1 uncultured Candidatus Saccharibacteria bacterium | reverse complement strand
TTGATAAAATTGAAGTTGTTCAAACTCAGAATCCTAATAATCCAGCTACCAACGTTAATCAAACTAATTCTAGTTCTAATCCTTCAAATGGAAATTTAAACCGTCAGCAAATTGCTGAAAAGATTATTTCCAATAATGAAGAAGTTTTGCGTCAAAACAAGGATTTAATTGAAATCCTTAAAAAAGAAAAGGAGCCTGATAAGAAATAGTTCTGATTTTACAAGAGAGAGTAAATCTCTCTTTTTTTGTTTGTACACGTTATTAGTCATAATTGACATTTTTTAAGCAATTAGGTATAATTTACTATTAATTCATATTTGTCTATAAGTACTGAAAATATTGATAAATATGAGTTTTCTATCAAAATAATATATTAACTGGAGGAAAAGATATGGGTTTTTGGGAGGCAGCGTTAACATTTTGGACATTACCGTTTTTTATAGTTTGGGGCATAGCAATATTACTATGCTTTGCCGGAGCATTGTCTGAACGGTATTGGATTAGTGGTTTTTTGGTTGTCGGAACTGTGACTGTTTTGTGGGTTACAGGAACTGTTGACTTCGGATATTTACTTTTAAATCATTACTTTGCATGCGCTATTGCTGTTGGTATTTATTTTCTAGGCGGGCTTATTTGGATAACTGCTCGCTGGGGTTTATATGTAGATAAGGTAAGCGAAAAGCGTCCAGAGGCAATTAAGAATTTTTTGAAAAATGATTTTGGTTCAGTTGTTAGCAGTAAGCAGGATTACGAAGAAAGGGAATTACAAGATGACTTTAATCGAAGAAAAAGAGCCAAACAGCGTGATGGGGCTAAGGACGACGAAACAGATAGTATTAATACTGAAGCTAAGTTGAAAGCCAAGATTGATGCTGCTCGAAATGAAATTGCTCAGGCTGCTGAAGCATGGAAAACATCAATTTTAGAAACTACGATTGCCCCTGAAGAGCCGGATTGGTTAAATTCTAAGTTAGAGAGTTATGCATTCCCAAGTGTTGATCCGAATTCTGATAATTATCTTGGTAAAGCAACTGACCAACCAAGGTTTATGGAAAGAAAGCGAAGATTCTTCTCTTATTACTTTTACTGGCCGATTGATTTGCCAATATACTTCGTCGGGACCTTTATTAAGGACTTATGGCGAATGATAGTAAGGTGGTTGCAGGATTCTTATGACCGTTATGCAGGCAAGAGAATCCGTCAGAAGATTAATATGGAAAATAATTAATTTAAAAATTTAGATTTTTAATCCATCACAAAGCGAGAACTATTCTCGCTTTTTATTTTTATATTGACAAATTGGCTATTTTTTGATATTATTTTCTATTATAAAAACTTTGCTTAAATTAAAAGTTGGTATAGAAAATAAGATTTTAGCAGGTTTTTATTTTAGAAATAAGAAAAATGCAAAAGGATTATTAGGAGGAAAGATGGATAAAATATTGAAAAATTTATGGAATGAAATGAAAGGTTTTTGTTTACAATTCAATTGCACTGAAAGAGATTTTAGAACTCATTACCAAATCTTATTTGGGAATACTCGCCGTGTGCTTGATACTAAACAACAAACTGAGCTAATGGCAAAAATTATGGAGTTTTGCGGATCTGTAAACGATAGAAATTTTTATGAAGCAATTCACCTTGAAAGGATTGTTGTCTTGGATGAATTTAAAGTTAAGGATAGCTATATATGGGAAGAAGAATTAAAGGATTTGGTATTAAGATATGCACATTTATTTTCTCAGCTAAGTGAAGAAATCACTGATAAAAATTTTAAAAATACTTTTCATAAACTTGAACCTGGGAAATCTTATCAAGCTGCGTTGTTCCCTGTAAAATACGGAAAACGAGTCACTACTCTTCAAGCAGCTAATTTTATTTCATCAACAGGTGGAATAAGAACCGGTGTGCAAGG
>CAYRJC010000021.1:0-14959 GCA_964424635.1 uncultured Candidatus Saccharibacteria bacterium | reverse complement strand
CTTTTAGTTTTTCATCAACGCTCTGCGCGCCCATTGCTCGGGTTCGTGCTTCTGTGACTCGTTCTAATACTCCAGATTCTTGTGTGGCAAAACCTTTTACTGTATTTACTAAATTGGGAATCAAGTCATAGCGACGCTTTAGTTGAACTTCAATGTCGCTCCATGCTTCATCAACTCGATTTTTAGATCGAATCAATCCATTGTATACAAAGATTATTGCAATTATTGCAACAACAATAATAATTAAGAAAATCCACATAAATTTATTCAGTTAATAATTTTTTCTATTATACCAATAATCAATAGTTTAATCTATATATTGTGGATATCTAGTTTGACACTAACAATGCTATGTCATATAATTTGCACATATGAATTTAGTTTTATCTCAAGAAATTTGCACAGCGATGATTAAGGTATCTTGCCTTAGTGTTTTGCCTGTGAAAATTTCCAAGATAAGAGACTAAATTTTTCGTAATAAATTTATACTCGCATCTTGGTATCCAGGATGCGAGTTTTATTTTTAGCGAACAAAATATAAATAACGGAGGAGATTATTATGGAGGGAAATGGTTTTATGGGCTTTAAGAAAAATTCTAATAAGAAAATTGATGAGCATCTGCAGGGTTGTAAAGAAACGACTCAAGCGGAAGATTTAAAGAAATTAAACATCTTCGAGTCTTTTGGGAGGGAGATTCCTATTGGTATATCAAAATTAGAATTGCAAAAGTTAGCAGAACAAATATCTTTTGCTAAGAAAATGTCTTTCGAAGAGGTTTTACTAGTTTTGTCGAAAGATCAAACTAGAGCAGTAGCTTTGGCTAACCAGACAAATTTTTTACACAGCGGAAAGAAATATACATTTTTGTGCTAATTCAAGAGGAGGAATATTATAGTATGATAGTTAATGAAAATGTTTGGGATCTATGCGATCCAAAATGCGGAACTAATGATTGTCGTTTGTATGGCTGTGTAGTAAAACACCTACCTCAGTCATCAGTAGAAAAAACAATAGATTATTCTATCCCTGATCTGTTGCCTGCTAAGCAGGAAGGTTTAAACCAAGAGGCTTCCGAAGCCATAGTCTAGTAACGAGTTTGTTGTATTTTATAAGCGTAAATATCAAATTTTACGCTTTTCTTTTTATTTGGTTTTCCCTATAATTACTATATGTTAACCGAAGAAGAAGTCCAAAAAATAGCCCAAATGGCCCGTATCGAATTGAAATCTGAAGAAGTCGATAAGTTTCGAAAAGACTTATCGAGTATTATTGATTATGTGGAAGAATTAAAAACCGTTGATACTAGTAACTTAGAGATCGTATCTTCTGTTACAGCTTTGGAAAATATTACTCGCAGAGATGAAGTGGTTTTAATAGATTATCAAGAAGAAATTATGAACAACGCTCCTGATCGGAAAAGTAAATATTATAAAGTTAAATCGATATTATAGTGATGAAATTTGAAGACCTATCACTACATGAATTAAGAGAAAAGCTGGACCTAAAACAAGTTTCGTCAGTAGAGCTGACGAAATATTTTTTGGATCGTATTAAGAAATTTTCACCAGAAGGCGATCCTGAAAAATTAAATGCGTTTATCACTATTACTGAAGAAGAGGCTATAAAGCATGCGCAGGAAGCTGATGAATTTATGGCCCAGCCCGGAGGTAATCCGTCTTTATGTGGTATTCCTTTTGCAGCCAAAGATTTATTTTTAACCAGAGGGATTCGTACTACCGCAGCATCAAAAATTTTGGAAAATTATATTCCTCCTTACGATGCAACTGTAATTACTAAATTAAAAGAGCAAAAAGCTGTGTTAGTAGGAAAAACTAATATGGATCAATTTGCTCATGGGTCAAGTGGGGAGACTTCTTATTTTGGTGCAACCAGAAACTCTTGGGATATGACTCGCATGCCAGGCGGATCTTCTAGTGGCAGCGCTAGTAGTGTGGCTAGCGGTTTAACTCCTTGGGCTTTAGCAACTGAAACTGGGGGAAGTATTCGTCAGCCTGCTTCACTTACAGGAATTTCCGGATGGAAACCAACCTATGGGCGCGTGTCTCGATATGGGGTAGCGGCCATGGCTTCGAGTTTGGATAGTATGGGCGCAATGGCGCGAAGCGTAAAAGATTTGGCTATGATTGCCGAAGCTATCTCTGGAGTTGACCCAAAAGACGGTACAACTAATTCTATTACAGTGCCAAATTATTTCAATCAACTTAATTCGGATATGAAAGGTTTGAAAGTTGGTATACCAAAAGAATATTTTATTGAAGGCATGGAAGCAGGTGTTCGTAGCGCGGTAGAAGCGGCAATAGAGGAAATTAAGAATCTAGGTGCAGAAATTATGGAGGTTAGTTTGCCGAATACCAAATATGGTTCTTTGGTTTATGCGATTGTCTGTCCAAGCGAAGTAAGTTCTAATTTGGCCCGTTATGACGGGATTCGTTATGGCCACTCTGCTAACAATGAAGCAAAAGATTTATTTGAAGTATACGCCAAAAGCAGAGCAGAGGGTTTTGGGGATGAAGCTAAGCGTAGAATTATGACCGGAACATATGTGTTAAGCGCAGGTTATTATGATGCTTATTATAAAAAGGCTCAGCAAGTACGCCGTTTGATAATAAATGAATTTGAAGAAGTGTTTAAGCAAGTAGATGTTTTACTTGCACCATCAAGTCCAAATGTTGCTTTGCCGTTAGGTAAGGCTGCTAGTGATCCGCTCTTTGGTTATATTGCTGATCAATTAAATATCCCTGGATCTTTAGCTGGATTACCAGCATTGTCCGTGCCATGTGGCTTTGCTAAGCCACGTGATGGAGGTGAAATAGAAATGCCGATTGGTTTGCAAATTATCGGTCCGCAGTGGGGTGAACAAAAAGTCTTTAATGTTGGTAGTGCTTATCAGGAGGTAACTGATTGGCATACTAAGTGGCCTGAATTTTAGAATTATAATTGTGTGAAAAATACAGAATAAAATATTATATAGGTATGGAATTAAAAAACTACAAACCAGTCATTGGACTAGAAATTCACGTTCAGCTTGCTACTAAGAGCAAGATGTTTTCGAGTAGTAGTAATAACCCCGATGAAAAAGAGCCAAATATTAATATAGATGAAGTTGTAACTGGTGAGCCAGGTACTTTACCAATTGTAAACCAAGAAGCTGTGAGATTAGGTGTAATGGTTGGCCTTGCTTTGAATTGCCAAATTCCAGAGTATTCTAAATTTGACCGTAAGCATTATTTTTATCCAGATCTACCAAAGGGTTATCAGATTTCTCAGTTGGATCATCCAGTGGCCGGTCCTGGTTATATTGATATTTTTGTTCCGGCTAATGAAAATCGCTTAGCAAATAAAGATTCTTATACAAAACGAATTCGTATTACTCGCGCTCATTTAGAAGAAGATGCTGGCAAGAACACTCATCCAGAAGGTCTGCCATATTCTTTGGTTGATTATAATCGTGCGGGATGTCCACTGCTGGAAATTGTCACAGAGCCAGATATAGAAACAGCAGAAGAGGCTCGAATATTTTTGCAGGAGTTGCAGAGAATTGTTCGTTATGTGGGAGCTTCGGCAGCGGATATGGAAAAAGGAACTATGCGCTGCGAACCAAATATTTCTGTCCGAAGCCCAGGCGAAGAATCTCTCCCAAAGTATAAAGTTGAAGTTAAAAACATCAATAGTTTTAGATTTGCAGAAGCTGCAATTAACTATGAAATTCCTCGACATATAGAAATACTTGAAAGTGGGCAGATGCCAAAACAGGTGACAATGGGTTGGAATGAGAAAGAAAATAAAACTGTTGAGCAGCGTAGTAAAGGTGAGGCTAATGATTATCGCTATATGCCAGAACCAGATTTGGCTCCGCTTCATTTTACTCAGGAATTTATCCAAGATTTGAAAAATAGCTTGCCAGAATTACCTGTAGCTAAGCGTGTTAGATTTGCTGAAGAGTTTGGTTTGGGTAATGATACAATTGAAGACTTGCTTTCATGGAAAGAATTGAACGAGTATTTTGAAAATGTAGTTAGTGAAATTGATGCGTGGATGATTGCTGACGGGGCTACTGGTGATTCTGATTTACGAACTAAGCTCATAAAGTCCAGTGCAAATTGGTGTTTGCAGGACTTCTCTGCATTGTTAAATGCAAACCTTGCCAATCCTTTAGAGTCCAAGATTACTGCAGAGAATATGGCAGAGTTGGTAAAATTAATTGATTCTGGAAAAATTTCTAATAGTGCAGCTAAGCAAGTATTTAAAGTTATGTACGAGAAGGGTGGAGAGCCAGATAATCTCGTTGAAGATTTAGGTTTGGTGCAGGTAAGCGATGAAGGGGCTATAGAAAAGGCTATCGATGAAGTAATTGCAAAAAATGACAAGGCAGTAAATGATTATAAATCTGGCGAACAAAAATCTTTTGGATTTTTAGTTGGTCAAGTTATGAAAGAAATGCAGGGCAAGGCTAATCCTCAGGTAGTAAATGAATTGCTAAAGAAAAAATTGGCTTAAAAATTTTTAATTTATTAAAAAAATAACGACAACATTTGTTGTCGTTTTTGTTACCGGGTATCACAGCTTTGATTAAAAGTGGATTTTGCAGTTATATTCTAAGTTATTATATTCAACGATCATTGAGAGTGATTCTTTATTTGGTTGTTCTGTTGAAAGTTGAGTCAGATTCGTTTCTAGATTAAGCTCGATTATTTTTTTAAAATTATCCGAAAGATTGCGAGGAACTTGACTCATTGACATGTTTGGTTTCAAACATGGAAAGATTTCACAAGTGTAGGGGAGTTTTGTTAAACCTTTTTCTTGTATGGCAATCTCTGATTCAAAAACAAGAGGCGATATAATGTGTAAGCTCTTAATCGTTGTATCCTTAACCAGATCTGAAACATTTAACATTGCCCCGTGTGTTCCTTCGATTACTACCATTACATGGGATGGAAGATCTATTGTCGCATTTGGCACTCCTAAGCTTGCTTTCGCAGTTGATCCTGACATAATTTATAATATCTCCTGTAGATTTTTATTTTCGTTATCCTGTGACAACGAAAAATAATCTTAGCAAAAGATTTATTTTTTTGCAAGGGTGTATTAATTTGATTTTTTTAAAAACTTATCAGCTTTTTCACTCCATTGGATTTCAGGATTACGTTTCCACCAGGTCATCTGACGCTTTGCGTACTTCCGACTGGTGGTAATGATTCCCTGGTTCATATCTTCTTTAGAAATTTTATTTTGCAAAAATAAAGCACAGAATTTATATTCTAACCCAAAAGATTCAAGCTTTTTCCAAGATAGGCCTCTGCCGATTTTGGGTTGATGAAGATTTTTGACTTCTTTAAGCATCTCTATTTTTAACCGGTCATGCAGTCTCTTGGTAATATTTTTTTCTAAAACCTCCATTCCTGGGTTTATCCCAAGCCAGAGTATCTTATAATTTTTAAAAGTTTTTTTGGGTCCATCAGTTTTTATAAGCCGTTTTGGAACTGGTTTCCCGGTAGTGATAACAATTTCTAAAGCCCGAATCAAACGATGCGGATTTTTAGAATCGATCTCCGCGCTACGAACTGGGTCAAGTTTTTTTAATTTTGCAAAAAGCTGTTCAGTGGTTAGTTTTGATAATTGCTTTCTGAATTTTAAGTTTGGTTTTACCGCTGGAAAATCAGAATCATAAACAACGCTATCGATCCAGTGTCCAGTTCCGCCACAAATTATTGGAAGTTTCCCACGCTTAAGAATGTCTATGGTTGTAGCTCTGGCTTTTTTTTGAAAACGAGCTGCAGAATATTGCACACTAGGACTTGCTTCATCGATAAGGTAGTGAGGGATATTTTTATAGACAAATATTTTTTTATTGTTAAGTTTTTTAGTATCTTTAGCGATAGATTTTTTTCTAACACTGCTATTGGTTTTGTTGTTATTAACTCTGTCTGGCTTTTTAACACTTATCCATTTTCCTTCAACTTTTCCTGAACCAATATTCATTCCTCGATAAATTTGCCGACTATCACCAGAGATAATCTCTCCATTATATTTTTTGGCTAATTTTACTGCTAACTCACTTTTTCCAGAAGCAGTGGGTCCAACCACGCAGATTATGTCAAAATTTTTCTTAGTATTTTTCATATTCAATATTATATTAAAAATATCATAATTCTCCTTTAAAATATATATAATTTTGCTAAAGATTTGGGTAAATTTGTGGTATAATACAATAGTGAAAAATGAACAAATACAAGATAATTTGAAAGTATGGCAAACCTTTGGCCAAGAAGGAGCTAAACGTTTGCTAGATAATTTTTTGCAAAATGAAAAATTAGATGCAATGCCTCATGCGTTTTTATTTTTGGGACCAGAAGGGGTGGGTAAAAATTTATTGGCAAAAGAATTTGCTCAGAAAATTGATAGGACAGCTAAGCTTGCGCATTCTTTCAAATCCAATGCGACAGTTAATTCAGATATCTTAGAATATGATTTTTCTGAATCAGGTAATGTGGAAAGTCTTAGAGAGCTAATCGGGTTTTCTAGTCTTTCATCTTTTGGCGCAGGATCGAGAAAAATTTTTTTAATTAAAAATTTTCATCTAGCTACTACAGCCAGTAGTAACATCATGTTAAAGACTTTAGAGGAACCTTCTGGAAATAGCATATTTTTATTAGTTGCCAATAGTAATAAAGTATTACCTACTGTAATGTCTAGATGTATTGCTGTTAGGTGCTTTCCGGTTAAAAGTATGAGTGATGATTCTCAGTTACCTCAAAATTTATCTATAGTATTAAGTCAGTTTCCTACACTAATAGAAAAATTGCAGAGTAGTTCAGAGCAGTCACAAAAATTAGGTGAGTTGTTAGGTAAGTTGCAAAATCATGATTTGAATTTGATAAATTTAAATACTTTGGTAGATTTGGAGATTAACGATTTAAAATTGTTGATAAAAGTATGGATTTATTTTCTTAAGGATCAGTTGGTCAGTGGATTGAGTTCTAGTAATATGGCTAATGTTGTCAATAATTTGAAAGTTGCTCAGAATACAGACTTAGACCTGAATCGTAACTATAATACTAAGCTGGTGTTACAGCAATTTTTAATTCAAACTAAATGGTAAATTTTTAAAATGAAAAAAATAATTATTTGTCTTATTGCTATTAGTTTGATGGGGGCTTCTTGTACCTTTGGTAAAAAAGAAGCCAAAGTTGGTATCGTAAAGACTGCTAATGGTGGAGTAGACTGGCAGCCTGCTAATAAAATAGTTAATAATGAGAAATCCTTGCTTACTCGCAGTATCTCTCAGTTAAAGTTTAGTAATAATGGTGAAAAGATTTTTGCTTCAAGTTTTGATGGGGGATTATATTCATCAGAAGATGCAGGGGAAAATTGGCAAGAAGTTTTGGGTGGAGTAGTAATTTACGACTTCGCTATAAATCCGATTGATGATCAGAACATGTACGCAGCAAGTTATTTGGGAGACAGGGGTCGTTTGATCACTACTAAAGATGGTGGTAAATCTTGGACTGAGGTCTACAGTGATGCAGGTGCAAAGAATCCAGTAAGAACAGTTGCTATTAATCCATCTAATCCGTCAGAAGTTGTTATTGGATTAGGTAAAGGGTCTTTAATCAAAAGCTTGGATTCTGGATCGTCTTGGCAATTAATAAATAATTATAACGACAGGATTAATCGCATTTACTGGCAGAGTACTAGCGAGATGTATGTTTTGGTTCAAAAAACCGGTTTATTCAGAAGCAATGATAGTGGTTTAAGTTTTACTCAAATCTCTAAATCATTACCTACAAATAATAATATAGATAGGTCTAGGACTATTATTTACAGTGCGGCTAGTATAAAAGATTATCGTCAGTTAGCGATAGACTCATCCAATTCTAATAGTTTGTGGCTCACTACCAATCGAGGGTTGTTTCATTCATTTGATAGCGGAACTACATGGAATTATGTTAGTATGCCATTTAGACAGCAGGATGCTTCTCCATTTGCGGTATCAGTAGCTAATAACTCAGGATCAGTGATTTACGTAAGTAGTAATTCTATTATTTATAAATCAATTGATGGCGGGAGTAGTTGGAGCTCAAGTAATACCAATACTAATGGTTTAGTTAATTTAATTTTAATTAGTAGAGATTTATCCCAATTAGCATTTGCAGGGGTATCTAGGTAGAAATAGTAAATTTTAATATATGATACAAGATATAATCAATCAGCATAAAGAACAGTTTGAAAAATCTATAGAGCATTTTCATCATGAATTATCTAGTGTGCGTACTGGCAGGGCAAACCCCGCACTTCTTGCAACTGTGATGGTAGAAAGTTATGGTACTAAGGTTCCTTTGCAGCAAGTAGCTAATATTACAGTTAGCGATGCTAAAACTTTAACTATTAGTCCTTGGGATAAGTCTCAAATTTCAGAAATAGAAAAAGGTATTCAAGTTGCCAATTTGGGATTTAACCCCTCAAGTGATGGGCAAGTAGTAAGAATTACTTTACCAATGTTAACCGAGGATCGCCGTAAGGAAATGGTTAAGCTGGTTGGTCAAATTTCAGAAAATGCTAGGATTAGTGTTCGTCAGGTTAGAGAAGAAATTCTCAAAGCAGTTAAGCGAGCAGAAAATGATGGGGATATAACCAAAGACGATGTAGCTGGTGCTCAAAAAAAAGTTCAAGAAGTAGTTGATAAGTATAATGACCAGATTAAAGACACTGCTTCTGATAAAGAAAAAGAATTAATGACAGTATAAATGATAATAACAATAATTATTTTTATAGTAATCCTTAGTCTGCTAGTTTTTGTTCACGAAGCAGGGCATTTTATTTTTGCTAAACGTAGCGGAATGGGTGTGCACGAATTTGGTTTTGGTTTTCCTCCTCGTGTAGTTGGGATTCAAAAACAAGAAGGAAAATGGAGAATTGTCTGGGGTAAAAAAGCAGTTGATCCTGATTCAACGGTTTACTCTATTAATGCCATTCCTTTAGGGGGGTTTGTGAAAATTATGGGAGAAGATAATGACGAAGCTAGCGACTCTCGTAGTTTTACTAACAAGTCATTTTTTGCTCGGTTTGGAACTTTGTTTGCTGGAGTCGGAATGAATATTATCACTGCGTGGATAATTTTATCGATCGGATTTATGGTTGGTCTTCCCATAGCGGTTAATGTTTTGGAAGAGATTCCTAAAAATGCGCAATTTACTAATCAGCAAATTTTGATTGGTGAAGTTAAGACTGATTCTGCTGCTGAAGCTGCTGGTTTGAAAGACAGTGATATTATTACTTCTGTCGATGGACAAAAATTTATAGATATCTCTGAGTTACAAGAATATATCAAACAACATCGCGGGCAAAAGTTAGTTTTTGATGTTCAAAGAATCAATGAGCAAGTTAAAGCAGAAGTTGTAACTTCTGCCGATACGGATCCCGAAAAAGGTGTGGTAGGAATTGGATTAGCTTATTATGGCAAAATTAAATTCGGTCCTATCCAGTCAATATTGCAGGGCGCTCAGACTACAGTTAATCAGCTTAAAGCAATTGTTACAGGTTTAGCCAAAATATTTAGCTCCAAAGATGGTGTTAAGGGAGTGGGTGGTCCAGTTAAAATTGCTCAGCTTACAGGACAAGTGGCTGATCTTGGGTTAATTCCATTATTGCAATTTACTGCTTTCTTGTCGCTTAATTTAGCCATCTTAAACACTTTGCCTTTCCCAGCTTTGGATGGGGGTCGTATGTTGTTCCTTATTATAGAGAAGCTACGCGGCAAGCCGAATAATCAATCTATTGAGCAGTATGCCAATGCTATTGGCTTCATGCTATTATTGTTATTAATGGTCGTAATAACAGTTAGAGATGTATCACAGTTAGAATCAATTAAGAATTTGTTTAGTTAATTATGAGTGATTTTAAAAAGAAGGGATTAACTCCAAAATCAGAAAATATTTCCGAATGGTACAACGATGTGGTTGTACTGGCTGACTTAGCAGATTACTCGAATGTAAAAGGGAGTATGATCATCAAACCACATGGCTATGCTATATGGGAGAGTGTGCAAAACTATTTGGATAAAAAGTTCAAGGAAGGTGAAATACAAAATGTTTACTTCCCGATGTTTATACCTATGAGTTTATTGCAAAAGGAAAAAGATCACTTAGAAGGATTTTCTCCAGAATTAGCAGTAGTAACTCACGCTGGGGGTGAGGAACTTTCTGAACCGTATGCGGTAAGGCCAACTTCAGAAACCATTATGTATGATACTTTTGCTAAATGGATACAAAGTTATCGTGATTTACCATTGTTAACTAATCAGTGGTGTAATGTGGTGCGTTGGGAAAAACGTACTCATCCATTTTTACGTACATCCGAATTTTTATGGCAAGAAGGACATACTGTCCATAAAACTCCGGAAGAGGCGCAAGTGATGGTGCTACAGGCTTTGGAATGGTATCGTCAATTTTTTGAAGAGGTGTTTGCTATATCTCCTTACGTTGGGATAAAAAGTGAAAGCGAAAAATTTGCTGGTGCTGATCAAACTTATACAATCGAATTAGTTATGCCAGATGGCAAGGCTTTGCAGTCTGCAACTTCGCATAATTTAGGTCAGAATTTTTCTAAGGTTTTTAATATAGAATTTTTGGACGAGAATAATGAAAAACAACATCCTTATCAGACTTCTTGGGGATTATCGACTCGATCGATTGGTGGTTTAATTTTGGCTCACGGTGATGATGCGGGATTAGTTTTACCTCCAAATGCCTCCCCAATTCAGGTGATAGTAATTGCTTTACAGGATAAAGATGAAGCAAAGCAACAACAGATTACTGAGTTCGCACAAGATGTTATAAAAAAATTAAAATCAGCAGGTATTCGTGCCAAGCTAGATGATTCCTACAATGAATCTTTTGGAAGTCGAATCAATAAGTGGGAATTACGCGGCATTCCATTGCGATTTGAAGTAGGGAGTAAAGAAGTAGAGCAGGATCAAGTAAAATGGGTGAGACGGGATACTTTAGAAAAAGGTTTTTTGCCAGTCTCTGATATCCCAGAAGAAATTCCTAAAGTAATGGCCTATATTCAGAGTCAGTTGTTAGAGAAGTCTCTAAAACTAAAAAATGATCTTACTAAAGAAGCGACAAACTTTGATGAGTATAAAAGCATTTTAGAAAATGATCGTTCTTTCGCTAGAGTGTTTTGGTGTGAAGATCCGCAATGTGAACAAGATGTTAAGACTGCTACTAAATCAACTAGTCGCTGTTTGGAACTAGATAATGTCAATATGAAAGAATCAGCTCAATGTTTTCATTGCGGTAAACCAGCTTCTCGTAAATGGTTGTTTGGTATGAGTTATTAAAAATAAGATAAATAAAAAAAGCGGCCGCGATGGTCGCTTTTATAATTACTTCAACTTACCTGCTCTGCGGTTTTAGAAAACTCTTCAGTATCATTATCATTCTCCAGAACAGCAGTTGCTATCAAGAACGGTTTTTCGTATCCAGAAAATATTTCACCTGTCTCTTTTACCAAAAGATCTCTTCTTATTAAGAATGAAAAAAAGTCTGGGTTTCCATAGTTGGATTTAGTAACTACAAAATTTGGCCATTGTTTTCTTATCATTTGATCAATTTTTTCCAGACTCTCAAACTTTTTACCAACAAGATGATTTGTTACAAAATCTAAAATAGCTTTATAGAGTAATCTCTCAAACAGCTCGTTCATAACTTCTTCCTTGCTTTTAGGTTCATCTCTATTGGTTTCATGATTTGCTTTCTGTTGTATTACTTCATCGGGTCTAGGTTTAATTATATACATATTTTCCTCCTATTTTTTTCTCAACTAGACTTGTTGCCTTTAGGTAACAACATATTATATATAATAAATAAAAATTAAACAAGGGCTAATTATAGGTTATTTTAATGGTTTACATAGGACTTAAATCCCGCTAATATACATAGAGACGCTATTTTGAGTATTTTATTATATGTTTGACGCAATATTTAAAAGATTTTCGCAAGATCTAGGAATAGATCTCGGGACTGCAAATACCCTCGTCTACGTTAAAGGCAAGGGTATTGTTATCAATGAACCTTCTGTAGTGGCTATTAATCAGCGTACTAAGCAGATTCTTGCTATTGGTAGCGAAGCTCAGCGTATGGTGGGCCGCACCCCTGCTCATATTGTAGCTACTCGTCCTTTGGTGGATGGGGTGATTTCTGATTTTGAAATTACCGAGGCTATGCTTCGTTATTTTATAGACAAAGTTCACAATCAAACTTATTCTTTTTTGCGCAGACCTAGGGTAGTAGTTGGAATTCCTTCTGGCGTAACCGAGGTAGAAAAGCGAGCGGTGCAGGACGCAGCGGTTAATGCTGGCGCCCGCGAAGCCTTTTTAATAGAGGAACCTATGGCGGCTAGTATTGGTGCGCGTCTTCCTGTTCAAGACGCAACTGGCTCAATGATTATTGATATTGGTGGCGGTACTACTGAAATCGCAGTATTGAGTTTGGGTGGAGTCGTTATTGCGCGCAGTTTGCGAATTGCGGGCGATGTAATGAATGAACACATTGTTCAGTATGCGCGGGATAATTTTGGTATGCTGATTGGTTCTCGTACTGCAGAAGATCTAAAAATTAAAATTGGTTCTTGTTATCCTTTGGTAGAAGCTTTAACAAGTCATATGCGGGGTCGGGATTTGGTTTCCGGATTACCAAAAGAGATTATAGTCAGTGATTCTCATATCCGAGAAGCTCTTGCTTCTTCTATAAAGTTGATTGTTAATAATGTTAAAGCTGTGATAGAAGAAATCCCACCAGAAATTATTTCTGATATTATGCATCGCGGCATTGTTTTGGCTGGTGGCGGCGCATTACTTCGCGGTTTAGATCAGCTGCTTCGCGATGAAACAAAAATGCCTGTAACAATTTCTGATGATCCATTGACATGCGTTGCCCGTGGCGCTGGAATTGTAGTAGAAGAACTAGAAACTTTACGCGATGTTTTGTTGCCGACTGATTTTTCTAGAATTCCTCGATAACTTATATTTTAATTTATATTGACCAAAAGGGTTATCCTTTTTCGTTCCGAAAGTTCTACGCCGCCTTCGCCAGAATACTCGGGCGGGCGGCTGTGAACTGAAGTCACTCAAAAGTAACATCCTTTCGGTGATAATTAAAAATAAAAATGAGATTTATATATACAAAAACATTTTTAATATTTAGCGGGGTATTGCTCGCGGTGGTCATTGCTCTTTTTTTGCAAGTCAAAGGTTGGCTAGGTGGAATAGAATATATATTTACTCAAGCCCCCAAGCCTATTGTTAATTTGGTAAACACTGTTTTTCGTCCAGTTAAGACTATTGCTAGTACATTAGGTTCTCTCCGTGGGGTGGTAGAAGAAAATCATAATCTGAAACAAGAGGTGGCGGATTTAAAACAGAAGCAAGTGATTTTAGACCAGCTAAAGATTGAGAACGAGTTATTAAAGAGTGAGGTTGGATTCAAAAATAAATCAAATTATAGTTTGCAGCCCTGCACTATCCTGTCTCGAGATCCTCAAAACACAACTGATGCTTTAATTTTAAATTGTGGAAAAGATGAAGGAGTGGTAGAAGGACAAGGGGTAATAAGTGGTGGTTATTTGGTAGCAAAGCTTGTTTATGTCGGTAATCATACTTCCACCGCAGTGCTCATTACTAATAGTCAGACGTCAATTGATGCTAGGGTTTCTAAAAATAATGTCGAAGGTGTTCTTAAGGGTTCATTCGGATCAGGATTGGTATTTGATTTGGTTTCGCAAAGCGCAGAGGTTGCACCAGGTGACTTGGTTGTTACAGCAGGAATAGATCCGCAAATCCCAAAGAATATTTTGATTGGACAAGTTGGACAACAGCTTTCTGGGTCAAATGATTTATTTAAAAAACTGACTTTGATCTCTCCTATTAAAGCTTATCAATTAGATTTTGTGTTCGTTGTAAAATAAAGAAAAACAAATGAAGTGGGTAATTTACATTTTAATAATTTTATTGATAATTATTACTGACCAAAGTCTATTTAATATTTTTCATTTAGGTCGTTATACTCCCGACTTGTTATTGCTTTTTACACTCGCTACAGTTTGGTCATTTAATAACTTTGATTTTTTAATTTTTGCTTTATTGGGTGGATTTTGGCTAGAGGTGCTTACTGGATTGCCGGTAGGCAGCTTGATTCTCAGCTTGATCATAGTAGGAAGCATGGCTTATTTAATTATCAATAGATGGTTATTTTCTGAAAAATCCTGGCAGTATTTCTTTGGTGCGGTAATAATAGGCACAATTTTTATTCATGCATGGTTATGGTTATATACAGGATTACTTACAGTATTCGATTGGAGTAATGTATTAATTACGGGTAAGATTATACTAAGAGGTTTATTGCCGGCTTTACTTGTTAATGTTGCATTAACGTATCCAATTTTGGTAATTACTGAGCTGTTGGCTAAGGTGGTGCAGAGATCAAATTCTAGCGGAAGAATATCTGGATCAGGCCAATCTCAAAATTCAATTTATAAGTTTTAATATTTTACATGCGTCAATCCCGATTTAATCCATTTAAATCAAATTTTTTTGCTTCAAACCATTTAAAAGCTGGTTCTAATTTGGAATGGGAAGAAGGTGTTAGCGGGCAATCAGTAAATGTGCAAGCTTTTGATGAAGATAGTCGCGTAGCAAGAAAAATCCAGTGGCCAAAGTGGTTGTTGTTGGCTGCCTGTGTAGTTTTGGCAATACAATTATTTAATTTACAGATTTTACAAGGCGGTCGTCTTCGAGCTTTAGCAGAAGGTAATCGTTTGCGTTTACAAACAATTTTGGCCCCTAGGGGGTTCATTGAAGATCGTAATGGGGAAGTTATTGCAAAAAATACCGCCAGCTTTAATTTGGCAGTCACTCCAGTAGACTTACCCAAAGATGGT
>CAYRJC010000020.1:0-15740 GCA_964424635.1 uncultured Candidatus Saccharibacteria bacterium | reverse complement strand
CCCCAGAAACCTATCTCGGCTCTGCTCGTTTGAATAATTTTGGAGGAGGAGAAACTATCAGTAGTGAAGAACAGATTTATATTTTTCCAAAAAAATTAGCAAAAAATAAATTTGCTTTGGAAGGGAAATGGAAAATTGAACCAGAAGCAGCAGTTCACACTCAAGGCTTTGGAAGAATTCGGTTTAACTTTACTGCATCCAAAGTATTTATAGTTGCCGAAAGCAGCGAACCAACCACACTAAAAATTTATGTTGATGGGAAACTTCAAAAAGGAGTAACTATCAGTAACTCTGATCTTTATTCGTTATATGAATCTGAAATAGGAGCAGATCATACCATGGAGATTGAATTGCCTACTGGAGGAGTTAGAGTATTTACGTTTACTTTTGGATAAAATTTACATTTATAGATATTTAAAATAATGATCGATAATCATATCAAAAGTCTTCGGCTAGATAGAAACATAACCCAAGAAGAACTAGCAAATCATTTAGAAATTTCTAGACAAACAATCATCTCTATAGAAAAGGGTAACTACACACCTTCATTATTATTAGCTATGCAAATATCTAAATTTTTTAACATACCTGTTGAAAAAATTTTTCGATTAAAAAACTAACAAGCTTTATCTCCAAAATTGATATAATAAAACTATAATATTAAATCATTTATATGAAATTAATTATCTACTATTTGTCTTTATTAGTATTTCTAGCAATCGTAACAGGCTATCTTATTTCTCAAAACGGCAGTGCGCAATCAATGACCATGGGCACAATGGCTGGGGTATCCTCTGCGTTGGTGATTTACGTTGTAGCCATGTCATTAGTTGGGGAAGGGCAAAAGGAAGACGAAAGAGATGTGCTGCATAGACAATTCTCAAATCGAATTGCTTTGATTGCGGGTAGTATAATTTTATCAATCGGAATCCTTTATCAATTATTTGTTTCCCACAATCTTAACTATTTAGCCCTAATCGCATTGATGGGAATTAATATATCAAAAATTATTTCGCTAATATACCTTAATTATAAAAGATGAATTTAAAACGCGACAGTAATATACTGCCGCGTTTTTTGTTTATTCAATTATTTTTAAATATTTCTATATCCAATTCTTAACTAATACTAGAACCGCTTATCGCTATAACATCTTTTTCAAGTATTGCCCGGTATAACTGCCTTTTACTTTTGCCACATCTTCTGGCGTACCAGAAGCCATAACCTGACCACCCTTGTCTCCACCTTCTGGACCCATATCAATTATCCAGTCAGCTGTTTTAATCATATCCAAGTTGTGTTCAATTACAATTACACTATTTCCTTTTTCAACTAATTGATTTAAAACATAAATCAACCGCTTTACGTCTGCAAAGTGAAGACCGGTAGTAGGTTCGTCTAATATATACAGGGTACGACCAGTTTGAGCGCGAGACAATTCTGTTGCAAGTTTTATACGCTGGGCTTCCCCACCACTTAAGGTAGTAGCATTTTGACCTAAGCGCATGTAACCCAAACCTACTTCAGACAAAGTATCTAATTTACGCTTCACTGGCGGCACATTACCATAAAAAGTTTTAGCTTCATCTACAGTCATCTCTAGGACATCAGAAATAGTTTTGCCGTTATAGTGAATCTCCAATGCTTCGCGGTTATAGCGCTTACCATTACATTCTTCACAAGTAATGTAAACGTCCGGTAAGAAGTTCATTTCAACCTTAATCACACCGTCACCCTGACACTTTTCACAGCGACCACCTTTAACATTAAAACTAAATCGACCAGCTTTATAGCCTTTCATTTTTGCTTCGCGGGTATCAGCGAATAAATCTCTAACGTATGTAAAAATTCCTGTATAGGTAGCTGGATTACTGCGCGGTGTACGACCAATCGGAGATTGATCAATATTAATCATTTTATCGATTTGATCAACACCAAGAATCTTCTTATGCTCCCCTGGTTCATCTTTACTGTTCCAAAAATGCTTAGATAAAGCTTTTGCCAAAATATCATTTAACAATGTGGACTTACCACTTCCAGAGACACCGGTAATACAAACAAATTTTCCTAACGGGATATCTGCATTTACATTTCGTAAGTTATTTTCTGTAGCACCTACAACCTGAAGCTTTTTCCCATTACCAGCGCGGCGGCGTTTTGGCACAGCGATCTCTTCTTTTCCAGATAAATATTGTCCGGTAATAGAATCTTTAGATTTAAGGATATCAGCTGGGGTTCCTTGGGCAATAATCTCTCCTCCATGCTTTCCCGCACCAGGACCAATATCTACAACCCAATCAGCCTCTAGGATAGTTTCTTCATCATGCTCAACTACAATCACTGTATTACCAAGATCACGAAGATTTTTAAGAGTCACAAGTAATCGAGTATTGTCACGCTGATGAAGCCCAATAGAAGGTTCGTCTAAAATATACAAAACTCCGGTCAAACCAGAACCAATTTGAGTTGCCAAACGAATACGCTGCGCTTCTCCACCGCTTAACGTGTCAGCACCGCGATCTAATGATAAATAAGCCAAACCAACGTCGAGCAAAAATTGTAAGCGTGCTGTAATTTCTTTGAAAATCAATTTAGCAATTGCCATTTCTTTGGCATTAAGTTGACTTGGTAGATTTTCAAAAAACACACTTGCTTCTTCAATAGATTTATTAGAAACATCGACAATCCCCTCACCGCCGATAGTAACAGACAAAACTTCTGGCTTTAGTCGTTTTCCTCCACAAGTCCCGCAGCTACGAATACGCATGTAATTCTCAATCTCGCCACGCATATAATCTGATTCAGTCTCACGATAACGACGTTCCAAATTAGCCACTACCCCTTCAAAATTCGCTTGATAAGTACGGCCGCTTTCCATAGGCATGGAAATTCGTTTTCCTCCAGTACCGTACATGATTACTTCAATAGCTTTTTTAGGTAAATCTTTTACTGGAACATTAACTGAAAAGCCGTATTCACTAGCAAGAACTTCTAAAACCCGAGAGTACCAAGAAATTCGTGCGGTAGTTTTACTCCATGGACGAATTGCACCTTCTGCTAAAGTGAGTTTTTGATTTGGCATAACCAAATCTGGTTCTACAGTAAGTTTAGTACCGAGACCTTTACACTCAGGACAAGCACCGTGAGGGCTGTTAAAAGAGAATTCACGCGGATCCAGTTCGGTCAAACTAATAGCATGACCATTTGGACAACTGAATTTTTGGGAAAAAGGAATTTCTTTTTTAATTTTCACTTGACCATTGCTTCCTTGCTCAGGATCAACTATTAAAACCAAAGACAACTGATCACCATAATCCAAAGTTTTTTCCAAACTTTCAGAAAGTCGAGCACGATCATCACGACTAATAGCCAACCGGTCTACTATTACTTCTATATTATGTTTTTTTTGTTTATCCAAAGTCAGGCTTTGAGCTTCGTTCAAATCCATTATAGTGCCATCAACTCTGACTCTAGAAAAACCTGATTTTTTTAACTGTTCAAAAACTAATCGATGTTCGCCTTTTTGATCGCGAATCAACGGAGCCAACAACATAATACGAGTACCTTCTGGCATTTCTAACAACTGATCAACAATTGCTTGCAGGGTTTGGCCTTCTACTCGCTTTCCACAAATTGGACAATGAGGAATACCAATACGGGCATATAGTAAACGCATATAGTCATAAATCTCGGTAACAGTCCCAACCGTAGAGCGAGGATTATGAGAAGCAGATTTTTGATCAATAGAAATTGCCGGAGACAAGCCTTCAATCTTATCTACATCAGGTTTATCCATTAAGCCAATAAACTGACGAGCATAAGCTGATAAGCTTTCTACATAACGGCGCTGACCTTCGGCATAGATAGTATCGAAAGCTAAAGAAGATTTTCCACTACCAGAAAGTCCAGTCATTACAATTAGTTTATGACGCGGTAAATCTAAATCGACATTTTTTAAATTATGAACGCGGGCACCACGAATAACTATTTGATTATGGTCAGCTTTGGCTAAACTTGCCTTAGCTGTAGTCTTCTTATTAGAATTAGAAGTTTTATTTTGTTTCTTAAGCATTGAAGTGTTATATAATACTAGAACTTTAATAACGCTACCATAAAAAAAGAGACTTATCAAGTCTCTTAAATAAAATTCATAAAGAACACACTATTCTGTAATCGAAGATAATTTTTGTATTAACACCTCTCCTTCCTGGTCTTTGTTAATACCTAAAATTTTATAACAAGCTGGATCATAGCTTTCCTGCAAGCTCGCTAAAAATTCTTCAATAGTCAGCTGATCAAGATCCTGCGCACGAAACCTCGTATCAAACCGCATAGAATTGAATGACTGTAAAAGTGATTGAACTTTTGCATTCCTTGTTATCTCCATTACTTCTTGGGTATATTTTCGTATCATACCGCAAATGATAGCGGAAGCTGCGCAAAAAAATACTATTAAGATATAAACTGGATTATACTTGGGCCAATAATACGACCCTAGTAATAAAATTAGCAAGCCGACAATAACAACTACCCACTGCGTAATAAACAAACTACGTATATTTTTTTCATTTTTCTCTATCTGTTTCTTATAACTCATATTTTCCTCCTCTATTACCAACCCAACAATATACCGACCACTAAAAGAAAAGTCAAGGTGATGTTAAAAATAAAAAAGAGACTGATTAGTCTCTTTCAGAGAAACAAACTTTATCAAAACCAAAAGCTTTGTAAAAATTTTAAATGATTTCCCAAACATTTTGTGTTATTCCTCTTTTTCTAATTCCAAATCAAGGTCGTCTCCGTCAATCTTAAAAATTGATTCTGTTTTAAGATAAACAAAAAAAGTATTAAACAAAGTAAAAACTATAATCATCACAGTGGAATAAATAAACAACATCCATCCACTTTTAGAAAGCAATGAGGAACCATTATACCAAGCAACTATATGAACAATAAACATTACCCAGAAAACAAGAGATACTACCCCGCAAACTAAAAAATTAGTTCTATTATATTTTTCCTTTCCAGACTGCTGATATTCATCTACCTTGCAGTAAAGCCAGAGTAAATAATGAAGCGACCCTATGGTAATGCCAGTTTGAATAAAACCATCAACCCATACTGCCAAAAGTTCGCCAATTTGATATTTCAAAAATCTTACCGATACAACATGGAGCAATAGCCCAGCCATAAAAATTCCAAATGAAAACCAAACTCTTTTCATCAATTGCTTGTTCGTTAATGTTTTATACATAATTTCCTCCTAAACTAATTTCCTAAACATAGCATTATAGCTATAATATCCTTATGAGTCAAGTCTATAAGCTAAAAGATAAACTTAAAGATGTTCCGCGTAAGCCGGGTGTTTATAAATTCCTCGATAAAAATGGAGGAGTTTTATATGTAGGCAAAGCTAAAAACCTCCGATCCAGACTTAGCCAATATTTTAGCGGTCATGATACTCGTCCCCAACTCCCCTACCTAATGGCAGAAAGCACTGACTTCGACTATATAATAGTAGAGACCGAATTAGAAAGTTTATTCTTAGAAAATACTTTAATTAAGGAACATATGCCGGCATACAATATTATGCTGCGCGACGACAAAAACTATGCTTTTATAAAAATCGATTTTACATCTACTCAAATTCCTCAGATCACATATGCCCGCAAAATAGATACCACAAGAGGAGCTAAGTTTTTTGGTCCATATTCATCTGGAAAAAAAATTCGCCAAACTCTAGACCTAACGCGAAAAATATTTCCATACTGTTCTAATACTCAAATTGGCAAAAGGCCATGTTTTTATTATTTTTTACATCGCTGCCCAGGAGTTTGTATTGGTGAAGTTACCTTAGAAGAATATAACCAACAATTAAACCGAATTAGTCTATTTCTTTCTGGGCAAACTAGCCCTATAAAAAAAGAGTTAAGACTGCAAATGCAGCGAGCAGCAAAAGCAAAAAAGTTTGAATTAGCAGCCAGATTAAGGGATCAATTCCAAGCAATTCAGATTTTAGACGAAAAACAAATTACCATGTTTGCAAAAAAAGTTTCGTGGGACTTTGTTTCGGTGTTTTGCAACGACCTATCTGCTGCGGTTAACTTATTTAAAGTTCGTGAGGGCAAACTAAAAGATAATGAACAATTTATATTTGATAATATTTTAGGATTTAATCCAGATTTCAGGGCTCAAGCAATTACTCAAAGTTTTTTGGAAAACTACTACACCGAAACTACAGACCTACCGAGCGAAATTTATACGCAATCCAAAATTGAAGACTCTGATATTATAAAAAAATTGTTATTATCACGTAGCAAAAAAAATATAAATATAAGTCAGCCTTCTAGGGGACCAAAATTAAAATTAATCAATCTAGGGAAAGTTAATGCTGAACAATTTTTACTGAAATGGCAAAGAAACCAAGCTACCAACATAGACGCGATCAAGCAAACTCTAGAAGAGTTAAAAAACTTACTGAAACTCGCCAACACTCCACGGCGAATAGAAGGTTACGATATTAGCAACACCCAAGGAACAAACCCCGTAGGAAGTATGGTGGTAATTAAAGATGGTCAGCCAGCAAAATCCGAATATCGTAAATTCAAAATTACCCGCAAAAACACTCCTGATGATTTTGCGATGATGAATGAAATGCTAGAGCGTCGCCTTTCTCGAATCAATCCAGAAAACGAACTAGATGCCTGGCCAATCCCTGATCTATTAGTAATAGATGGAGGTAAAGGACAATTAGCTATAGTGGTAGATATTTTGAAGAAAAAAAATTTACAGATTCCAGTTATTGGTTTAGCAAAACGGATTGAAGAAATATTTTTACCGCACAATTCAACTCCAATAATACTTTCGCATGACAACCCCGTACTACAAATGCTTCAACGTCTAAGAGACGAAGCTCATAGATTTGGAATTACTTTCCATAAAAGTCTTCGCAGTAAGCAGGCAGTTAAGTCCGCTCTAGATAGTATTCCTGGAATTGGGCCAAAAACTAAAAAACTTCTCAAACAAAAAATCGGCACTGTTGATCAAATCAAGCATACACCGATGGAAGAATTAGAAAAATTAATTGGAAAGGTAAAAGCTGAGCAGATTAAAAAATATTTATAATTTTACATCCGCTCTGACTAATTTCCACTGAACAGAATTTCGAATATCTTTCGAATACCTATAGCGCTCATAAAAACCATAGTTGTTTTTGATTTCCTCAGATTCATCCCGTAATTGACACAATAGTCTGATATTATTATAATAACAAAGCTAAATTTAAAATATTTTATGAAAAATCTTTCGTATATTCTAACAATTATTGATATGGTCGTAATGGTTGCGCTTATTATCAGCGTAACTTTACAAAATAAGTCTGCTGGATTATCAAATATCTTTGGTGGAGGTGGAGTTGTTACTACTCGCCGAGGCTCTGATAAATGGTTATTTTTTCTTACCATTATTCTTGGAGTACTCTTCGCTGGTCTTAGCCTGACGATTGTTTTACTAGGTAAGTAAAGTTTTTCAAAATCCTCGTGAATTCATTTTTTTATAATTCAATATTACCTCAAAGTAAACGTATTCTGAATGGAATACGTTCATTGCGTTATATCAAACTTTCCGTATTACGGAGAGTTTTTTCATTAATGGGGAAACGCGAAAAAATTATATTTTTTGTTTTATTATTTATTAGCTTAGGAAGTTTTGCTTTTAGTAGTGCTAAGTATATACAAAAATATACTGCAGTTGCTCCTAGCCAAGGTGGAATATATAGAGAAGGAATCATTGGTCAGCCTAGATTTATCAATCCATTATACGCAACTAGTAATACCGACAAGTCTTTAGTAAATTTAATTTATTCCGGACTTTATAAATTTGACGGTAATGGAAACGTGACCCCAGACTTAGCTTCTGGCTTTCCAGAAATTTCTGAAGATGGAAAAACTTATTCTGTAAAACTTAAAACTGGACTGACTTGGCATAACGGACTACCAGTTACAAGCAGCGATGTACTATTTACAATCAAAACCTTGCAGAACCCTGACTACAACAGCCCCCGCCGCAATGACTGGCTATCAACCACAGTAGAAACCCCAGATGAACACACTGTAATTTTCAAATTAAAAAGCGCTTCAGGGCCATTCCTAAATAATTTAACCCTTCCTATTATAAGTGAGGTGGTTTGGAGTAAGATTTCTCCAAACGATTTTCTTAATTCAATCGGTAACATAGAAGCTGTAGGCAGTGGTCCTTACCAAATTAAGGAAGTTAAAAAAACCAGCGAGGGATCTATCCAAACATTAAGCCTAGAATCTTCCCCGACCTTCCTCGATCACCCTGCATACATAAACAATGTTCGAATTAATTTTTACGATAACAGCGAAGACTTGCTCAAAGCTATGTTAGGAAATCAGATTGATGGCTTTGGATTTAATCAATTTGAACAACGTATCAGTATAAAACAATCAGCCAAAAATTTGGTAATCAACCAAACCCCTCTCCCTCAGTACCAGGCAGTATTTTTGAATACTTCGCAAAAAGCTTTAGGAGATGTTAGGGTACGAAAAGCTCTAAACACCGCTACAGATAAATTAAAAATACTAAATGATATTTTTGAGGGCCAAGGCCTATTAATTGATAGTCCTATTCTGACTCAGCATGTTTCTAACTTACCCACATTTGAATCAAATAAAGATATTGAAAGTGCCAATAGTTTACTAGAGCAAGCTGGATGGAAACTAGATAACACCACGAATATTCGTAAAAAGGGTACAAGTGAATTAAAATTCACTTTAGCAACTAACGACTCCCCTATTAATGTTCACAGTGCTGAGATTTTAATTGAGCAATGGAAAGAAATTGGTGTTAGTATCACGCTCAATACATTACCAACTAAAGAGCTTAATGAAACTGTTATTAAACCACGCAATTACGACATGCTGCTGTTCGCTCAAAAACTTGGTGCAGACCCAGATCCATTTGTGTTTTGGCACTCTAGCCAAACCAAGTCGCCAGGTTTAAATTTATCTAATTATTCTAATAACCTAGTGGATAGTTTAATGAGCGAAGCCAGAGCCAGCACCGACAAAACAGAAAGAGATGCTAAGTACCTACAAATCCACGATGTTATTCGCCAAGATCTACCAGCAATCTTTTTAGTTCAATCAGTTTATACCTACGCTATCTCTGACCAAATAAAAGGATTTGGTATTAATAGCCTTCCCGATGAGACAACAAGATTCTACGATTTACGCAATTGGTATTTAGATACAAAGCGGGTTTTCAGCAGGAATTGACATTCTAAAATATTGGGTGTAAAATGTGATATTACTTTAGTGCATTTATATGAATGTACCAAAGTAATTTACTAAAAAATTTGGAGGAAAACATGAAAGATATAAAACCAATATCTCCGTTAATTTACTTTGAAAGAATTAAAAATTCTCCTGTAAAAGAAGCAGCTTTAATAATAATGGTATTAAAAAGCATTAAAGGCGCGAGCGCCATTAATAAATTTTTATTTATATGAACCTAAATTCTGTTCATCACATTGCGATAATAGCCTCAGATTATCAGAAGTCAAAAAATTTTTATACTGAAGTTTTAGGTTTTAAAGTTATAAAAGAAACATACCGCCAGGAAAGAGATTCTTATAAATTAGATTTACAAGTTAACAACCAAACTCAAATCGAATTATTTTCATTCCCCAACTCTCCTAAACGTCCTAGCTATCCAGAAGCAACAGGTTTAAGACATTTAGCCTTTACATCATCAAATATTGAGCAAGTGAGGAAAGAACTTATAGGAAAAAATGTAGTGGTTGAAGAAATTCGAATCGACGAGACCACTAATAAGAACTTCTTTTTCTTCCTAGATCCTGATAACTTACCTATTGAAATCTACCAAAAATAGATCAATATTTTACTCTGACAAATATAAAATACCTTTTAAATAAGCGATATTTACTCAAAATAGATTGACAAATTGATCTAGGGTTGATATAATCTATTTACTCAATAAAAAATTGAGAGCGTATGAGTTTTTATTTTCTAATAAGAAAGTAGTAATTCATGTGTTAATTGCCTATTTAAATGTTTAATAACATAAATAGCGCGACATATCATGAGCAAGGCGGCCCCGGAAGCCACTTCTCTGATTACTAAATTGATCTTGTCAGGTATTTTATTTGGTCACAGTTTATTTTTGCCAAAAGAAAAATTCAAAAACAATTTCATAACAGACACAAAAATTATAATTATCAAGAGTTGAGTCTTTTTTAGATTCCGGAAGTAAAACTAAAGGTTTAAATTTATATCGCAATGCCTAATCATTTAATTTTAGAGGCAGTTTGCTAAATCAAAACCTACGACAATCAAGACTCACTCTTCTTTATATAGAAACATATGATAAAAAAACCAACTTCATCCACTCCACCTTCTAGACCGAGTGGAAGAACACAATCTAGCAGAATCCCTGCTAAACCATCTAGACCTAGCAACCCTGCTACACAACGCAGCACTATGTCTACTAGACCAACTCAGCGCCCACAAACCAGACAATCTAACAGATCATCTGGCGGCCGAGGCAGAGCTTTACCTACTAAACCAAGCGAAAGTCAAATCACACCATTAGAAGGTCCAGCTTCTGGCTCTAATAGCGCTTATACTGTTTCTCGCAATACTCTTCGCATTATACCTCTAGGTGGACTCGAAGAAGTTGGAGCAAATATGATGGCTTTTGAATTCGGTGACGATATTATTATAGTTGACGCCGGTTTTGCATTTCCAGACGAAACAACTCCAGGTATCGATTACATCATTCCTGAAACTAAATATTTAGAAGATAAGAAAAAAAATATCCGTGCGATATTTATTACTCATGGTCACATGGACCACATTGGAGCCCTACCCTATTTACTAGCTAAGTTGGGAGACCCTCCAATTTATACAATGAAGCTATCTGCGGCAATGATTAAGAAGCGTCTCGAAGAATTTAATTTAGTAGATCGAGCAAAACTTAATGTTGTTGGACGCGACGACACTGTCCCAGCAGGAAGTTTTCGTATAAGATTTTTCGCAGTTAATCACAACATCCCAGATTCTGTAGGATTATCAATTGGTACGCCAATTGGTCAAGTTATTCATACAGGTGACTGGAAAATCGACCACACCCCTATTAACGAAGTACCAGCAGAGTTTGGTAAAATTGCCCAGTATGGCAAAGAGGGCGTATTAGCATTAATGAGCGATTCAACTAATGCTGTTAAGCCTGGATATTCTGTTTCTGAAAAAGAAATAGGAAAGAAAATTGATCAAATTTTTGCGGATGCCAACGGACGCATTATCTTTACTAGCTTCTCCTCACTGATTCCTCGTATTCAGCAAGTATTAGATATTTCTGCCAAGCATAATCGTAAAATTATTGTTACTGGTCGTTCTATTGTCAGCACATTAGAAATCGCTATTTCTATGGGTTATCTAAAAGTTCAGCCAAAAATTATTATTAAGTCTGAACAAGCAAACCGATATCCAGACAGCCAAATTGTTGTTTTGACAACTGGTGGTCAAGGAGAAGAAAGCTCCCAACTAGCTCGAATGTCCAGAGGCGAACATCGTTTTATCAAAGTTAAAAAAGATGATACTGTGGTAATTTCTGCCTCTACCATTCCTGGTAACGAACGTTCAATTGTTACAGTTATTGACAACCTTACCAGACTTGGAGCAAATGTTATTTATAACAAAATTTTAGATATTCACACTGGTGGCCATGGTCAGCAAGAAGAGCTTAAGCTCATGATGCAATTAGTAAAACCAAAATTCTTTATCCCGATCCATGGTGAACACCACATGCTTGCCAGTCATGCAAAACTAGCACAGAATATTGGCATGAGTGAAAACAATTGCTTTGTTTTAGAGAATGGCTCTATTCTAGAAATCAACCAACACGGGGAAGCAAAACTTCTAAATGAAAAAGTTCCTGCTGGCTACGTATTCGTAGACGGTCTGGGAATTGGTGATGTTGGAGAAGTAGTGATTCGTGACAGGCAAGTTATGGCCCAAGATGGTATGTTTGTCATCATCGCAACACTTGACCGTCACACCGGTAAGTTAACTACTCAACCAGAAATTCTATCTCGCGGTTTTGTGTACATGAAAAACAATGAAGATTTGCTCCGCGAAGTAAAACATGAAATTCGTAAAATGATAGAAACTGCCGGTAGTAAAGGTGAGCCTAACTGGGCAAACCTTCGCCAGCAAATTCGGGACGAAGTGGGAGAATACTTATTCTTAAAAACTCAACGACGCCCAATGATATTACCAGTGGTAATAGAAGTATAAATTTAAAAAGATACGAGTATTCGTATCTTTTTTTATTTCTTAACTTCCGAACTGGAAGTCCATAATGTCATATCTCACCTGGGAATTGGCTTGGAGTGATCATGAGGATCCCTCTGATTAGTAGGTCTGTATTTATAGCCACCGGGAAGGGTTTTATAATCAACCCCCTCTACTAAAAATTCTTTTTCAGCTTCCGAAGTTTCTTTCTCTCTTTGTTCTTCCATAAGTATTCTCCTTACCGTTCATAAAAATTATTAATACTAGCAAAAGGATTTGCGCAAACAACCTGCGAAGGAATAAGCTGTAAATCCGAATCAAATCTTACTTTTGCTTCAACAAAAAATTCTGAAAGATTATACTTCTTACTACTGACCCTGACATCACTACAATGAAGATCTTCACGAATATATTTTACATCCTCTGCATCTTCGCAGATCTGCTTACTCATTTCTAATTCTTGATATTTGGTCAAAATAATCTGATAAAGTTTGGCACAAACATCTTGCAAAATATCCGAGAATAACTCCATCTTATTATTAATAAGTTCATTAATATTGAGTTCAATCCCCAACCATTTAGCAAGCCTTGCCAAGCGAACTATTTTCGCATACACAACTTCATCCGCACGACTATAATTAATTTTTATCATTCCCAATCTTTACCTCCTTATGAATTGTTAACAGTAAACTATACCAATTATACACCTCTAAGTCAAGGCTCGGCAAGATAAATAAACTTTAGTATAATATTTATATGAAAAAAGAAACTATTCTCTCCGGTGTTCAAGCAACCGGCCGGATGCATATTGGTAATTATCTAGGGGCATTAAAGCAATTTGTTGATATTCAAAATGAAGACAAATTACAATGTTATTTTTTTATTGCTGATTTACATTCCCTAACAGTACCAAGGGATCCTAAAAAACTAAGACAAGATACATTAGAAGTTGTAGCCGAATATATTGCTAGTGGCTTAGATCCAGAAAAATCTGTGATTTTCATTCAAAACCACGTTTTAGAACACACAGAATTGGCTTGGATTTTCAATTGTATTACACCTGTTGGAGAACTAGAACGAATGACTCAATTCAAAGATAAGGGACGTACTCAAAAAGATTCTGTTAATGCCGGACTTCTCACCTATCCAACTTTAATGGCAGCAGATATTCTTTTGTACAAACCAAATTTCGTTCCAGTCGGAGAAGATCAAATTCAACATTTAGAATTAGCGAGATTACTGGCTAGAAAATTTAATAAGCAATTTGGAGAACTTTTTCCAGAACCAAAATCATTTACCCGCAAACCACTGCGAATAATGAGTCTTAAAGATCCTTCAAAAAAAATGAGCAAAACAGGAGATGAGCCATTATACATGGACGACTCCCCTAGCGAAATCAGAGCTAAATTAAAAAAGGCTGTAACAGCTACAGGCAGTGAGGATAGTAATGGGGTAGAAAACCTTATGTTTTTATTGGAGGAATTTGGCGATTCTATTGCAGTAGCTCAATTCAGGGAAGCAATTAAAAATAACAATATTAAGTATAGTGAGCTAAAAGATTCTTTAGCTGATTCTCTTGATAGTTACTTTGCAGATTTTAGAAAGAAAAAACAAGAACTACTAAATGATAAAAGTGAGTTGGCTCGAATCTTAGCAGATGGCGCCGAAAAAGCCAGAGAAGTGGCTCAAAAAACCATGGAAGAAGTGAAAGAAAAAACTGGACTGTTATAGTCTGGTTTTTTATTATCTATTTTACTTTTAAAATCTGCTTAATGATTTTTTTAGTATCTTCTGGGTTCTTAACTTTTATATAGTCCACTTTGGTTTTTGTTACTGCGTAATCATTACCACCTGGAAATATTGCATCACCAATAAACAGCATGTCCTTAATTTTTACATTTAGATGCTTCTCCATCTGCTGCAAACTATAAGATTTATCAATCCCCTTTTTAGTAATATCAATAGAGGTAAAAGCAGCAGCACGTATTTCTAATTCTGGTATATACTTAGCCATTAATTTAGCTATTTGGAGCTTAAGAGGTGTGTACTTTTCTCGCCACTCTTCTTTCATTTTTACGCCTCTTTTTCCTAAAACTGCTACCACATCCTGACCAAGTGCAGAAAAAGTTACCTGACTGCCGCGATCTTCTATTACTTTACCGTAAACTTTTTTGGGGTGCTTATAACCTATTTCTTTAAATACTAAATCAAAAGTTTTCATAATTTTTGATTTTTCTGCCTTACTCAATTGCAATTTGTAAATATTTTTCCACCCGCTATTATACCGATAAAATGCTGTACCCGTAGTAGGAAATAAAAATAGATTTTTAAAAATTGTTTTTGGAGCTTTAAGGTAAGCGATAATTTGTTGTTTAAAAATATCATACTTAGCGCCACTCACGATAGCGACTTTATGACTTGCCAATAGTTCAATTAACAACTGAGACATTTCTTGATCAATCGGAGACTTAGTAGCAGAAATTGTACCATCCATATCAAAAACAATTAGTTTTTTTGGTTTTAAGTTTTTTATATTTTTGATTTGCATAAAATTTCCTTTCTTATTTTACAGAATTAGATATCAAAATAAAGGTATTTAACTTTCTTTTATTATAGCAAAATAAAAATGCGTAATTAATACGCATTGTGGTTAAATTTTTTGCTGCCTATTTTCTTTAGCAAACATTTTTAAAGAATATAGCTGCACATGACTTAACACGATAGCAAACCTTCCTTTTCTTCTAAAAAGATATAATTTGTTATGAATAATCCTAACTTTTTTGAACCATTGAGAGCTGATAAAAAATTTCTTAAGTCGCCTGAGTAAAATCTTAGTGGGTTTATGCCTGACTTTCCAGACACAATTACCAATATCAACAGCCAGTCGTCTCATTTTTTCTGTATACTGGGTATTTCCTTCTTCTACTAATCTTAAAAAGTTTGTAATCGGTTTATAATTTGGGTTTAACCTAATATCACTATCCATAATTTCCTCCTATCACCTCAATTATATCATGTGAATTGGTGCATAAAAAAACCACACTAATTTAGCGTGGTGTAAATCCAAATACTTTATATTTGTTGCAGATATTGCAAAGTCTCTTCTACTGTAATAATTGTTTTTTCTTGTCTTCCTGTTAGGTTAACAATCACAACCGGAGAGCCTTTGCTGTCAATTGTTGTATAGGGTAATTGTTTAAAGGCGACCGAAGACTTCAAAGCTAATTCTATGTCTTCTTCAGAAATATCTTGAATTTGATGACCTTTCATCTCTATTAGTTCGCACAAGAAAGCATCTCTTTCTTCAAGGGAAATCCCCGACAAACGATGAAACCTTTGCTTGTCAAAGTTTCTCGATCCAGAATTTCCTTTATCACTTAAAACTAAAAATTCTTTAGTCTT
>CAYRJC010000019.1:16091-16522 GCA_964424635.1 uncultured Candidatus Saccharibacteria bacterium | reverse complement strand
AAATACCGCCAGCTTTAATTTGGCAGTCACTCCAGTAGACTTACCCAAAGATGGTCGAAACGAAACTTTTGAAATAATTGCTCAAAAGTTTGGAGTTCCAAAAGAAGAGATTGAAGCAAAGTTGAAAAGTGCAGAAGGGGGAGTACTAGAGCCAATTATTGTTAAGAGAAATTTAACTCAACAAGAAAGTATTCAGTTTGAAGTTTTGTCTAATAAATTACCTGGATTTTCTTTGGTAAATATTCCGGTTAGGGATTATGTTTCTCCAGAAGTATACTCTCATTTATTAGGTTATACTGGAGTTATTTCGGATACTGAATATAATTCATTATCCAAATCTGATAACTATGATTTGAATGATTTCATTGGAAAGTCTGGTATCGAAGAATCATACGAAAAGTATTTGCGAGGGATAAATGGTAATAAGCAAG
>CAYRJC010000019.1:0-16081 GCA_964424635.1 uncultured Candidatus Saccharibacteria bacterium | reverse complement strand
ATGTTGATAGCTTGGGTTTACCTATTAAAGAGCTGGGTCAGGCTGATCCACAACCAGGAAATATAGTTCAATTGAACATTGATGCAGGCTTGCAAAAAAAACTTTACGAAGACTTTACAAAAAGTCCGGTTGGAAATAAAGGCGCGGCAGTTGCTATGAATCCCAAGACCGGAGAAGTATTAGCATTGGTTTCTGTTCCTGGGTTTAATAATAATTTATTTGCACCTGGAATAAAGTCTCAAGATTACCAAGCATTATTAGATAATAAAAATCTACCTTTATACAACCGCGCCATTAGCGGAACTTACCCACCAGGGTCAACTATAAAACCTGTAGGGGCAGCAGCGGTGCTGCAGGAGGGAATTATTGATGCTGATACTACAATTAATGATCGCGGAGTGTTAGTAATTCCTAATCAATTCAATCCAAGTGTTACTTATAATTTTTATGGTTGGAAACGAGATGGTCTAGGAGCTATGGATGTTAGAAGTGCTATTGCTCAAAGCAGTGATATTTATTTTTATACTGTATCAGGTGGCCATCCTTCTTCTAGTATCAAAGGGATTGGCGCAGAAAAATTAGCAGATTACTATCGAAAATTTGGAATGGGTCAAGCGACCGGCATTGATATCGGTGGTGAAAAATCTGGTCGTGTTGCAGATCCAAATTGGAAACTCCAGTTTTATAAAAACGACCCCTTATTAGGTAAGTGGTATTTAGGTGATACTTATCATATTTCTATTGGTCAAGGAGACATGTTAGCTACTCCACTTCAGGTAGCGGTGTGGACAGCAGCGATTGCTAATAATGGAATATTGAACAAGCCTCGTTTATTAAAACAAGTATTAAGTCAAACAGGGGAAGTTATTTTTACACCAGAAGTACAAAGTCTGATTAATACTGGGATAAGTTTAGAAAATTTAAAGTTCGTTCAACAAGGCATGCGAGATAATGTTGAGACTGCTAAAGGTAGTGGAAGGGCGTTATCTACTTTGCCAATAACTTCGGCTGGTAAAACTGGTACTTCGCAGTTTGATGGATCTGATCCGAGCCGGACTCACGCTTGGTATACTGCTTATGCTCCGTATGAGGATCCAGAGATAGTTGTTACGGTTTTGGTAGAGGCAGGGGGAGAAGGTCATGCAGCTTCTGTTCCGATTGTTAAGAATGCGTTAGAGTGGTGGGCAAAAAATAGAATGGGTAAATAATATAGAAAAGTTTATGATTATAGATGGAAAAGCTTTAGCAAAAGATTTAAACTTGCGTACTCAATCTCGAATAGAAAAATTATCTTTCCGTCCTTTGTTGGTAGATATTGTTGTCGGTTCTGACCCAGCATCGCTTTCTTATGCCAGAATAAAAGAACGCGCTGCTATAAAGTACGGACTCTCGTTTGAGTCAATTCATCTAGCGGATAATAGTACTGATCAGGATGTAATTGGTTCAATAGAACAGTTATCGCAGCGGGAAGAATTAAGAGGTTTGATAATTCAAATACCTTTACCTTCTCATTTGAACCAAGATAAAATTTTGAATTCTATTCCAGCTTATGTAGATGTAGATTTATTGAATCAACAGTCTGTTGAGAATTTTTACAAAGGAAATAGTCAGTTAATTCCTCCCACTCCAGCCGCAATTTTGCATATATTGGATTCATTATCTGAAGACTTGAGTAATAAAAAGTTTTTAGTTTTAGGAAGAGGAGAATTAGTAGGTAGGCCGATTGCTTATTTATTAAAAGCAAGAGGTTATAATGTTACAGTTGCGCACAGTAAAACTTCTAATACAGATGAACTTCTTTTAGAAAGTGATTGTATTATCTCTGGGGTAGGGAAGTCTAAGTTGATAACTGGTGATAAAATCAAAGATGGCGTGATTATTATTGATGCTGGTACTTCGGAAGCAAATGGTTCTATTGTTGGTGATGTAGATTTTGATTCTTGTCAGTCTAAGGCTAGATATATTACTCCTGTTCCGGGTGGTGTTGGGCCTTTAACTGTTGCCAAGCTTTTAGAAAATGTTGTAGTTTTGGCTGAATCAATTCAAAAAAATGGCTAGCTCAAGTCAGTATGTTGACACGATTGCCAAAAACATGTACCATTAGCGAAGTTAGTTTATTTATTTAATATAAAGAATGTCAAAAAAATACCTACTGACCCAAGAAGGGTTAGTAAAACTCAATGACGAGTTAAAAATTTTAATCACTGAAAAACGTAAAGATGTAATCGAACGTATTAGAGAAGCTGCAGCTCATGGTGATCTTTCTGAAAATGCAGATTACGCGCAAGCACGAGAAGAACAAAGTTTTATCGAGGGTCGTATTCAAGAAATTGAAGATATGATCAAGAATGCTGAAATCATCACTCACTCTGCTCAAACTAATAATGTTTCTATCGGCTCTACTGTAGTTGTAAAGATTGCTGGTGAAGAAAAATCTTACTCTATTGTTGGAAGTAATGAAGCTAATCCGGGAGCTGGAAGAATATCTAATGAGTCTACTGTTGGAAAAGCTTTGCTAGGTAAAAAAGTTGGTGACAAGGTTATAGTTTCTACTCCAGCTGGAGATAAGGAATACGAAGTAGCTTCTATTAGCTAATATAAATTTTAAAAAAAGAGCGGAACGTTTATAAGCGTTCCGCTTTTTGGTTTTGAGAAGAATTAGTGTATGTATTCAGATTTTTTTTTAGCTGGACTGATCCACTGATTTTCTCCCACCTCATTAATTATTTGGCTAGGGTTTTTTTTCTTCATATGATTCTTTCTCAATGATTTTTCTTCTGAGAATTGCCCAAGAAGAAAAAATTATTATTATTCCCGAGATTCCGCAGAGAATCATTGGAATTATTACCCAATACCCATCCCTTATATATCCCGTTATTGCAAAAAAAGCTAAAGATGATAAGCAAAATAGATTTAATCCCAAAAATACTATTTTTTTACTCAATTTCCAATCCTTAAATTTTAAATAGATTGTTTCGTGAGTTTCTTCAAATTTTTTTTCCATATCTTCCACAATGCTTTGAACAGCAGCGGCATGTATTAATTGGTTTGAATTAGGCATTGTATCTGTGATTTTGACACAGATTTTTAAAGTTCTTATTACTCCCCATGCAAAAGGTAATAGGCAAATCATAAGAATGACCTGTAATTTGTTGCTAGGGTTTCCGCCTAATTCTACCATGTAAGAAAATAACATTACCGTAAGTGATATGATTATCATAAATAAAGACCCTAATAGATATGTGGACAGTTGTTTTCGGCTGGTCATATTTGTTAAACTCCAGTCTTGTTTTCCTTTTTCTAGTTTACTTGCTTTTTCAGATTCATCATTATTGTTCTCATTCAATTTTTTCATAAAATCCTCCTAAATTTATTCTAAAAACATTATACTATAACAATTTTGGATAAATAAGTCAAGTATCATGATAACCCTATATTTGCTATAATTAAATGACTAAATTAAGTCTAAAATTAATAGTATGAACGATAGGTTAGAAGATATTATCAATCACCGCAAGCGTAAATTAGAAAATCTTAAGGCAGCTGGACAGGATCCGTACCCATCCTCTACAGACAGAACGCACTCGATTGCCCAGGCTTTAGAACAGTTTGAAACTTTAGAATCCCAGCATCAATCAATCACTTTAGCTGGTCGTATTCGCAGTATGCGCGGAATGGGTAAGCTAGTTTTCGTTCATATCGATGATGGGTCAGGTGAGGCCGGACAGGGTCGTATTCAAGTTTTACTTAAATCTGATGATATAGGTGATCAACGGTTTGCTTTCTTTTTAGATAATTATGACCTAGGTGATTTTATTCAGGTTACTGGGAAATTATTTACTACTAAAACTCAAGAAAAGACTTTACAAGCTTATGATTACAAGATGTTGGCAAAATCTTTACGTCCCGTGCCGAGTGAACATTTTGGTCTTCAAGATACAGAAATAAAATTACGCCAACGTTATTTAGATATTTTACTCAATCCAGAAATCAAAGATTTATTTATTAAGAAAAATAAATTTTGGAGCAGCATGAGAAAGTTTTTGGTAGAAGCAGGTTTTTTGGAATTAGAAATGCCTATTCTGGAATCAATTGCTGGAGGGGCAGAAGCAGAGCCATTTGTGACTCATCACAATGCTCTTGATCGCGATTTTTATCTTAGAATTTCTCTAGAACTTCCCTTAAAGAAAATGTTAGTGGCGGGATATGAAAAGGTTTTTGAGATTGGTCGAATCTTTCGTAATGAAGGTATTTCTACAACCCACTTGCAAGACTATACTCAAATGGAGTTTTATTGGGCGTATGGGGATTTTGAAAAATTACAAAAGTTTTTGCAAGATATGTATCAATATGTTCTTAAAGAAACTTTTGGTAGCCTCCAGATTACTTCTGGAGGGGTTACTTGTGATTGGAGTGGTGATTGGCAAAAAGTTGATTATATAGAATTATTTAAAGAGCATACTAACCTGGACCTGCAAACTTGCTCTGATGATGATTTGAAAGATTATGCTAAATCTCAACATATAAAATTTGAAGATTTTGCACAGCGCGGTCGTTTGATTGATTTAATATTTAAAAAAGTTCGAGTTAATATAAAAGCTGATAGACCAGTATTTTTGGTTAACCAGCCTATAGAACTTGAACCACTAGCAAAGCGTGATCCTAGTAATCCAAAAGTCGTTCAGCGTTTGCAGATTGTAGCTTATGGTACAGAATTGGGCAAAGGTTTTGGTGAATTGAATGATCCAATCGATCAGCGTGCTAGATTCGAAGATCAAATGAAGCTTCGTGAAGCAGGGGATATCGAAGCTCAGCAGCTTGATGAGGACTATATTGAAGCAATGGAATATGGTATGCCTCCAGCAGCTGGTTTTGGTCTTTCTGAGCGTTTGTTCGCAGTGTTAACTGATAAATCAGTAAGAGAAACTGTGGTCTTCCCGCCAATGAAACATATTGATGGCGCTACTGATAAGAGTAATCAGTCATCATCTCAAGAAAGTGAATAATTATGGCTTTATTTTTTATCACTGGCAATAAAAATAAATTAATAGAAATCCAAACTATTTTACCGCAAGTAGAACAGCTTGATATTGATTTGATGGAAATTCAAGATATTGATCCGGAAGTAATTATAAAAGCTAAGTTAGAAGAGGCTGTAAAACATCATCATGGTGAATTAATTGTAGAAGACACTTCTTTATATTTCGAAGGTTTAAATGGACTTCCTGGCCCGTTGATAAAGTGGTTTATGAAAACATTAGGAAACGAAGGATTATCTCAGCTGTCAGAAAAATTAGATAATAAGAACGCTATTGCAAAAACAATTATTGGTTATGCGAAGGATAAAGATAATATTCAATTTTTTGAAGGTAGTATAAAAGGAAAAATTGTGTTCCCGCCTCGTGGTGATACTAAGTTCGGCTGGGATCCAATTTTTCAGCCAGACGGATATGATAAAACATTTGCAGAGATGGATCCTGAGGAAAAGAATAATATTAGTATGAGAAAAATAGCCACGCAGAAGTTAAAAGATTTTTTAAATAGTTAAATAAATTTATGTTAGATATTAAATTCATAAAAGAAAATTCTGAGCAAGTTAAAAAAGCCATAATTGATAAAGGTGTAGATTTGGACTTAGATCAGTTGTTAGATATTGATACAAAACGTCGTACTTTATTAGCCGAAGTAGAAGAACTACAAGCTACCAAAAATAATTTTTCCAAAGAAATTCCTACTTTGTCCGAAACTGACAAACAAGCCAAGTTGCTTGAAATGAAAGAATTAGATAGTAGGCAAACAGAACTAAAAGAAAACCTGCGTGGCATTGAAGATGAATTTAATAAGTTGATGTTGTATGTTCCAAACATTCCTTCTTCCGAGTCACCGATTGGGAAAGATGACTCCGAGAATATAGCCTGGAGTTACTGGTCTCCAGAACTAGGACATGTGGATCCTAAAGAAACTGATAAAGTCGCTCAGGTAGCAGTTAAGCCTGCTTTTGAAGCAAAGGATCACATTGCTTTGGCAACTGACTTAGATTTAGCTGATTTTGAAAAAGGTACAAATATTTCTGGATTTCGTGGTTACTTTTTGAAGAACGAAGCCGTACTTATACAATATGGGTTGTTTGCCTATGCTATAAACAAACTTCGCGCTAAAGGTTTTACTTTGATGCAAACCCCAACTTTAGTTCGCGAATTTGCTCTTACTGGAGCGGGATTTTTCCCTACAGGAAAAAGTGAAACCTATCAGGTGGCCAATGCGGCAGGTATGGAAAACGAATCAGACAAGGAAAAGCAGTTTTTGGTTGGTACTTCGGAACCGTCTTTGGTTGCATATTATGCAGATCAGATTTTGGAAGCTCATCAATTACCTATTCAAGTATGTGGAATCTCTCCTTGTTATCGCAGCGAAGTAGGGAGTTATGGAAAAGACACTAAGGGTCTGTACCGTGTAAAAGAATTTATGAAAGTAGAACAAGTTGTAATTTGTAAAGCAGAAATTAATGAGTCAGATAAATGGCTTGAGGCTCTTCGCGAAATTTCTGAAGAAATTTTGCAAGACCTTAAGTTGCCTTACCGAGTTTTAAATATTTGTACTGGTGACATGGGTGCGGGTAAATATAAGATGTATGATATTGAAACTTGGATGCCTGGGCGAGGAAGTTATGGGGAAACTCATAGTGATTCTAGTTTGACTGATTGGCAAGCGCGACGTTTGAATATTCGATATCGTGAACAGGATGGAACCATAAAGCATGCTTTCACTTTGAATAATACTGCTGTCGCTAGTCCTCGTATTTTAATTCCAATCTTAGAAAATTATCAACAAGAAGACGGCAGTATTAAAGTTCCAGAAGTTTTGCAGCCTTATGTTGGCACCGACATAATTAAGAAAAAATAAATTTAAATGGCGCAAAGATTCGAGAATACAAAAAGGCTATTAGCCTTTTTTGCTCACAAAATTTTGAATAAATATCAACCGTTGGTAATAGGTGTTACTGGTAGTGTTGGTAAAACTTCTACGCGTCATGCAATTGCCAGTGTTCTTTCAAAAAAATATAATGTGCGCGAACCGATTAAAAATTATAATAATGAGTTAGGGATTTTATTAACCGTATTCGGTACTGAAGGTTGGGAAAAGCAGCATAAAATTTTAGCTTGGATACGCATTTTGAGCAAAGCATTGGGTGTTTGGGTGTTACCTTATAAATATCCGGAGATTCTTGTTTTGGAATATGGTATAGATCACCCCGAAGACATGGATGATTTGCTAAAGATTGTTAAGCCAAAGATTGCGATTGTAACTAATATAGGATTTTCTCATATTGAACATTTTGGTTCGCAGCAGTTGATCGCTAAAGAAAAAGGCAAGCTCGTAGAAAGTCTGCCAAGTGATGGGACTTTTATTTATAACTTAGATGATCCTTTGGTTGTTCAAATGACTGAGCGTACTAGGGCTGGCTTGATTTCTTACTCCGGGTCTAGTCAGAACGCAGATTTTTATTTGGTCTCAGAGCAAGAAAAACTTGAAGTGCCTTTTTCTACCCATTTAAAAATAAAAAATTCTCACCAGGACAAAGAACTAGAAATCACTATTCCTGTAATTGGAAAGGGTCATAGTATGGCAGCGTTGGTGGCGGTAGCTGTGTCAGAAGTACTGCAAGTTGAAAAAGGATTTTTACAAGCAGGTCTACAGAATTACAAGCCAATTCTTGGAAGACTAAATATTTTACCAGGAATAAAAAATTCAATTTTGATTGATGATACTTATAACGCTTCCCCTGGTTCTATGATTGAAGCTGTAAAGTTGCTTGCTAGATTTGCTGGTCAAAAAAAGATAGCAATATTGGGTGATATGTTAGAGCTAGGCGATCAGTCTGATTCTGCTCATAAAGAGATAGGACAATTAGTTAGTCAATTGCCCATTCAAAAACTAATAGGAGTTGGAGATATGGGAAAAATTATTACTGATTCAGCTTTATCAAATGGAATGTCTGAACAGAATGTTAGTTGGTATGCTAATAGTGATATTGCTCAAAATTCTATTTCTCAAGATATAGAAAATGAATCCATTATTTTAGTTAAAGGTTCCCAGGGTGCTCGCATGGAAAAAATTTCTAAACAATTATTAAAAGATTCAAGTACCGCCGCTCAGGTTTTGCCTCGCCAGTATGGTAAGTGGTTAAATACTTAAAAAAATAAAAATGAAACAATATTGTTATATAAATGGAAAAATTATCGAAACTAATAAAGCAGCTTTGCCTATTATGGATATCGCTATACTTAGAGGTTATGCTGTTTTTGATGTTCTTCGTACTTATAATGGCCAGCCATTTTTATGGGATTTGCATTGGGGTAGGTTAGTCAGATCAGCAAAAGCTTTAGACATAGATATTCCAATTAGTAGTGCAGAGGCTTTGGCTATTACTCGTAAGCTTCATAAAAAGAATATTTTACAAGAATCAAATATTCGAATTTTAATTAGTGGTGGGATCAGTGAAGATGGTTTTACAAAAAGCAATAAAGCTAGTGTAGTTATTCTTGTTACGCCATTCCATGATTTGCCTAAGGAGTTTTTCACTAAAGGTGCAAAATTATTATTACACGAACATTTAAGAGATGAGTACCGGTCTAAAACTACTAACTATATAACTTCTGTAAAGATGAAGGCTGAGTGTGTAAAGAAGGGAGCTTTAGAAATTCTTTATTACCACCAGGGGAAAGTTTTGGAATGTGCGACCAGTAATTTTTTCATTGTAAAAAATAAAGTTATTATTACCCCTAAAGATAATATTTTAGTCGGAATAACTCGTAATTTAGTCATTCAATTAGCGAAAGATAATAATTTTAAGATTCTAGAAAAGCCTATTCTTCTTAAGGATATAAAAAAAGCCGACGAAGCATTTCTAACTGCTACTAATAAAGATATTGTACCGATTACTAAAATTGATAGTTTTAAAGTCGGAAATGGAAAAGTCGGAACTGTTACCAAACAGTTGATGGATTTATTTGAAGATTATATAACATCTTTATAATCCTTAAGATATGACTAGTAAAATAAAAAAAGACAAAGAAGAAATTAAAAACTAATTTTTAAGAGATGTTTTTTAAAAAGAAAAAACCAAAATTAGATGCGAGGGTCCGTTTTCAGCATAAACAATTTACTACCAAGCTTGGCTCAGCAAGAACTTATCGTAGAACAAGTCGACCAGTCCCAGAATCTAAGTTAAATAAATATTTAGAAAAAATTGGTTTAGGTTCAAAGTGGGTTCAGATTATAGTTGGTTTAATTGTTTTAACGGTTTTGTATTTGATTTATTTTCCTAATTTTTTGAGTTTAAAAAATATCGAAATTAGTGGATTATCTCAATCTCAAACTAGAGATTTAGAGATCGCAATTCGCGACCAAATAGCCTCGGCAAAATTTTATAATCCTCAAAGTAATTTAGTTTTTTTGGATAAAGACTTGATTGAGATGGCTAGTAAAAAAACAACGAGCATTAACTCAATTATTTCGGTAAAAAAGAATTTTAAAGCCCATAGTTTACAAATAGTCGCGGAAAGTAAATATGAAAAATATTTAGTAGCTACACCGGAAAAGGTTTTTGATATTTATAATGACGGCACTTTTAAAGCCGTTAGCGGAATAAAAAATAATGAAGAGTGGTTATATTTGGAAAATCCTAATATGATAAAGGTGCGACTTTATCAAAATACTGACGAACAAAACAATCAGCAATATTTCGACCCAAATTTAAAAACCTCTATTGATAGTCTTAACGATAAACTAAGGGCTTTGGATACTTTAAAGTTGGCTTATTTTAGCTTTAAAGAACCTCAGACACAAGCTGCTTCACTAGTGAATGATATAGAAGTTGAAAAGACTCAGAATGATAGTTTAGAAAATACTACTGATCAAAAAGATTTATCAGAACAAAATGAACAAAAAAACAATACAACTAATGAGAATGAAGCATTGAACAATAAAAAATCAGAAGAGATCAAAATAAAATTACCTATAACTAGCTCAGAAATTCATGTTGTATTTTATAAAACCCAAGACCGCAAGAAAACTTTCCGGGTAATTTTTGACTCTACTAATAAGAATTTAGAAAAATCAGTTGAAAGCTTAAAACTATTGCTTTCTCAAACATCCCCAGAAAGATTTAATCAACTTTATTATATAGATATGAGAATTGAAGACAAAGCTTTTATTTGTTTAATAAATACAGCTTGTGTGAAATAAAGTAAAATTAAATAAATTATTGGTAAGTATATTAAAACCGCTAAAATAGCGGTTTTAATTTTTAAATTTTATCGTGGCTAATTTTGCCGACTTTCAGATTTATATTTTATGGTGAAAATTTAGTTAATTTTATACTCTGTTACTACCACCCAGGTTCCTACATATGGCCTCACTTCAGCAAATCCCTGTTCATCTATTTGAGTCCAATTTGTGGGAACAACGGGCTTGCTTCCACCAAAGCCATTTGTCCAAATCATCCATACAGTATCGCCGGTCTCTACAGCTTCCGCAAAATTTAATACTAAATCGTCATTGGTTAAGATAGCTGTGCCTGCAAAATGGGGAAGATCTTCTACATGAGCGCCATTTGTGTAAAGCAGGGGTTTAACCTCGCTTTTATTGTAATATTTGTAATTGAAGAATTCAAAGCTACTAGCTACAAAAATTTTATGATCTTTTTGAGCATTAGCATTTATTACACTTGATAGCGCAGCCATCCCAGGTTTTTTGTCTACATTTAGTTTATGCCAATAATGCCATACACTGAATAAATTCAAAATTATTATTAAAATTAATAAGAGTTGTTTGATTCCTCTTAATTTAATTTTTTGGATCCATAGAGCGATCAAAATTAATAAAAATGGAGACGCAAACAAAAAGTAACGAACAAGATATACAGAAGAACTTTCGCCTTGTAGTTTGGCTAAAATGGCAAATAAGATACTTCCAGCAAATGGGGCGATAAATAATCCTAGTACTAACCACTTTTCTGGTTCCAAATAATTTTTAACAACTTTCCAAATAATTACCAATATCAGTATGGCAATTATACTCATTCTGAATTTTCCTGGATCTCCGATTCTTAAAACTAAATCATAGAGAGTGCTTGGAATGCTCCAAATATTTATTGGGGGAATCCAATAACCGCTACCAACTTGTTTATATTGAAATAAGAAAATTTTCAACCAAGGGATAAATAAAATAATTATTCCTAGTCCGGATAATGCTAGCCATAAGTAGTGTAAGATTTGCCATCGGAAAATTTTCCAAAGATAAAATATTCCAAACAATCCCAAGCCAGCCACAGAAAAAAGCAAATAATAGTGAATATAAGTTAAAAGACTAGCGCTAATAGCGAATGCTATGTAATAACCTATCATCCCTCTGAGGGTGGGTTTTATTATCTGTCCATTTGGATTGTAATAATTTTTAGTTTTATTTAATGCCTCCACCAAAAAGTAAGCAGTCAAAACTACAAAGAATGCACCCATAGTGTACATTCTAGCTTCTGTTACATATTGAATCTGAAAAGGATTAAGCGCAACTAATGTAGCGGCAATTAGAGCTGTATTAATACTTCCAAAGATTTTCTTAACTAATAGGTAGGTGATGATAATCGTACCTACACCAAATAAAACCGACATCCCTCTAAGGCTGAATAATGAGTTACCAAATAAATAAGACCAAATTCTTAAAAAGTAATAGTACATCGGCGGGTGCACATCTAAACCGATTCTATAAGTCATTTCTCCCCAAGAGTACTTTATAAGCAGTGCCGAAAATGCTTCATCATGCCAAAGGGATATAGCGGTGATTTTATATAATCTAAGGATTAAGCCTGCAGTAGTTATGCTAAGTAAAATCCAATATTTATTGAGAAATAATATAATTCTTTGCATAGAAATTATTTTATCACATAAATCGCTAATACTGTTTGGCCAAATTTATTACGAGTTTCTTGGACAAGATTTGCTTCCGGGTGGTATTGCTTAAATTTTTTGATATCAAAAATACTAGATTGAGTGAAGACAATCTTGTCATTGCTTTTTAAATTATTTAATTTCCAGCTATCTTCTGGGTCAACTTGGATATAAGGCTGACCTGAGTCAGATGTAAAGTAGTCAACTGTTTGAATCGAGAATTTGTCTAATACTAGATACGTATTATCTTTTTGACCGGATTCTTTGAGATAATCTGAAACGGTAGTTAAATCGCTACGAAAAGAATAAAAATTTTCGGGACTATTATAAGCTTTCACAAAGTAAAGAATATATGTTTGGGATATTAAGGCTGCAACAAAAGCAGTAAACATAACTGTTACAGCGTTTTGTATTAATTTTTGCTTCCACTCAGAAATTTGTTGCATGTATGGAGCGCATATTTCTTCGACTCTATCTTTGACTGCCCAAATTCCAAAACTGGCTAATATGAAAACTACAGGAATTGTTCCTATTGATCTTAGGCCGTGAGGTATTCCTTCGGCTGTAGTTACAACAGGAACTAACATAGCCCAAAACCATCCGGCTAATAAAAAGTAAATCCAATCCTGTTTGTATCTATGCGGCAAGAAAGTATATCGAGCTGCCCGTAAAGTAGCGATTATTAATCCAACTAAAAAGAATGGAGAAATTATAATAGATAAAAATGCTTGACCAGAAATATTATGTCGCCAGTTTAGGTCTCCGTCAGTGAAGTAAGCACGTAAGCTTAAATATGTAACTTGGCCAATTGTTCCAATGAGATCGCCTTGATTTAATTCTGGATTAAAAACTGAAACTTGCCCGCTTCGACCTACAAAAGATCCAGTGTGAGTATAAAAATAATGAGCTATTGGAAAGATAACTATAACAAACGCTAATCCTGCTAATACTGTAGGGGTAAAATATTTTTTAATTTGTTGAAAACGGGGAGTTTTGAATACATCTACTAACATTGGCCATAATACCAAAATTCCCAGAAGCGGTACCATTATTCGATATGCAATGTATGTATAAAACCCTAGCGCAAATGCAGCACCTGTTCCTAAAGCCAGCCAGTAACGCTTTGCCAGGCTCCGAGCTTGGACGGTGGCAATAAGTAGATAGAAGGTAAGTGTAGTAAAAAGAGGAATTAAATTTGCTCTGAAGGCTGTTCGTGACAAAACTACGTGCCAAGATGAAACCGCCATCATAAACATGGCTAACAAGGCAATCCAAGTTGCTCTATTGTTAATGTTGTTGCTTTCTTCTGACTCGCTGTTATTAGATAATAAAACTAATCTTCTAGTGAGGAAAAAAGTAAAAATAACTGCTAATACTCCAACCAAGGCGGAGATTATATGGTGCTGCCATGGCCCTTTACCAAATAATTCTACGCTACCCCATAGCATGTAAAAAAATAGTGCTTCTCGACCATTACCTCTTTCGTAAAAAGGTTGAAGGTCTCCGCGTTGCATAGAATTGATATCTAGTCCGTTTGCAGCTTCGTCAGGAAAAAGTCCACCAGGCATTTGCCCTATCAAATAGAAACGGAAAAATACAGATAGGATAATGATGCTGAGGAAAATAAATTTTTGTTTTGATGTCATGTTTTATTGTTGGTCTAGTGATCCGGAGTTTGGTATAATAACTTTACTATTTAAGTTTTACCCTTATTAAAATGAGTGATTTTACTAGTATTGATAGTCAAAACTTACCCACGGAAAACCAGTTTGCTAAATTAGCTAATGTCTTATGGCTATTAGCAGTGGTTGTATTTATTTTATCATTGGTCGTGATAATTATCAAAGTTATGAATGCTTCTGAGGTATCAGCTTTGCGTTACAATGTCATTATAGGTGTAAGTGAGATTGGTAATCGCTATAAACTTTTACAGTTACCATTAGCAGGATTTTTAATAGGTGTAGTAAATTATTCTTTAGTGAAACTTAATAAAACTAGTCAGCAGATCTTACCTTTACTAGCTTCTTTGGTAACTGTGTCTTTAAATATTATTTTATTTTTGGCTGCAGTATTGTTATTTCAAGTTAATTAATATTAAATATGAGCGGACCTATTTTTAGAAAGCGAACAAGAGTTGATCGTCTATGGGAAATCATTCCAGGATTGTCTTTTTGGACAGTTTTTTTTGGTGCAATTTTATTATCTTATTATCGTCCTGTCTGGGCTGCTATTTTTATTGTATGCTTCGATTTATATTGGGTACTTAAAGCGCTAAACGTTGCCGTTCATTTAATAGCTAGTTATCGCAGGTTTCGTGTGTATGTGACTTTAGATTGGTTAGAATTTGTAGAATTACTCCCCCGAAAGGAAAAATTGATTGAATTGTATAAAACTCGTATCCCATCTACAAAACGTTCTTTAGAAAGAAAATTTTACAGACAACAAATTAAACGTTTAAGTCACATGGTCCCTAATGGGATTGTTCATCGATCCTATCGAGACTTTTATCATTTAATAGTAGTACCATTTGTTGACGAAAGTTTTGAAGTTCTTCGCTCTACTTTTGAAGCGTTGGCAGAAGTACAATATCCAAAAGATCGAATGATGATTGTTTTGGCTAGTGAAGAACGAGCAGGGGATGATGCGCAAAAGACAGCTAAGGAAGTAGAGGAAAAGTTTGGAAATATTTTTGCTAAATTTTTCATCACCGTACATCCAGATGGGCTTCCGGGAGAAATTAAAGGAAAAAGCGCTAATGCAAGTTTTGCAGTTTCTAGTTTAGTTCCAACTTTAGAAGGTCTAGGAATAAAGCAGGATGAAGTTTTGATTTCTAATCTGGATAGTGACACCATTGTTCATCCTCAGTATTTTACCAGGGTAATGTATGAATTTTTAACTAACGATAAACCTTACCGTCGTAGTTATCAGCCAATTGCTATTTATAATAATAATATTTGGGATAGTCCGGCGTTTATCAGAGTCGTATCCGTATCTAATTCTTTTTGGCAATTTACAGAAAGCTCTCGTCCGGACCGTTTACGCACTTTTTCTTCTCATACTATGACTCTGAAAGCGTTAGTAGAAATTGGTTATTGGAAGAAAGATATTATCAATGAAGATGGTTATGTTTTTTGGCAGTGCTATTTACATTACAAAGGTGATTATGAAGTGGTGCCGTTGTTTGTGCCTGTATCGTTAGATACATGCTTAGCAGATACTTTTTGGCAAACTTTAAAGAATCAATACAAGCAAAAAAAACGTTGGGCGTATAATGTTGAATATTATCCTCATTTGATTCCTCAAATTTTGAAGAGCCCTGCACCAATATTGGATCGTATGTATAAACTTTTCCAATACGTAGAAGGTAATTTCAATTGGGCTACAGCTAGTTTATTAATTTCTATTTTAGGTTGGCTGCCATTAATCTTGGGTGGACCAGAGTTTAAACAAACTGTTGTTGCTTATAATTTACCTACAGCTACCAGGGCTTTGATGACGATTGCCACAGCGTTTTTGATTTTTAGTGTTTATATAAACTTGATATTACTTCCGCCTCGTCCTAAAAAATATGGCTGGACCAAAAGTGTAATGATGTATTTACAGTGGTTTTTAGTCCCAATTACTTCGGTAATATTTGGAAGCTTGCCAGCAATCGAAGCTCAGACGCGATTAATGATGGGGTGGTACTTAGAATTTTGGGTTACTCCAAAAGCTCGTAAGGGAGAGGTGACTGGAAGAACGATGGACGAAATGAAAGTAATAAAATCTTAAATGTTTTACTTATTATTTTTTTCTTTATCTGGTTTTCTAACTTTAGTTCTCACTCCCCTAGTTAGAAAATTTGCCGAGCGTTATGGATATTTGGATATCCCAAGGCCGCCTAGAAATCTTCATACACATTCTGTTGCTAAGTTAGGAGGGTTAGCTATTTATTTAGCAGTTGTAATTGCAATTTTTATATTATGGATAATAGGCGGTATTGATTTCAATATTATCCCTGAGAAATTCATATGGGCCATTATACTCGGCGGATTGGTGTTGGTTGTAAGTGGTTTGATTGATGATAAGTTTGATTTGTCGGCCAAATATTTGGCTATATTTCCTGTGGTGGCTAGTTTGATTGTTGTGTTTTC
>CAYRJC010000018.1:11577-16894 GCA_964424635.1 uncultured Candidatus Saccharibacteria bacterium | reverse complement strand
CACCTTCATGACCAAATTGGGTTATATTTTCACTTGTAAGTGTTTCACTAGATGATTCATGTTGATTCAATGTTTTTAAAGTAGCTTCTAATAAAGTCTGTGCTGATAATAATGTCGGAACAGGTGCAACCAACTTATTTTTAATTAGGTACTGATAGTTGGGTTCTTCCTGGCCAGGTAAAGTATGTGTAATTTGTATTTTAATTCCTGCCTGCAAAGCTTCAGCTATAGTTAGACCGCCTGGCTTTGTAAGTAATATATCTCCGATCTGATAAAGCTCTTTTGGATTTTCATAGAAGCCTAAAGGAAAGACCTTGGGTAGATTTAAACTTTGTAATTGATTCTTCATTTGTTCATTTTTACCGCACAAAACAATTACACTCCAATCAAGCTGAGATAGTACAATCAATTCTAAATATGATTTTAGTAAATTAAAATCAAATCCTATACCTAAAGAACCACTACCAAAAATTATTATTTTATCATTTAGTGAAACATTAATTTTTTGTTTCAAGAACTGCTTATCAATTGATACCTTAGGAGTAAGCGTAATTCCACAAACTGCAATTTTATTGTCTGTAATCCCGTAATCAATCATTTCTTTTTTTTGTTCTTCGATATTTGCTAAATATAAATCAGCCTGGGAGTATAACCAAAACTTATGCAAGTGATAATCACTAAATGCAATTACAAATTTTCCCCGAAACTTTTTTTGTTCCACCAAGGATGCTACCGCACTAGAAGCAGTGGTCTGAGTGGAAATAATTAAATCGGGATTAAAATTTTTAACAACTTCGAATAACTTTTCGGAGTTACCCTTTGCTAAAGGAACGCGCAATGGTAAAAAAATAGTATTGACCAAACTACTAAAATATAACCACCTCCAAATAAATGGTAAGCGGCGATTAATGAAGCTGTGCAACCAAACTCCAAAGTCTACCAATATCCCACTTTGGACTTGTAATATATCATGTAATAAAACCTCATAGTCCTCTTGATTCAAATAATAAGCAATGTTCTCAGCAATGAACTTATGACCTAATCCTACAGATGTATATAGTATCAATATTTTTTTCATAATAAATTTAGTATATAGCTATTATAGTATAATTGTTTTAATTCTGCTTAGTCTATAAAATGGAAATAGCTTAACACATTAGAGATACCACTACAGTTTATCTTAAAATAGTTTAGGAAATTAAATGACTTAATATCAATTAGTGGTCATAAAGTATAGTTAATAAAAATATATGATATGGAAATAGAAGAAGTATTAAATAACTGGTCAATTGATAACCCTATCTCCGTCAAAAAAGTTGAGACTGGTTTGTTAAATGAAACTTATATCGTTCGTACACTTGACGGACTTTTTGTATTACAAAAACTTCATCCTGCTGTATCCATAGAAGGTTGTACAAAAAATTATTTCCATGTGACACAGTTTCTTCTTAAGTTAAGTAAAACTTCTCAAACAATTCTTCCAACCAAAAACGAAATGCTATGGATCACAACAGTAGATAAATTTAAATGGCGATTACTAAAAGGAGTAGAGGGAGAAGTTCACACTATAACCCCTAATACGAAAATTGCTTTTGAAGCAGGTAAACTACTGGCAGAGTTTCATGCTTCTGTAAAAAACTATAATCAAAACCTAGAACCAACTTTACCAATGTTTCAATACGAAAAGGTTTTAGAGAAACTATTGAAGTATGAAAATCAATTTTTAGAATCTAAAAATAAGGAGGTAATAGAAATGTTTCATATTTTAAAACAAGAGTTTCCTAAATTATTACTCCCTAAAAATTTACCTATACAAATCATTCATACTGATCCAAAAATTTCTAATTTTTTATTTACCAACTCAGGAACAGGAATCTGCATGATTGATCTAGATACAATTCAAAAACTTTCTCCTCTGTATGATATTGGTGATTGCGTCAGGTCCTTATGTGGTAACCAAGAAGACGACGCAAATAATACTTTTGACTTCATAAAATACCAAGAAATATTAAATGGATATAATTCTGTGGAACACACCCTAACAAATAAAGAAAAAGAGTTAATTCCTCAAGCTTGCAAACTAATAATGCTCGGACTAGCATCGCGCTTCTTAAATGATTATATAGATGATAATTATTTTGGATGGGATGAAACTCGCTATAACAACCGAAAAGAACACGACCTCGCTAGAACCATAGGACAAGTTTCTTTATGGAATAGTTTCATACAACAATAAAGACAGTACATGTAATAAAACTGTTTCATAGATCAAGAGGAGAATATTGTTCGAGAAAAAATATGCAAATACAAACTTACTTATTGATAAATAGAAGTATAGTTTCAAAAATGATAAAATATGGTTATGAAAATATCAGATACTCAAAATCACCGCATAGCAAATATGATATTCGCTTCGGTCTATCCCATGTATATAGCGAAGGTTGAGAAAAAAGGCAGGACCAAGGAAGAATTAAATCAGGTGATAAAATGGTTAACTGGTTTTGATAAAAAGAACCTAGAAAAAAAACTTAAAGAAAAAATAACGTTTGAAAAATTCTTTAAAGATGCATCGCTAAACCCTAACGCGCATTTAATAAAAGGAGTTATATGTGGTTACCGTATTGAAGAAATAGGGAACCCTTTGACCAAACGCGTTAGATACTTAGATAAGTTGGTTGATGAATTAGCAAAAGGAAAATCTTTAGATAAAATATTAAGAAAATAAATTACATGAAGGCCATCGCAAAAACCATTACCGAATATAACAAGGAACAGACAAATGATATAAGAAAAGTGAGACGATACAATGGGATTATAAAAACATAGTTAAAATGAAAGGTGTCTTAAAAAGAATATAAAAAAATACACGAATTATTTCGTGTATTTTTTATATAAAGAGTCGAATGATTTTGGATATTAATTTTTTGGCGGAGAGGCAGGGATTCGAACCCTGGGTACTTTTGCAAGCACACCGCATTTCGAGTGCGGCCCATTCGACCACTCTGGCACCTCTCCATAAAGTCTCATCTAAAATTTTTAAATTATTTTAAGAAACCGCTATCACAAAATATTACCACAGAAAGAAGTTCGATGAATAGGAGATAGGCCGTACTTTTTAATTGCTTCAATGTGAAACTTAGTTCCATAACCCTTGTGCTTATCAAACCCATAAACTGGAAACTTATTATGAATTTGTTTCATTAACCTATCCCTATACACCTTGGCTATTATAGAAGCAGCTGCAATAGAGTGTACTACACTATCCCCTCTTACAATCGCTTCTTGATGATCGTTAAGTTTTGTAATTATCTGCTTACCGTCGATTAATAAAATAGTCTTTGATTTAACTATATTAAAATCATTGTTATTAAAATTAAGATATCGGTGTTTCAAATTTTCTGCAGAGCGTTTCATAGCCATCAAACTAGCTTGAAGAATATTTAACTTTTCAATTTCATCAACACCAACTTCAGCAATCGAGTACAAAGACGAATTAATAATATGTTCATATAAATACTCTCGCTTCTTTTCAGAAAGTTTCTTGCTGTCTGTAATTTCATCCCACCACTTTTCTAAAATCAATTTTGGAAACATTACAGCTCCGGCAACTACCGGACCAGCTAATGGACCACGACCAACCTCATCAACTTCAACAACAATCTTATATCCATTATTGTATAAACTTAATTCTTTTTCAAAACGGTTAATCATACTGTCCTGTCTCAGGCATAGGCATTCTCATTCTTGGAAAAAATTTGAACCCAACAAAGCTATAAATGCCTTCATCATCCTTTAACAAAAACATTTCTATAGACCCTACCGCTCCCAAAATTTCTTCGGTATATTCCTCATAAGTTCCTGTAACCTTATATAAAGAATTATTAAAAGATAATTTTAAATCTGGGAATCTAATAAAATTATGTCGTCTTCCAAAAAACTTTTTATAAAACATTTCTAATAATTGTTTCTTTTGCAAAACAAATTCCGAAAAACCCTCTGCTATCACACTATCAGAAATCATCTTATCCAAAATATCTTGAGATTGATTATTAACCACATCCACAAAATCTTCAATAAAATGCCTGATTACAAAACGATCTTCGGTGCTTACTGTATTATCAAAATCCAAAGTGATCTCTGTATTTAAATTCATAATCTAATTATAGCAATTTCAAAAGTGATAATAATCCCGTAGAATAATTATTTGAAATTAATAAAAATCCCTTGTATGTTTTAAATATACAAGGGATTTTTATTTATAAATATATTCACTATTCAGCAGGTGTTTGAGAACCAGAACCTTCTGGTGAAACATAGGTTTGACTATTCTGATTTTGCAAAAAAATCTGACGCCATTGATCCGCTTGTTTTTGAAAAGCTGGAATAACTCCAATTACATTCAAAAACCATCCTATTAAAAGTATTGCCAAGCCAGCACCTAGAACAGAACCAAATCCAGTTAGAATCCCCTTCACCAAGCTAGGCCAGTAACTTCTCATACTCTCATTTAAATTTTTCAAATTTTCATTAAACTCTTTTAAATCATTATCCATAATTTGCTTATATTTCTTTTGCCAATATTTATAGTGGTCTCCCCGGTAGGAATCGAACCTACATCAACGGCTTAGGACGCCGCGGTTCTATCCATTGAACTACGGGAAGATAATAGTTGTTAAGGCAAGTATTAGTTTTTATATAGTGTTAAAATTATAACATATTGAAATATTTTTGCAATTAAACCACACTTATAAGTAAATGTCAAACATATTTTGGAAGATCAGAGATAAAATTGTTGCACGGGAAACACCTGCTCTAGAAAAACTAGAGGTTCTAATAATAGTAGGGATAATTATTTCTATTTTCTTTCCAATTAGACATGTTCTTGAAAATAAGCTTAGCAACATATTAGGGTACTATTCTGACTTCACAGCTATCTCTATTTATCTAAGTTTTTTTCTAATAATTATTTTTATATTTATAGAGAGTTATAAAAGCTTTATTTATAAAGATGATTCTAAAGGTTTTCTAATTAAGTTTTACTCACTGCTAATTTTAGGATTATTTCTGTATGCACTTTTTATCGATCCAATGTGGAAGACTGTATCTATTTATTTTTATCTGAGGATAAGCTGTGTATTAATATTTGGATATTATGTTTATAAGTCGAATATTTGGCATAAATATAAAGAATTATTCTTGTGGACAACAATAATAGCAGGACTTATTCAATCTGTAATCGCACTTATTCAATTCATACTACAACATTCAATTGGAATCAACCTTATAGGTGAATCCCCTCTTCAGATCAATTTATATG
>CAYRJC010000018.1:10059-11567 GCA_964424635.1 uncultured Candidatus Saccharibacteria bacterium | reverse complement strand
AAAATTGTTTCTCATGGAACAACTTATATAAGAGGTTATGGCACACTCCCTCATCCCAATATATTAGGAGGATTTTTGGTAATTACATCCTTACTTAATTTGTATTTAATTAACTTATATTCACAAAAGCTACCTAGAATAGTTCTCTCATTAACATACTTTATTATTGTCCTAGGTTTATTTACAACCTTTTCTAGGGCTGCGCTATTATCATTAGCAATATCTCATCTATTATGGTTTGGAATCAAGATTTACTATTCTAGGTCATTAAAAATAGTAAAAGCTTTGTTCATTGTACCGCTCTCTATAATGATATCCTTTTGGATATTTTATCCATGGATTTTATCTAGAGGAACAATAAATGACCAAGCAATTATCGAAAGATCAATATACAACCAAACAGGAATAGAAATAATAAAGAGTAATTGGCTAATTGGAACAGGAGCAGGAACCAATATGTTCCACATGACACAAAATCTTCAAAATCAATTAGATTCATGGAATATTCAGCCAATTCATAATTACTGGCTAATTTTAATATCTGAATTTGGAATAACTGGCTTAATTATAATGTTTTTTATACTTATTACCTATTATAAGGCTTTAAAATATACTATCACTTCAAAAAAAATAAGTAATGATATAGATAATCCTACTTCAGATAATTGGTCTATAACCTTATCAACCATAGCCATATCATTATTTACCTTATTTTGGTTTGATCATTACTTTTACACTTATTGGCCAGGTCAAATATTACTAGCTCTTGTTATTGCTCTGATGTGGAAGCAAATCAAGACAGATAACCATAATATTTAAACTTTATTGTTTCATGGGAAACAAATAAATCACTTCCAGGCATGGAAGTGATTTATTTATGATACTCTTTACCAAAATTTATAGTACAAGCCCTATATATTTGTTCCAAAAGTAAAATTCTCGCTAAATTATGAGGAAAAGTCAGGGGACTGAGCGATATTGAATAATTAGAGAACTCTTTTAATGATTCATGTAGACCAATTCCACTACCAATAATAAACACTAATTCCTGTCCCAAGGAGGCCAGTCTATCAAAGTTATTAGCAAATTCTATTGAATTTCTTAAAGTTCCTTTCTCTTCTAAAAGAATTACAATTGATGATGTTGGTAGGTGCTTTTTTATTAATTCCGCTTCTTTAAGCTTTATTTTATCAATATCATCATTCTTTCTATAAGGCTCTTCTGGAAGCTCTAATATTTTAAGTTTAGTAAAAGGAGAGAGTCGCTTGAGATACTCTTTTTCAAGTTCAATATATGCTTTTTCTTTATACTTACCCAAGCAGATTATACTTATTTTAGATATTGACATTTATGTAAAATTATGTTATAGTAATAGGTCTATTATTGCTAGATAAAAGACCGTTAATACTGAGAACACTCAGCAACGTTAATTATAGCGTTAGTTTATAGTTTAGAAAATTTCTAGGAGGAAATTATTTTTATGGCAAATACAGCTGCTACCACGGAAA
>CAYRJC010000018.1:366-9959 GCA_964424635.1 uncultured Candidatus Saccharibacteria bacterium | reverse complement strand
ATTGCATTTGGAATCGCGAGCCAAAGAAGTCACTTTTATTTCTGTAAAACCCAGAAATACAATGTGGGACTTTATCGCAACCGCAGCAAACTCGTCATCCCGGAACTCGAAAACTTCCCCGGTCTCGTCGAACTTGTTACTCCGCTCGTCAATATTGCGGATTTACCAACAATCGGCAAATATAAACCATCGGAAACCATTGAAATAAATCTCGGTCAAAACCAAGCGGAAGTGCTTTGGCACGATCCATTCAGCGGGGCGATTGCGTTGCGAACAGCTAAAGGAAACGCTCTTTGTCCGACCCGCAATCTGCGTGGTTTGGGAAATGAATTAAAAATTCTCAAAAAAGGGGAAATCGTTACCTATTCAAATTTGGCTGAGCCGGCAGCAGAATCCAGCACCAAGTTTGAGTTTATCGCGCAAGGTGTTATGGTTCCGTCGTAAAATAATCATCTGTAAATTTGGCTTTCAGCTAATTGCTAATTATAGGGTAGTGTGAAAATCATTTACTCTCCGTCAGTTCATTTATTTGAACTGACGGTTTTTTTATCTTTAAAAATTCATTTTAAAATAATGCTTGTTATATATATGCAAAAATTTGATCAATTTTTGCAATTTCTTTTTTTAAAAGTTACTTGAATAAAAAACACCCTTGCGGGCAAAATACCTGCAAGGGTGTTAATTTTTTAGACGACTAGAAACGTCGGTCTGTGCGAGGCTGCATTGGACGAGCTTCGCTAACGCTGATATTGCGTCCGCCGAAGTCTTGACCATTGAACATATCGATAGCAGCTTTTGCTTCGTCATCTGTAGACATTTCTACGAATCCGAAACCTTTGCTACGACCAGACATTTTATCCATGATCACTGTTGCGGAAACAACATTTCCAGCTTTAGAAAAAGCTGCTTCTAACTCTTCATTGGTAGTAGAGTATGGAAGTCCGCCGACGTATAATTTTGATGCCATAGTATTCCTTTGATTAATACTAAAACTTCATATTGAAGTTTTATTTAAGAGTAAGACGACCTCTTTTACTTCACGCCTTACAAAAAACATAAGGAAAGAAATACAAGAAACTTACAGCCTTATTCTAGCTTAAATTAGCCAAAAAGTCAAGCTAATCAAATTACTATCTAGAATAATTTTTGATACCAAGCTTCTAAAAAAGGGTTATTTTTATTAACAAAATACAAAGCTAATACCGCTGCTAAAAATAAACCATTCACTATTGCGACCCTAATAAGGTCATGGCGAACCATTGCGTATTCTTCGTTGTGTGCATTATAAACACTGGCTTGTTTGTCATTACTAGTCTGCATATTGTTAGACTTTGAAACACCAGAGTTATTTGTAGAAGCTACAGAAGAGCTATCATTAGCTTGTTGGTAATACTTTTTCTTATTCTTTTTACCCATATAATTTTCAAAAGTTAGTTTTAGTTAGTAGATATAGCATAATAAAATCAATAATTTTTAGCAAGTTGAAGGTCTCGGGAAGGAGTGCTAAAATAGCCATACTATGCACGAGCAAAACTTTGCAATTTTCGCATTAATCATTTCCGGACTATCTATAATTGTTAGTATTGTCGCTCTATTAATGAGTCTTAAGCTCAAAAAATGGAGAGCGATGTTTAACCCCGAATCCCAACCTGACAATCTAGAAGAAGTTTTAATCTCTATCACTGATAAGCTCAAAATTTTTAATAACAATCAAAATCATTTAGAAAAAATTGTTACAGAAAATGGTCAAATTTTGCAAACAGCTTTCCGATACTCAAGTGTGGTAAGATTTAATTCTGGAAGCAATGACGGAGGAAACCTAAGTTTTGCATTAGCGTTACTGGATGGTCACCAGACTGGATTAATAATGACAAGCCTTCACGGTAGGGAACACAACAGAATTTATTGTAAAGCAATTACTAATGGACAGCCAGAACAACCGCTAAATGATGAAGAACAAGAAGCACTAATAGAAGCATTAACAGGAAAAATAAAAACTACAGTCAACCAAAAAGACCAAAAGCTGAATTAAAAAATAATTAATTTAATAAAACCATGGCACAAGATAACACAGCCGCAGAAACCATTGTCGGCCCATCAGTAAAAATTCAAGGAGATTTAAACTCAGAAGGAAATATTCGAATCGAAGGAAGTGTAACAGGTAAAGTTCACACCACCCAAAGCGTTCACGTCGGCGAAGCAGCAGTAATCTCTGCGGATGTTCAAGCTGGAAACGCAATCATTGCCGGACAAGTTGCAGGTAATATAAAAGTTAGTGGTAATCTAATTCTTCAAGCAACAGCGCGGATCAATGGAGATATTGCTTGCGGTGTTTTACGTGTAGAAGATGGGGCACTTTTTTCTGGTAAATGTAATATGAAAGGTGCAACAATTGATAAGGCCAAACTTGCAGGCAGCGGCAACAACGAACCTGAAGCAGAAAAATAAATCCTTAATAATTAGATTTTAAATAAGGATGTACTTTTATATTCTAGACAGTACTAACATTTCGCCCAGCGAATTTGAAAAGGCCCAAGTTACACTTCAGGGCCTTTTAACGCAATTTCGAATCTCTGGGGAAATGGTCAGAGTTACATCCATTAGAGGTATCCCCGAATTAGTAGAACTAGCAGCAGAGAGAGGAGTAAAAACCTTAATTGCTTGTGGTACGGACGACACATTCAACATAATGCTTGCTTACCTAGCTGGCCGTGATTTTGCCCTAGGATTTATTCCTCTAATAAGCGGTACCTCATTAGGACAAATTTTAGGAGTTGATAGTCTACAAACAGCTGTCAAAACCGTTGCAGCAAGAAGATTAGAAAAATTAGACTTAGCAATTTTGGGTGATAATTATTTTATCAGTCAAGTAGAATTTGGAATTGCTTCTACTAAAGTAAAAAATATGGGTTGGTTTTCTAGCCTTCGATCTTTAGGAAAAGATGAAATAAAAATTAAGCTAAGAATTGATAATTCTTACACCATGGATATTACATGTTTGGGTGGAACAGTAACTAACAGCCGAACCACCTCTAGCTCTAATAGTTCTATTGCCAACCCTACTGATGGATTTTTAGACTTAATGATTTTAGAAAGACTAAGTCGAGTAGATATTTTAAAACACAAGCCTGATATCGCCGCTGGGGTCTTGGAAAACATTCCAGGAACTTCGGTGATAAAATGCCGACAAGTAGAATTTTTAGAACCAAGAGGTTTTCCAATAAATATAGCAGGTAGAACTTTTGCAAAAATTCCTGCTGTGATTTCTATCATCCCAAGAGAGCTTAGAATGATAGTAGGTAAAGGTAGAACTTTTTAAATAAAATTAACCGGGTTACCGGTTTTTTATTTTTATTGATTTAAACCATAAGATAATAGAAATATTTCGAGCTTGACTGTAATCAAATAAAACCATAAAATATGATGTTGGTATTAATACCAAGACCTAAATTTAAAAAACCAATTTGGAGGATCTTTATGGATATATTGTTGGGGATACTAGCAGTATTGGGAATTGTTATTCTTATAGGAGTAATTTTATTTTTCGGCTACATAGCTTTTAAAGTCGTTAAGTCTTTGAGAAAATTCAAAAAGGAAAGTAAAAAAATACTTTCCGATCAAGAATTAGAAATAGAAACTGACGAACAAGAAAAAAAAGACAAAGAACTCGATGAACTGATAAAAAGCTTTGGAGAAAAAAGAAAAAATACCAAACCCAAAGTTTACGTCATGAACGTCAATGGAGTTATTAAGTATGAGACCGAGCCTAAAAGCAATTATCATACTATGATCAAAATGCTTCAAAAAACATTAGACGATAACCCTGCTGGACTCATGATAAGAATAAACAGCCCCGGAGGAACGGTAGCTGCAACTCAGGAGATTTACGACTTAATGGAATCCATTAGACATAACGGAACCAAAATCGTCGCATTAATGGAAGATATCGCTGCGAGTGGCGGGTTATACGTTGCAATGGGTGCCGACAAAATTGTTGCCAATTCCGGAACAATTACCGGCTCTGCTGGTGTTATCATGCACGGAGTAAATTATGGAGATCTATTGAAAAAATATGGGCTCAAATTTACCACCATTAAAGCAGGAAAGCTAAAAGACATCATGTCACCAACCAGAGAAATGACACCAGAAGAAAAAGAACTTTTAGAAAAAATGGCTTTAGATACACAGGAACAATTTTTATCATGTATTTCAAAACGAAGAAAGTTAAAAAGAGAAAACATGACTGAAATTTCTGACGCACGAATACTTACCGGTTCTCAAGCTTTAAAACTGAAGTTAGTGGATCATATTGGCGGATATCAAATGGCTGTAACAGTTATGGAAAAATTGCTGAAATTAAAGGATGAAGAGTATTACAATGAAATCAATCTTAAAGCAGCACAAACTCCAATCGAGAAGCTTCTTGGGAAAAGCTTTATTAAAGCTAATATTCCTTTTCTAAATAAAGTTGACCCTATTATGGAAGAAATTACTCTTCAAGGACCACTCTGGCTTATGCCGAGGATATAATCTACATTTAGTCCAAAAAACTATACGACTGTCAATTTATAAATATGAATTCAATTATTCATACCATTATAAATTGACAGTTTTTTACTTGCTTTTTTGCCTGTTTTACCGTAAAATTAATAAGTTATGAATCTATCATCACTATCACACGAGTTAAATATGTCTGTTCAAGAGCTGCGCACCAAAGCAAACGCAGCTGGTTTTAACATTTCTCCTCGTGCAAATAAGATAGATAATTATCTTGCTAAACAAATTTCTCAAGCTTTAGGCAAAACCAAACAAGAAGAAAAGCCAAAAGACACTACCCCAAAAAACATCTCCTTACCAGCATTTATTAAAGTTAGAGATTTTGCCGAATTACTAAAACTCCCTGCTACCGAAGTCATAAAAACTTTGATTATGAATGGAGTAATGGCAACTATTAACGAAGAAGTTGATTTCGAAACCGCAAGTATTATTGCTCAAGACTTAGGCTTTAATGTCAGCAGCGAGCAAACTTCCGAAGTTAAAGAATTCGGAGCTGGTTTTTTACAGGAACAATTAGCCTTAGAAACCGATGAAAGCAGAATCGAACGCGCACCAATTGTAGCTGTAATGGGTCATGTTGATCATGGAAAAACTACCTTACTAGATGCAATCAGAGAAACCGATGTAGTAGGCGGAGAATCAGGCGGGATCACTCAACATATCGGAGCATATAAAGTAAAAAAAGATGGAAAACAAATCACCTTTTTAGATACTCCTGGTCATGAAGCTTTTGTAGAAATGCGTGCTCGTGGTGCCAATGTTACTGATTTAATTATTTTAGTAGTAGCTGCTGATGACAGCGTTCGCCCACAAACTATCGAAGTTATTAATAGAGCAAAGTTTACTAACACCCCTATCATTGTTGCGATTAATAAAATCGATAAAGAAGGGGCTAACATTCCAAAAGTTAAACAAGAGCTTGCTGAACATGGAATTTTAACAGAAGACTGGGGCGGTAAAACAATTGCAGTGGAAATTTCTGCCAAACAAAAAATCGGAATCGATAAGCTTTTAGAAATGGTCTTACTTCAAGCAGAAGTAGAAAATTACACCGCTAATCCAAAAGGACAACTATTAGGTACCGTAATCGAATCTCATTTGTCACAGGGACAAGGTCCAGTTGCAACTGTTATTATTCAAAACGGCAGTCTTCACATTGGTGATATTATGGTTGCTGGAATTGGTTATGGAAAAGTAAAGTCTATGGAAGACGAACATGGTAAAAAATTAAAAATTGCTGGACCATCAACACCAGTTGTTGTTTCTGGTTTTTCTGACCTTCCAGAAGCGGGAGATATCTTACAAACAAATGAAACATTAGAACAAGCTCGAGATATTGGAGTCACTGCTCAAAAATTAAAACACAGCAGACGCTTAACTGTTCGCTCTAAATTAAAACTTGATTCTGATAGTAAGGCTCTAAATTTAATTTTAAAAGCAGATGTAGCTGGATCATTAGAAGCAATCAAACAATCATTTACTAAATTAAAAAATGACGAAGTCCAAATCAATGTCTTAAGTGAAGGTATTGGTGAAGTTAATGAAAATGACATTTTACTTGCCGAAAGCTCTAAAGCTAATGTTATTGCTTTCCGCGTAAAGACTAACCCGAAAGCAATCAATCTAGCTAAGCAGAAAAAAGTAAACGTAGATAACTATGACGTAATTTATGAATTACTAGAAAACGTTACTAGTGCGGTTGTCGAAATGTTTACACCAGAAATGGAAAAGAAAGTTTTCGGTCGTGCAAAAATATTAGCTATTTTCCGAACAGAAAAATCATTAATGATTATCGGTGGGGAAGTTTTAGATGGAGAAATGCGCAAGAATAAACAATTAGCTATTGTTAAAAAAGACGAGGAAGGCCAGTACCAAGAACTTGCTCGAGGTGAAATTTTAGAACTTCAACAAAATAAGGTTGAAACCAAAGAAATTGCCCGTGGAAATGAATTTGGTATGAAAATAAAGACTAGTTACAAAATGCAGGTTGGTGACATTATAGAAAGTTTTGAAGAAAATCTAAAGCAAAAAAGTTTATAATCTACGAACTAAAACCGGCCTCGGCCGGTTTTTTTAATTATATAAAAATTATTATTATAACTACTTGATATAATAATTATGATTTGATATAGTAAACAATTGAATAAAAATATGAAGCAAAAAACTCCTAAAAATCCGAATAAAATTCCTAAGCTAAATTCTCTACTACAACAAATGGTTGGATTAGCAATCTTGCCGTACTTAAAAACCCAAGATGGGCTAGCAACTGTAAGCCAAGTTGAAGTAAGTGGCGATTCACGATGGGCAAAAATCTGGATTTCTATTGTTGGTGGCGATGATGATAAAATCTTCAAAATTCTAAACGATAACATTTATGATATTCAAGGAGAAATTAATGCCAAGCTAGGAATGAAATTAACGCCACGGATTCAGTTTTTCTTAGATACATCCCCACGCTACGCTCAACACATTAACGAATTAATCGAAAAGGTAAATAAAGAAGAAACCGAAGAAGAAAATAAAAATTAACCAAACTATTTTATTAATTATAAAATCAACTTCTATAGGACTAATTACTATATGCATCTAAATTTTGAGCAAGCAAAAAACTTAATAGAATCTTCTAATAATATTTTGTTCACTACCCATGAAAGAACCGATGGTGATGATCTTGGTTCGGTTTTAGCTTTAGCTCATTCTATAAAAGAAGAGGGTAAAAAAGTTACTATATCTACAACAGGTGGAGTACCAACCAGACTAATGCATCTACCAATGGCCGACGAAGTAACAGAAGATATTAATTCTGATAATTTTGATTTACTTATAGTCTCGGGGTGTTCTGCATTATCCAGAGTTGGTAATTCTAAAATTGAAAACTTAAATATTCCAATAATAAATTTCGATCACCACGTTGATAACAAAAATTACGGTCATATTAATGTAGTTGACCCAACAAAGTCATCAGTTGCAGAACTGGTTTTCGATTTTTTTAAATTTTGTAATTGGAATATCAACAATCAAATGGCAATTTGTTTACTAACTGGAATAATTACTGATACAGGTCTGTTAATGCATGCCAACACACAAGCCAGTACTTTATCAGCAGCAGGAGAGCTAATGAAGAGTGGTGCCAGAATTAGTCAGATAAGCAAACATAGTTTTAATAATGCGACACCAAAACATTTAAAGGCTTGGGGAGAAGCTCTAAAAAATTCTTATTTCAATCCTGACAACGAAGTAATTTACTCAGTTATTACTACGGAACAATTACAAAAACTTGATAACCCAGAACTAGCAGACTTTGAAGGTGTAGTAGAAACGTTAAACAAAGTACCAGAGGCTAAATTTGCCATGTTTTTAAAAGAAGACGGGGAGTTAGTAAAGGGAAGTCTCAGAAGTGAAGAGTATAAAGGTGTGGATGTACAAAAAATTGCTAAAAAATTAGGAGGTGGCGGTCACAAACTAGCAGCAGGATTCTCTATGATAGGTAAGTTAGCTAAAACCCCTAATGGACGTTGGGAAGTTATTTAGTCCGTCTATAAATAATTACTTTTAACTGAATATCAATTTTATCATCAGAAGACTAGATTTTTTTTAACCAATAGAGTACAATTAGAAAGATTTTTAGAAATGCCCTACATACGCCCAGGTGGCGGAACTGGTATACGCGCATCCTTGAGGTGGATGTGGGAGCAATCCCGTGGAGGTTCAAGTCCTCTCCTGGGCACCAAATACTAAAAATACAAGGGCGGTTAGCTCAGCTGGTCAGAGCGCTTCGTTTACACCGAAGATGTCACAGGTTCGAATCCTGTACCGCCCACCATTGCACTACTATTATGTGCAAAAATTTGTAAGCCCTGGTAGCTCAGTGGTAGAGCAGACGCCTGAATCTTCGGGCCATGTGAGAGTAATTTCATAATGCAAATCGGGTGAACTCGGGGAACATCTAAAAATTTAGACAATCCCGAGCCAAGCCAAGAACGGGTTAATACTTCTTGGAAGGTGTAGAGACTAGTAGGTGAGCCCAACAATAACCCTACAAAAGCGCCCGACTTCCTTATTAAGGAAGATGATATAGTCCAAAATGACGCAGGAAGAGCGTCGTGTCGTCAGTTCAATTCTGACCCGGGGCACCACATAAAAAACAACAAGAGTTTGTTGTTTTTTATATTAGCATTTTCGTACCAATGTGCTATACTTATAGTACTGTTATGAGAAACGATAAAGAAAAGGTTTTAAAACTTAGATTGACTGGTAAAAGTTACACAGAAATAAACAGGATTTTAGGGGTTCCTAAAAGCACTCTTTCAGGTTGGTTAAAAGATTTGCAGTTATCTGATACCGCCCGTAAAAGATTAAATGATCTTACAAAAGAGGGGTCACTAAAAGGATTAATAAAAAGGAATAAGCTGCAAACACAATTAGCCAAGGAAAAAGCAAAAGTTATTAGACAAGCCGCTAGTAGTGAAATAAAGAAAATCTCTAAACAAGAGTTATTAATTCTAGGCGTGGCATTATATTGGGGAGAGGGTTATAAAAGACCAATAGTTAAAAATGGAGTAGAAAGATCATACCATCCAGTTAGCCTATCAAACTCTGATCCAAAACTAATAGCAATCTTTTTACGTTTTTTAAGAGAAATATGTGAAGTAGAGGAAAATAAGATTAAGGCCGGATTAAGAATCTTTAAACACCACAATTCCGATCAGCTCTTGCAATTTTGGTCAAAATTGACTAGAATTCCCAGAGAACGTTTCGAAAAGTTTTACTATGGGGTCAGCAAATCTAGCCAAGGAAAACGACCTTTTAATATATTACCTTACGGAACTGTCCAAATTCGAGTGAATGATACGGCATTATTCCATAAAATAATGGGTTGGCTCGAAGGAATTACCAAAACTATATAAACGTGCGGCTATGGTTCAATGGTAGAACTCTTCCTTGCCAAGGAAGGGATAGGGGTTCGATTCCCCTTAGCCGCTCCAGCATCAAACTCTCCCTAAAGGGGAGTTTTTTGTTTAGACAAAATAAAAATA
>CAYRJC010000018.1:0-356 GCA_964424635.1 uncultured Candidatus Saccharibacteria bacterium | reverse complement strand
GATCAAGCTGTTTTTTGTTATACTAAAATTATGAATAATGAATCTGAAACACAATCTAAAGAAATTGAGTCAATCGAAAGAGAGTATGCTTTTGAATCACTCATTAAATCTTTTGAGAACGATAAGAAAAAACAAGGTGGTTATATAGACTATGATTTACCATACCCAAAAGAGTTATTTCTGAGATATATTACCAAGAATAAAAACTTTTTACTGCATGGATCAGGAGAAGATCTGGATGTTTTAGAACCCCAACAAGCTAACGATGCCCATAAAAAATCGGGAAACAAGAGAGCAGTATATGCTGTTACCGACCCTGTATTACCAATATTTTATGCAATAAAAGATAGACAAAA
>CAYRJC010000017.1:0-17637 GCA_964424635.1 uncultured Candidatus Saccharibacteria bacterium | reverse complement strand
TTTTGTTAACTCATTGATAAAGGATACAGTATTTAAAATTGGACCGTAAGGTGCGTATAAGTAATATCCGGGCAAATGAGGAATTTTTATTTTATAAATTTGAACAACTCCTATTATTTTTTTATCATCATTAAAAATTCCATAACGAATTACTGTTTTACCTGTTTTTATCTGAAAATCACCCCAGCTCCAACTTTGCAAAAAAGAACCGCTACTATGGGCGGATACAAATTCTTCATATTGTTTTTTATGTTGATCAGTAAGCTTAATTATTTGCATGGATGAATCTGTAAAGTTCAAATATAAATTAAAACTATGATTTGCCGATTAATTTTAAAGCTTCTTTGATTTGAGTGGTTGTGTCTAGTGAGTTATCGATTTTTGCCATGGCTTCTCGGATTTCTCTAGGGTTGTACCCTAAAGATGTTAAGGCATCAAATAAATCGCTACTTCCCACACTTATACCATCCAAAACTCCTCCAGATACTTTATTTTTTAGCTCTAGTATTATTCGTTCTGCAGTTTTTTTGCCAACACCTGACATTCTAGTAAAAATATCGCTGTCAGCATTGACTATTGCTTGCTGCAAAATCTCGATTTTAGAGCTAGAAATAATAGTTAAAGCCATTTTGGGCCCTACTCCAGTAACAGAAATTAGCATTTCGAAGAATAGTAAAGACTCGAAATTGGGCATTCCAAATAGGGTTTGTCCTTCATCTGTGCTTTTATGGTAAATATAAGTTTCTATATTGCTGCCTATAGGCTGCTCTAATACTTCTGGGATAACAAAAATCTTATAACCAATCTTATTATCACCTAATAAAATGATATATTGACTGGTTTTTTGAAGAATTTTACCTGATAAATAAGCAATCATATGTGCTAATTATACCACGGTCTGTTTTTTGAAGTTCCCAATGGTTTTTATTTATAATGCTTTATATTTTATGAAACAATGAGATATGACTCACGCTCCCGAATCGCTACACTGCTCATTCACTGCGTGAATGGCAGCTGGGCGATGAAGTACGCTTAGAGTCATATCTCATTGTTTTTAAATAAAATAAACCATTATTTAAAAAATTTTGAAAAAAACTTGACAAGAAAATCTTGACAGTTATAATGAATATGTGAACAAACATATAGGAAATTAAGGCAGTTATAAAAGCCCTTTTTTGCGTTCTGCAAGAATGGGGGTCTTTTTTTTCTTAAAACTAAATATTTACCTTTTTCAAGACTTTTGGCGGCTATTCTTTTTATATAATTTTACGTTTCAAAACAAAAATCCCGCTTATTTTAGTCTTTTTTTGTTAGACTAAATTTTTTTAAAAAATTCACCATTAAATAACCAATCTATATATTATAAAAGATTGGTTAGGAAGACACACTCTAGATGCCTACACCAAATAAGCCAAAAGCTATTGGTAGCGTAGTCGTGCCTGGTCAAACTTCGAATCCTCGCAAGTTTTTTAGCAAGCGCCACGACGCTGTCAAAATGCCGAACCTAATTGAGGTTCAACTTAATTCTTATAAGTGGTTCTTTGAGCATGGACTTAAGGAATTACTTGCTGAAATCAATCCAATTCATGATTTCACTAGCAAAAACCTAGAGTTGTATTTTGGAGATTATTTTTTCGATAAGCCAAAATACGATGAGATTACTGCCCGTGAACGTAACACTACTTACGAAGCCCCTCTATATGTAAGTGCAAAGCTTATTAATAAAGTTACTGGAAAAACAAAGACCCAAGATGTTTATTTTGGTGATTTTCCATTAATGACTCCACGAGGAACTTTGGTGATTAATGGGGTAGAGCGTGTTGTGGTTTCTCAGTTAATCAAATCTCCAGGTGTATTTTTTACATCCGAATATTCAAAAGGTAAAGATTTGTATGGTGCAAAAATTGTCCCTAATCGTGGGGCTTGGTTAGAGCTTGATACAGATAATGCTGGTGTGATTGGTGTAAAGATTGATCGTAAGCGTCGCATTCCTGTAACTGCGTTGTTGCGTATTTTTGGATTAAAGACTAATGAGCAAATTATCGAAGCTTTTAAGGATGTAGATACTAATCCAGAAATTAAATATATTCAAAATACTTTAGATAAAGATGCTTCTACTAATGCGGACGAAGGTTATAAAGAAGTTTATAAGCGTATTCGTCCTGGTGATTTAGCAACTGTAGATAACGCGCGTTCATTGATTGATGCGATGTTCTTTAATTTTGATCGTTATGATATCTCCGAAGTTGGTCGTTACAAATTCAATCAACGTTTAGAATTTGCTAATGATCACGATGGTAGAATTTTGGATCAAGCTGACATGGTTGCAGTAATAAAAGAAATTATTAAGTTAAACAATACCAATGCTCCAGCTGATGATATTGATCACTTAGCAAACCGTCGTATTAGAGCAGTTGGTGAACTTATTCAAACTCGTTATCGTGTTGGTTTGGCTCGTATGGCTCGTATCAGTAAAGATCGTATGTCTTTGGCTGATTTAGAAACTGTTACTCCTGCTCAATTAATTCATGTCCGTCCGATCGTTGCAGCAACTCAAGAGTTCTTCTCTTCCTCTCAATTATCTCAGTTCATGGACCAAACTAATCCTTTGGCAGAACTAGAACACAAGCGTCGTTTGTCTGCGATGGGTCCTGGTGGTTTGTCACGCGAACGTGCTGGTTTCGAAGTTCGTGACGTACACCGTTCTCACTATGGTCGTTTGTGTCCGATTACTACTCCGGAAGGTCCAAACATTGGATTGGTGGCTCACTTAGCTACTTACTCCCGTATCAATGATTTTGGTTTTATAGAAACTCCTTATCAGATTGTTAAGCGTTTTGCTAAGAATGATGGTAAAGATGGAGTGGGTGAGATTGCTTTATATGATGTAAAAAATAGCGCTGGTGAGACGATCGTTAGTGCTGGTACTAAACTTACTGAAGCAGATGCTAAAAAGCTTCAAAAGATTGAAGATGAATTAGAAAAGTTTCAAATCAAAGGCCGCCTTACAAAAGAAGTAAGCTTCCTTGATGCTTATGAAGAAGAAAAATTAACGATCGGTACTGCTAACTTAGAAGTTGACGAAGATGGTTACTTTAAAGATGAACGTGCTTCTGTGCGTGTTCATGGTACTCCAACAATTACTGATATTGATCAAATCGACTGTATTGATATTTCTCCAAAGCAAATTATTTCTGTTACTACCTCATTAATTCCTTTCTTGGAACACGATGATGCTAACCGTGCTTTGATGGGATCGAACATGCAACGTCAAGCCGTATCTTGTATTGTTCCTCGTGCTCCGATTGTGGGAACTGGTATGGAAGCTAAGGCAGCTCGTGATTCTGGTCAAGTAATTTTGGCTGAAGAAGCAGGAACTATTACCTCAGTTGGTAGTGGGAAAATTGCTATGAAGGGTGAATCTGGAAAAACTTATGAATACACTTTACTAAAATTCGTTCGTACTAACAGCGGAACTTCTTTAAACCAAGTTGCCAGAGTTGATAAAGGTATGAAAGTTAAGGCTGGCGATGTTTTGGCAGATGGTACTTCTACTCAGCATGGTGAGCTAGCGCTTGGGCAAAATGTTTTGGTTGCCTTCATGTCATGGGAAGGTGGAAACTATGAAGACGCGATTTTACTATCTAGTCGATTAGTACAAGATGATTATTATACTTCAGTTCATATCGAAGATTTTAAGATTGACGTTCGTGATACTAAGCTTGGTCCAGAAGTTGTTACTAGAGATATCCCAAATGTTGGAGATGAAAAACTTAAGAACCTTGATGAAGAGGGTGTGATTAGAGTCGGAGCACAAGTTAAAGCTGGTGATATTTTGGTAGGAAAGATTACTCCAAAAGGTGAAACTGATTTAACTGCAGAAGAAAAATTATTGCGGGTAATTTTTGGTGAAAAATCTCGCGATGTAAAAGATACTTCTCTTACTCTTCCTCATGGTGAGTATGGAAAAGTTGTTAGTATTCGCGAGTTTTCTCGGGACAATGGAGATAAGTTGCAAAGCGGAGTAATTCGATCTATTCAAGTTTCTATTGCTGTACTTCGCAAAATTCAAGTTGGAGATAAAATGGCTGGTCGTCACGGTAATAAAGGTGTTATCTCTCGTATTATTCCAGTAGAAGACATGCCATACATGGCCGACGGTACTTCTGTTGATGTAATTTTGAATCCGTTAGGTATTGTGTCTCGTATGAACTTGGGACAGGTGTTAGAAACCCATCTTGGTTTCGCTGCTCATAAGCTTGGTTATAAGGTTGCAACTCCTGTTTTGGATGGATTGAGCGAAGAACAAATTAAAGATGAATTAGAAAAAGCTGGAATCCCTCGTAGTGGTAAAGTGGTTTTGTATGACGGTAAAACTGGTGATCAGTTTGATGAACCAGTAACAGTTGGTATGAAGTACTTCCTAAAACTTCATCACTTAGTTGATGACAAGATGCACGCTCGTAGTACTGGACCTTACTCTTTGATTACTCAACAGCCGCTTGGTGGTAAAGCTCAAATGGGTGGACAGCGTTTTGGAGAAATGGAAGTATGGGCGTTAGAAGGTTATGGAGCTGCTCATACTTTACAAGAAATGTTAACAATAAAATCCGATGACGTTGTTGGTCGCAGTAAAACTTACGAATCTGTCGTTAAGGGAGAAGCGATTAAGAAACCAAATGTTCCAGAAAGTTTCCGAGTATTGGTTAAAGAATTACAAAGTCTAGGTTTGGATGTAGAACTTCTCGGAGAAGGTGGTAGCTTAATGAGCGCAACAGCTGAGCCTGATGTTGACCCAGAAAATTCTCAAGATCCAAATTCAAATCCATCTACTATGGAAAATGCTATAGCAAGCTCTGTGACGGTCGCACAGAGCGGTCCATCATTGTTTGATGAACCAACTAAAGCTTCTAAAAAGAAGAAAAAGGAATAATATATGTTCACACAAACTGAAGAATTTAAAGGTGTTAAAATCAAGCTCGCTTCACCAGAGACAATTTTAGGATGGTCTCATGGAGAGGTAACTAAGCCTGAAACAATTAACTATCGTACCCAGCGTCCAGAAAAAGAAGGTTTGTTCGATGAAAAAATCTTCGGACCAATTCGTGACTGGGAATGTTATTGTGGTAAATACAAACGCATTCGTTACAAAAATATTGTTTGTGATAAATGTGGAGTTGAGGTAACTAAGTCTAGTGTTCGTCGCGAACGCATGGGTCATATTCAATTAGCTGTGCCCGTTGCTCATATTTGGTTTTTGCGAAGTGTTCCATCTCGTTTGGGTTTGGTGCTTGATTTAGGTGTTCAAGAATTAGAACGCTTAGTTTACTTTGCCGCTTATATTATCACTGGTGTAGACGAAGAAGCTCGCACTAATACTGTAGAGCAAATTGAAAACGAATTTAAAGGTAAAAAGAAAGAGATTGAAAGCCGTTACGAAACACTTTTGGCAAAAACCAAAAGTCAAATGAGCCAAGACATAAAAGGTGATAGTGATGTTAAAGCTGCAAAAATTGATACTGAACTTACTGCAATCAAAGATATGTGGGAAAAAGAAATTCAGAATTTAGAAGCTATCCGTGATCAGGCTCGCAGCGAGCTAAAAAGCATCAAGAAGATGCAAATTATTTCTGAGCTTGCTTATCGAGATTTGTCCTTAAAGTATGGTCAAGTATTTACTGCAGGTATTGGTGCCGAAGCTTTGCAGGGTTTGTTAGAAGAAGTAAATCTTGAAGAGTTGGCAGTAGAATTAGAAGCTAACTTAAAAGTAGCGGAAGGGCAGAATGCAAAGAAGTTAACTCGCCGTCTAAAATTAATCAAGTCATTAGTTCGTTCTGGCGTTCGTCCAGAATGGATGTTGATTAAACATCTTCCTGTTATTCCACCAGACTTACGTCCGATGGTTCAACTTGATGGTGGTCGTTTTGCGACTTCAGATTTGAACGATTTATATCGCCGTGTTATTAACCGTAATAATCGTTTAAAGAAGCTTTTAGAAATTAAATCTCCAGAAGTTATTACTCGTAACGAAAAGCGTATGCTTCAAGAAGCGGTTGATGCTTTGATTGATAACTCAGTTCGTCATGGAAAAGAAGTAACAGCTTCTACTGGTCAAAAGCGAAAACTTCGTTCTTTGGCAGATATGCTTAAAGGTAAGCAAGGACGCTTCCGTCAGAACTTGCTTGGTAAGCGCGTAGATTATTCTGGACGTTCAGTAATTGTAGTTGGACCAAATTTGAAGCTTCACCAATGTGGTTTGCCTAAAGCTATGGCTTTGGAATTATTCAAACCATTCGTAATTTCTAAATTGATTGGTCGAGAATACGCTCACAATGTACGAAGCGCTAACCGTTTAATCGAACAAGCTCGTACCGAAGTTTGGGATATTTTGGAAGAAGTAAGTAAAGATCACTATGTACTATTAAACCGTGCTCCGACCTTGCACAGACTTGGTTTTCAAGCTTTCCAACCAGTATTGATTGAAGGAAAAGCAATCCAGCTTCACCCAATGGTATGTGCTGCTTTTAACGCTGACTTCGATGGTGACCAAATGGCGGTTCATGTTCCTTTGACCGAATCTGCTCAACGTGAGGCTAAAGAAATCATGGTATCTTCTCATAACTTGCTTAAGCCTGCGTCTGGAGATGCGGTAATGACACCAGCTCAGGATGTAGTAGTGGGTTGTTACTATATTACAACTATGCGAGATGGTTTGAAGGGTGAAGGAAAAGTCTTTACTAATCGCGATGAAGCGATAATGGCTTATAATAATAAGCATATTCATATTCAAGCAAAGATAAAATTACGTTTGGAAACAAATGAAATTATTGAAACTTGTGTTGGCCGAATTATTTTCAACAAAATTTTACCAAAAGAATTTGGTTATCGTAACGAAGCCTTTGATAAAAAAGGTTTACAAGCTTTAGTGCGTGAATCATATCGAGCATTTGGTTTGGATAACACAGCCGAATTAATCGATGAAATCAAGCGTATTGGTTTCACTTATATGAAGCAGTCGGGTATTTCCTGGGGTATGGATGATCTTACTGTTCCTGATACTAAATACACTTTACTAGCAGAAGCTGATAAAGAAGTTCAATCTACTCAAGAACAATTCTTAGAAGGTTTGCTTACCGAAGAAGAACGATATAGTAGGGTTGTAGAAATTTGGGGCGATGCTTCTAGTAAGATAGCTAAAGATGTAGTAGGAACTGTTTCTTCTCATTCAAGTGTAAACTACTTTGTATCTAGTGGTGCTCGTGGTTCATTCTCTCAGATTACCCAGATGTCTGGATTGAAAGGACTCGTAGTAAACCCTGGTGGTCGTACTATTGAGTTGCCGATTCGTGGTTCTTTCAAAGAAGGTATTGATATTTTGGAATATTTCATTTCTACTCACGGTAGCCGTAAAGGTATGTCTGATACTGCGCTTCGTACTGCTGACGCTGGTTATTTAACTCGTCGTTTGGTAGACGTGGCTCAGGACGTAGTTATTAATGCGGAAGATTGCGGTACTAAAGATTTTGATGTTATTAGCCGCGCTGAAAGCATTGCTATGAATCAATCTTTTGAACGCCGGTTGTTTGGACGTGTAGTAGCAGAAGATGTAAAAGATGCTGAAGGTAAAGTGATTGTTAAGAAGAATCAAGGAGTAGATGAACAAGAAGCAATTGATATTGATAAAACTGGTATTGAAGAAGTACGCTGCCGCAGTGTATTAAAATGTAAATTAGTGCGCGGAGTATGCCGCCAGTGTTACGGATTTGATCTAGGTTTCAACCGCATGGTAGAGCTTGGTGCTGCTGTGGGAATCGTAGCTGCTCAGGCGATTGGTGAACCAGGAACTCAGCTTACTATGCGTACTTTCCACACTGGTGGATCTGCGTCTGTAAGTGATATTACCCAAGGTTTGCCTCGTGTAGAAGAATTATTTGAAGCTCGCGAACCAAAAGGTATGGCAACAATTGCCGAAATCGCTGGTAAGGTATCAGTTACTCAATCTACTAGCAGAGAATATATTATCCGCGTTGAAGGCCAGGATGCAAAGTCAGACACTATTGCTATTCCTGCCGGTAGCGAAGTTTTAATTAAAGATGGAAGTAGTGTAACAGTAGGGGATAGTTTATTCACCGATCCTACTAGCGCTTTGAGTAAGGCTCCTGCATCAGGAATTGTTAAAGTAAGTGAAGGTCAGATCAAGCTTGTTCATGAAAGTGATGATCTTGTAGAGTATGTAGTACCTTCTGGTTTCACTTTGTTGGTAAAGGATGGAGATTTGGTTTATGCCGGACAACCACTTACCGAAGGAAACCTTAGCCCAAGTAAGATTTTGGAACTACAAGGTACAGAAGCTGCTCAAAAATATATTGTAAAAGAAGTTCAGGATATTTATGGTTCTCAGGGTCAGCAAATTCATGATAAGCATATTGAAGTTATTGTTCGTCAGATGTTTAGCAAAATGCGAGTCACTAATAATAGCGATACAGACTTGGTTCTAGGGGATGTAATTGATAAGTCTCGTATGCAAGAGATCAATGAGCAATTAGAAAAAGATGGCCGTGGTTTGGTAGAAGCTGAGCAATTGTTAATGGGTATCACTAAAATTTCTCTTTCTACAGAAAGCTTCCTTGCTGCCGCGTCTTTCCAAGAAACCACTCGTGTATTGATCGAGGCTGCTGTTACTGGAAAAACCGATTACCTTAAAGGACTTAAAGAAAACGTTATTATCGGTAAGCTTATTCCTGCCGGTACTGGATTCAATCCTGATATTGCTAAGGAAAATCAGCGTACCGCAGAATTGCCTATATAAGTAATCTATTTAAAACACCTCCACAGTGGAGGTGTTTTACATTGTTTAAAATTTCATATAATTAAGGCTTTTTATAATCAATTTTACTTAATAAATATAATTTCTAATCTTCCTCTTTATTTTTTTCGTAAAGTATGATATAATTATATATATTAAGCACTTCATAAGTGTTGTCAAAATTTGCTCAATAAAGGAATTAAGAGCGCGAAATAAAACATAAAACATGAAAAATAAAAAATATTTTCAGATGACTGTCCGAGTATTGTTGGTAATAATACTAGTTCTGTCATTCCAGATTGCTCCGCTTAAGGCGCAGGCAGCTCAGGTAACTAGCTTGTCGGATATTATGAGCCGTCTTAAAGCTAGTACCGCTTCTAATCATGAAATTAAATTTGTTACTCCTACTGGTGTAACAGCTGGTCAAACTATTATACTTACTTTTAGTGCGGGGTTTACTAACGTAACTAATATTGTTCATACTGATATTGACTTTGCGGAAGGTGACTCGAGCAACTGTTCTACAGCTACTTTTACAGAAAAAACATTGGCTGCATCACCATCTGGTGCTACTTGGGGAGCTGATGGTGATAGTTCTACTACTGTAACTTTAACTTCTGGTACAGGCACAGTTACTGCTGGCAGGTGTGTACGGATAAAAATTGGTACAAATGCTACTTCACAAACGACTGGATCCAACCAAATTAGTAATGGAGCTATAGGGTCTTCTGATACTGTTGCGATTAGTGGTACGTTCGGTGACAGTGGTACTTTGGCAGTTGATATAATTAGTGATGACCAAGTAGTAGTTACTGCGACAGTCGATCCGACAATTACATTTACCATTTCTGATAATGCTATTGGGTTTGGTAGTCTTAGTTCATCTGCTGCTCGTTGGGCTAATGGAGCTGCTACTGGGTCTAGTTCTGATACTAGTGCTCATAATCTTACAGTGGCGACTAATGCTGCTAGCGGATATGTGCTTTCTTACAATGGCGCAACTTTAACCAGTGGTTCTAATACTATTTCTGTAGCTTCGATTACTGATGATGCTGACGGTACTCAAGGAACCGAGCAGTTTGCAATGGGTTTTAGTGTTGATCAAAGTTCAACCGTTGCTACTGGATACGATCATAATGCTACCCCTGGAAACCGTGACTGGACATTTGTAGCTAGTACAACTACTACTATAGTATCTCGTACTACTCCAACTAACACCGAAACAATCAGCGCTTACTATCTGGCTAATATCGGAGGTGCTACAGAAGCTGGTTCTTATTCAACCACAATTACATATATAGCTACTGGTACTTTCTAGTTTTTTCAGTATGAATCTCCATTCTAATTTACGCATAGAATTAATATATAAACACGCAATACTTACAGTTTGCGTGTTTGTTTTATTTGTTTCAATTTTTTATCCAAATACTTCTAATGCCCTAACCACTACTCCTAGATTAGAAATCGCGGGTGATCCTGGAGAAACAATTCGCACCACTTTAAAATTAACCAACGAAGAGTCTTCTTCAAGGGTGTATTATTTACGAGCTGAAAATTTTAATGCTCAGGATGAAACAGGTGCCCCGACGTTTTTGCCCCGCCGTGAAGGTTTTGCAACATGGATCAACTTGCCAGAAAAGATTAATATCTCTAGCGGGGAAACCATAGAACTGCCTGTGAATGTAAATGTTCCAAAAAATGCTGATCCAGGCGGTCATTTTGCGGCGATTTTTTTCCTAACTGACCCTCCAGATAATTCGGGTGATCGGGTTAGTTTGGCGATTAGTGCAAAACTAGGAAGCTTGATACTGCTCAGGGTGAATGGGGATTTTTTACAAGATGCTAATATTTTAGAATTTTCTACCACAAATAAACAAAGATTTTTTACAGGATTGCCGATTCAATTTTATTATCGTTTTCAGAATACTGGCGAGGATCATCTAAAGCCTTTAGGAGATATTCAGATTAAAGATATTTTTGGTAGATCAGTAAAGATATTAAGCGCTAATACTCTTGATGGCAGTGTGCTTCCAAAAAGTATCCGTCGATTTAACTCTGTGTGGAGCGATCATAATAGAGGAGATAAAAAACAAATTCCTCAAACTGATCTACCTTCTCAGTCGTCTAGAAAATTTTGGCCTCAGGTAGTTGAGCAAGCCCGAAATTTTACATTTGGTAAATACACAGCTGAACTTAAAATTGTTTTTGGGACCAAAGAATTGCAAAGTGAAAATGCCAAGTTTGTCTTTTATATAATTCCTTGGCAGTTGTTGTCGGTTGCAGTTCCTACGTTCATTATCTTAATACTGATTTTATATATTCTTATTAAAAAGTATAACCAATATATCATAAACAAAGCTCGCGCCAATCAATAACTCAAAAATACCCCGTGTCAATTAGCACGGGGTTTATAATATTCAGCGTGTTATAATTAATTTATGATTAGGTCTTGGTTATATAATTTTGGTTTGATTTTGCTGATTTTTTTTGTGCCCACAATTGCCATAGCTCAGAATATGACGGGTACTAATTATCAGATAGAAAATCCTACAATAGATGGGGGTGGAGAACCTAGTCAGTCTACTAACTATAAATCTCGTGATTCTATTGCCGGCAGTGATGATAGTAAAACAGAATCAACTAACTATAAAATTTTTCCTGGATTTCAGCAGCACGCATATCCTGGCGTTCCAACTGTCCCAATATTTACCAATACCGGTGGTACACTTTATAATTCTCTTGACTTCGCATTATCGACAAGCGGCAACCCGGGAGAAAATTCAGATGATACCGCATATGCGATTGCGATTTCATCGGATAATTTTGTGACTACTTATTATGTTCAAGCAGACGATACCTTAGGAACTAGTCCTGCTTGGCAGACTTTTAATACAGGTGGTTCGCATTGGAACGGTACCACAGGAGAACGGATTACAGGACTCGCTCCAAGTACGACCTATAAAATTAAAGTAAAGGCTCGCTCTGGTCCGAATGCAGAAGATCATACTGAGACAGCTTACTCGGGTATTGCTACTGCTAGCACTGTTGCTCCTAATTTAACAATTGTTTTTTCTGGAGTGAGTAGTCCTGGTCCTGTAGATGGTATTACTCTTACAACTTCTTCATCAGCTAATAGTATTTCATATAGTTCCTTACCTGTCAGCACTGCCCGATTAGCTGCTCATCAGATTACCGTAACTACTAATGCTGCGGCTGGCTATGTTACAACTTTAAGACAGGATGGTAATTTGAGGACAAATGGTGGTTCGGAGATAACCCAAGTCTCTGGCACTAACGCTTCTCCAGCTGCTTGGGCTATCCCTGGAGGTCAGGCCGGAGCTTTTGGTTATCATCCCTCCGACGATACTTTGTGTACAGGTATATCAGGCCGTTTTGCCTCCACTGATACATATGCAAAACTTACTGCTTCGCCAGAAGAAGTGGCATGTAGTGCTAGTCCAGTTGTTTCTGGTGACATTACATATGTGATTTTTAAAGTCGAAGTTGGTAGTACGCAGCCAAATGGCAGCTATCAAAATACTTTAACTTATATAACTACAGCGCAATTTTAGTTTTGTTCTATAATAATGAAATATTTTTTTACAGTTTTTTTATTTATTTTAATTTTTGCTAAACCTGTTTCTGCTCAGCAAAATTTGCAAGTTCAAGGTCTTGGCGTTGATCCATTTTTGATTGAGTTGGAAATGGAACCTGGGCAAACCCTGCAGCGCGCTATAAAAATCACAAATACAACTAATACTTCTTTAAGTTTTAATCCAACAGTTAATGATTTCATGGTAGAAAGCGGGACCGGGCAGCCATTGTTTTTGAATTCTAATGAAAAGAATGATGAGCGTTATTCTTTGAGTAATTGGATAACAGTAAAAAATCTATCCTCCTTAACGGTTCCCGCGTATTCACAAATTGAGGTATCTTTTAATATCTCACCACCTAAAAATGCCGAGCCAGGAACTCATTATGGGGGTATATTGTTTGGGCAAAAATCCCAAGTCGATGGTTCTGGTAGTGCCGTAGAACATAAGGCGGGGGTAATTATTTTAGTTAATCTCGGCAAGGCTGAACAGCAGGTTAAAGTAGAAAATTTTTCTGCATCACAAAAGTTTTATAAAACTAGTGAGGTCGAGTTTATTACTGGGTTATATAATTTGGGCAATGTTCACTTAAGACCCAAAGGAGAAGTTACTATAAGAAATATTTTTGGCCGTTCTGTCTCACAGGTTCCAATTAATCGTGACGCATCGATTATTTTGCCGGACCAGCTCAGGAATTTTACATCTAATTTTAATCCTAGTTTTGCATTTGGCCGCTATACTGCAGAAGCGATTATATTTTATGGTGATCCAAAAATAGAATTAAGAGCCAATACTGTATTTTGGGTTATTCCTGTTAAGCAGATTATTATTGGATTATCAGGTATAATTCTTTTAGGTATAATGCTATATTTACTTATTAAATCTTATAATAGATATATAATTAAAAAGAATCTTGATGAATTTAAAAAAAATTAGCTGCTTCACTTTTTCTTTACTTGTAGGTGTAGCTGTCTTTATTCACCCCTCTGTAGTAGAGGCTGTAACTATGTCTCCTATTCGCATCGAACTTGCAGCTGATCCGGGACAGTCAACTACAGGCGTAATAAAAGTATATAACGACGATAATAATACACGTACTTTTTATTTGAGCGTTGCCAAGTTTGAAAGCAAAGATGAAACTGGTGAGCCAAAATTTGTTCCTGCAGCAACTGACGAATTAGTGGCGTGGACAAAATTGCCAGAATCAATTACTGTTCCTCCACAAGAATCTAAAGAAGTAAATTTTCAAGTAAATGTTCCTAAGGATGTAGATCCGGGTGGTTACTTTGCGGCAGTATTTGCTTCGGTTGTTCCACCTGCTCCAAAAGGCGCTGGGTCAGTAGCATTGCAAAGCGATGTAGGGACTTTGTTATTATTTAGGGTAAATGGTTCTTTCCCAGAAGGGGAGACAGTATTAGAATTTAATACAAAAAATAAAAAACATTTTTTTAATAGCCTGCCAGTAGAATTTTATTTTCGTTTTCAAAACTCTGGTAAAGACAGAGTTCAACCACTTGGTGATATTACGATTAAAAATATTTTTGGTCGAATTACAAAAGTGGTAAATAGTAATCCAGGAGCAGGGAATGTTCTACCAGAAAGTATACGCCGCTTCGAAGTAGCATGGTCTAGTTCTGGAGATAGTATAGTAGAAAATTTTAGTGGTCAGGTAGTTTACCCTGAGTTTAAGAATTTCTCTGACGCAGTAAAATATCAGTCTAAAAATTTTGCTCTTGGTCGTTATTCAGCAGACTTAAGTTTGACTGTTAATAATGACGCTTCAAGATCTTATGAAAAATCTATAGCGTTTTGGGTTATACCTTGGCAGTTAATGTTAGTAATTTTAGTAATAATAGTTGTGTTCTTTATACCACTTTTGACTTTAATATTCTTCTTACTCAGATATTTTATTAGAAAGCGAAAACAGGGAAAATAAAACTCAGTTATAGATAAAATTTATAAAACCGTCTTTGTATAATATAAGACGGTTTTAATTTATATTTTATATTTCGTATATAATCACTAGCTTGGTAAATTAAAGTTTTTAATAAAATATAAATTTAAATAAGATTTGTTAAGTTATATTACTTTATATAATCTTATATGGCTTGACGATAGGTTAATTTTCTGCTATAATACAAGTAAGTTAAGTTTTGTTAAGTAAAAAATAAAATAACTTATCAAAACTAATCAAAAGTCGAAACAAAAATACAACAAAAGCAGTGGTAAACCTTGCCAAAATTAGCAAGCAAACCGTACTAGCTTTCTAAAAGCTAATTTTCTGTATCTAAATAATATAGAAAAAGCAAAAAACAAAAATAAAATGACATATAATTCAGAATTACCTGAGTTGCTAACTATAAAAGAGGCAGCTAAATTGATTCATGTCCATCCTAATACATTACGTAATTGGGAACGCGAAGGAAAAATCAGCGCTGTTCGTATTGGGTCTAGACGAGATCGTCGTTATCCAAAGCAACTTATCTGGCAAATGTGCCAAATCACAGCACCTGCTATAGCTTAGTCGGTGTTTTACTGTTTTTAGATAATATAAAAATCATATATAAAGACAGGTTCATCTCAAAGTCCGTTTCATATTATAGGGCCAAGAAACAAAAAACTTTTTAAAATTGACTATCGTCAAAAAACAAAAATACAATTCATGTCCGGAGATAAAGTTAAAAAATTTAGTATCCAAAATCTAAAAACTGGAAAGGTTTTCTTTGCAGTCTTTTCGGTTTTTGCATACTTAGCAATTGCTTTAACTTTAAATGCAGGTATACCTTCAAACGCAGAAGCAACCATTCCAAAGTATATTAATTTTCAGGGTAAGCTAACTAAAACTTCAGATGGGACGAACGTCTTAAATGGAACGTATGCTTTTGAGTTTAAATTGTATGATGCTTTAACTAGCGGTACTTTATTGTGGACTGAGACTTTTGACCAGGCAAGTGGAGCGTGTGGAAAGTTAACTGTAACTAATGGTGTATTTAATGCAAAACTAGGATCTTGTTCTGGTTTATCTGGTGTTGATTTTTCTGGTGGATCTTTATACTTAACTGTTAACTTTGCACCTACTGGAGTTTCTTATGATGGGGAAATGTCTCCTCGTAAGCAACTAGTTTCTTCAGCTTACGCATTTTTAGCTAATGGTGTTTCTGGAGATGGAACAATTAACACTGCTAATCAATCAACAACTGCTTTGACCGTTGGTCGTACTAGCACTAACGCTGCTTTGCAAATTGATACTAATACTGCTTCTTCGGTAACTGGGCTCAAAGTTACTGCAGCTGCTGCTGGTGGTGGATTAGCGCTTAGTACTATTTCTTCGGGGACGAATGAAAGTTTAACGATTGATGCCAAAGGAAGCGGAAGTGTTAGTGTTGGAACTAACTCTACTGGCGACATTTTATTTGGTGGTGGGTCGGGTTCTACTGGTTGTACAGTTACAAATTCAACCGGTGCATTTGCATGTTCTGCAGGTGGATCTTTTACGACCCTCGCACTTACTGGAGCCGTCACTGGAGCTACAAGTTATAATGGGTTGGTTGTTACTGCAAATACTGGAGTAATCACAACAGGTACCTGGCAGGGAACGGCGGTAGGTGTTCAATATGGTGGTACTGGAACTTCTACACAATTCACTCAAGGTTCTATTGTATTTGCGGGTACAAGCGGAGTGTATTCACAGGATAATGCTAATTTTTTCTGGAATGACGCAAATAATCGATTAGGTTTGGGTACTACCAGTCCAACCGATACACTCTCTTTGGGTAATTTAACTTCTAGTGGAACGTCAACTCCACAGAGTATAAACTTAGGAGGAACATACAGTGACTCCGCGGCAAATAATTTAAAATTGAAGTTGTATGATGACAATACATACAAATATGGATTTGGTGTATCAGCGGGTCAGATGGAATATGTAGTTCCAACAAGTAGTCAGAATCATGTCTTTTATGCTGGTACTTCCCCGCTGGTAACTATATTGGGTAGCGGCAATGTAGGTATTGGCGATACTTCACCGGCTTCTCTGTTTACTGTTGGTTCTGGCGATTTGTTTAGAATTAATTCTTCTGGTCAGATAGGTTCCCAGCAAGCCCCTGTATCTGATTATCTTTTTGCCTTAGCTGGCACTGCTGGTAATGACCATTCTCGTATTATTGACATTACTCAGGCGAATAATGCAGCAGAAAATAAAATTGGTATTTTTTATAGCGATAACTCATCGTTCCCGTCATTTACTGGGTCCGAAGATTTTATATCTACTGGGTTAAATGTTGCGTCAGCACCTACGGCAAATTTTAATACAGCTAGTAGTGCGGCACAACTACGGTTATACGGAACAAGTTCTGCTCTATCATTAGACAATATAAATATTAATAGCTCTGCTGGTACTAGTAATACAATTTCTGTCTACGGCAATTATGCTACTGTTAACGATCAAATAGAGGATTTAGACACTAATTCTACAGGAGCTAATTTAATAAACGTGATAGCTACTTTAGGTAATGTCAGCATAGACTGGAGTCCAGGTGGTTTTGATAATTCAACTTATAATACCTATGGTGGTTCGTTCTCAAATAGTTCTACTTCATCTGGTGATGCCTTAATGACAGCGAATGCTTATGGTTTATATGTAACCAATACTGCTGACATCACAACGACTGGTACAAATACAAAATATGGCGGTTATTTTAGTGTACAAAATACTGCTGACACGAATTATGGTGTTTATGTTGACGTTTCAGGAGCCACTACTAATTACGCTGGTATCTTTACTGGCGGCAACGTCGGTATCGGTACCACTGCTCCAGCTGCTCTCTTAACAGTAGGTAGTGGTGACTTGTTCCAAGTTGCATCAAACGGTAACCTGACTTCTTCCAATGCGGGTACTTGGACTTTTTCTAACGATACTAACTTTGTACTTTCTGGTGGGGTAAATGGTCTATCCTTTGACACCGACGTTCTTTCTATCGATGCTACTAATAACCGAGTAGGGGTAGGGCTCACTAATCCTCAGGCGACTTTCCATGTATATGATACATTGCAAGTTGGAAGTAATGGTGCTGCAAACGGTCTGATAAGATCCCCAAATAATTTACATTTCACTCTTGATACAGATAACGATCAAACTGGTAATTATTATGCATTTGAAGTTCATTCAACTACTCCAGGTACTGGTACCGAACTTGTACGTATCCAGGAAAATGGTAATGTTGGTATCGGTACTAATGC
>CAYRJC010000016.1:0-17658 GCA_964424635.1 uncultured Candidatus Saccharibacteria bacterium | reverse complement strand
ACTATCATAACGTCATAATGTTTTTGGGCTTGTTGCCATGGTTCGGACATAAAAGAGTATAAAATAGCGGAGCTATTTAATTGGTTTTCTTTGTCACTTGCCTGCCTGGCTTGCTCAAGATACCAATCCACGCTCCCATATGCAATCATATTACCATTACCATCCCAACCAGAATCAGGTCGCCAAACCCCAAAATTTTGAATGTTTAACTTATTTTCAACTCCAGCCAAAACTATAACTTCACTAATAGCGTAAAGAGTTAGATCTTGTGCATGTTTACTAACACCTGGACCAAAACATATATTTAAATGGTTTAACATTTTTATCCTCCTATTAAAATATATTTTCAGTACTATATCATATTTTTCAGTTGTTGTCAATAACAAGATTGGATTTATAGTGACAGATTATGATCTCCTACTTCCCATTGTTATTTGAAAAATATGATGATAATATAATTTACTAGTTCAATTTTAGGGAGGCAAAATAAAATGAATAAGTATAGTGAAGTCTTTCCAAACAAAAACTCTTTGATTGTTGTGATTCATTCGGAGAACATCGAGCAATCAATCAGAAATTCAAAAATTGCTTTTGATAATGGCGCAGATGGAATTTTCCTAATCAACCATGACACAGGACCACAAACCTTGATGGATATATATGGTGCTGTCAGAGAATTTTATCCATATAAATGGATTGGAGTTAATTTATTAGGAATTAGTCTTTTATCAATATTTGGATATGTAACCGAATCAGTTTCCGGAGTATGGACCGATAACTCTCAGGTATACACCAACATGGAAAACAATCAGTTAGCAACATCTTTTCAAACTCAAAGATCTGAGCATAAGTGGTTGTATTTTGGTGGAACAGCCTTTAAATATCAGCATACTTTTGGACATGACCCCGCAACGAGCGCCAAAGCTGCGCTTCCGTTTATGGATGTAATCACTACCAGCGGAATCGCAACTGGCAGTCCGCCAACAATAAAAAAAATTACTGCTATGCGTAATGCAATTAATGACCACCCCTTAGCAATTGCCAGCGGCATTGATAGTAAAAATGTCGAAGCATATAAAGAATTTGTAAATTGTTTTTTAGTGGCTAGTTCTATCAGCATATCCCACACAGAACTTGATCCTAAAAAAGTTAAAGAACTAGCTAATATAATTCATAAATAAATTTTTAAACCGCCAAGCCAAAGCAAGCGGTTTTTATTTTAACTTTTAATAAATATATAAGGCTCTAAATATTTAATTAAAGTCTTACTTCGAAAAATCGAAAATAGTATGTAAAAGAAGATTCAATAAAATTCTGTATTTTTAGAAACTTAATATGATTAGATTATGTTGAATTTCAAACATTTCGATAAAAATTATATTTTTAACAAAAAACTGCTCTCTGAGAGCAGTTTTTTAGTATTATTAAGCAATTACTTGCGTACAGTGCTTGCATCTACGAGCCTCAGAAGGAATCTCACTTAAACATTCGTCACAAGACTTGGTTGTTGGTGATTTTGGTCCGGAAACCCTCGCTATCAATCTCGCCATCGGTGTTACTACCAAAAAATAAATTGCTGCAGCAACAATCACAAACGCGATCACTGCATTTAAAAACTTTCCATACCCAATAGAAGTACCGTTGAGAACTATTGCCAACTTAGAAAAGTCAGGAAGCTTTGCAACTGCCGAAATCAAAGGAGTAATCAAATCTGCAACCAGAGAATTAACTACACTACCAAAAGCTGCACCAATAACCACACCGACCGCAAGGTCAACTACATTCCCTCTCATTAAAAACTGTTTAAATCCGCTTAACATATAATTTAAATTAATTGTTTCAATTCTATCAAACAATAAAATTTAATACAAACAATCTTTCAGATAAAATTAATAACTACTTATGTCTTAAATCACCCATCAATTAAATCTAAAATTTTATTTATATGAAAAATAAAAAACTCTGGAAAATCCAGAGTCTTTTAATTTTATAGTACTTATCTTATGGAAGATATCCCATAGTACCCTCGAACTTGTAACCATTATTAATTACTGCGTCACGTTCTGAGGTAGAAGAAGTATAGAAGTGATCACCAATCTTAGAATTATTCAAGCGGTATAACTGAGTAACGTTATTGCTTGGATTAGCATAAATGTAACCGATAATTCCTTCTCTAGAGTAACCAGAGCTATTTGCTTCTGATTCACTAGTAGTGTAGAAATGATCTCCATATTTCTTACTCCACAAACGATAGACTGGTAGACGATCACTACCTGGGACACTTAACATGTTACCCATAATTCCTTCAGAAACATAACCTTGCTTTAGAGCATCATCACGTTCATGTACATTAGTTGTATAGAAGTGATCGGTAAGCTTAGAATTCCATAATCGATAAATCGGAATTATTTCGCTTCCTGGTCTAGAAGTACCACAAGTATAACCAATGAATCCTTGCTGTACAAAACCAATTCCCAAAATCGCATCACGTTCTACAGTACTAGCAGTCATCAAGTAATGCTTGGAGCTGTCATTGTACATACGATACAAAGGACTAGAACCAGTAACTTGAGTTGGATACACATAACCGATTACACCATCTAACTTATAACCATAAGTTTGAGTGTTTGCTTGATCGGTAGTATAGTAATGATCTTTACGTTCAGAACTATATGATTGATATAAAGGTACTGTACCAGTTGCTTGAGCTGGATAAACATATGCGGTTATACCTTCTGATTGATAACCACTTGGCGCTGTAGAGTTTGTAGAGTAATAGTGATCGCTATCACGAGAACTATAGTAACGATATAGAGCGACTAAATTTTGAATAGGTCCATCAGTACAGTTTTGAGCAGTACTACCACCGCCTCCACCGCTTCCTCCACCTCCTCCATTGGTAGGACCAGTTATTACTACAGTATAAATTTTCTCATCGCTTTGACCACTTGCATCTGTAACTCTAACTTTTATTTGATAAGTACCAACTGCGATAAATTTACCACTAAGTTGGCCATTATTATCAATTTCTACTTTTGCATAAGGTTGAACGCTTACTACAGAAAAGGTGTATGGTAATGTTCCACCAGATGCAGTAATTTTTGTATTATAAGGAACATTAACTGTACCGTTTGGCAAAGTTCCATTTCCACCTAAGCCCAACTTACTAACATTATTCTTACAACTCATTGGTTCACCAATTGGCAATTGAGCATCTTTGCTATTAGCAATATGAACATTGCTATAAGAATAACCTAAACATTCAAAAATTTGACCAGTTGGGAAAGGACGACGAACATTTTTTTCTATGATGTAAATACTAGTGATATCACTATCTGGCAACCCACTAATTAGAGAGCCAACCCCACTAGGTGCAAGAGCAAGCGGATTACAGAATAACGGCGCTCCAATTGGAGTTCTTTCCAAAGCCGCAGTTCCATTTTTAATATTTGCTGGGTTAACTCCCAAACAAGAAACTACTTCTTCACGGGGGAAAGGTAATGGGCGCTTAACTCCATCATCTAATCTATAAATTAAATTTGGATTACTTAATAAACGAACAAATGTTCCATCAGGAAACTCTTCACCATTATCGCTTGTGCTTCTAACAATCTGAACAGATGTTTGAGCCTTTGAATTATTATCAATAGTCAATATAAGATTATTAGAACCACCGATAAATGCAGCATCAATATTTTGTGGTACAGTCCATTCGTAGGTGCCAGTGTTAGGTTGGTTTGTGGCAATATTAATTACCGGACCACAAGGATCTTCGGTACTAGTTGGACAAGAATAACTACCCTGTTCAAGTCTCAAACTAAATACTGAACCAACTGGTGGTATTGATGATCCATTCCAAGAAATTTTATAAGTTTTTCCTGTAACCCAAACTGTATTAGGCTCAGGATTAACAATAGAAATATTTGGATCAATACAAGGTGCGACAACACAATTAAAGACCCCACTTCCACCAGATGAAGAAGTAGTAATAGGAATCTCTTTTACATCGTCATCCTTAGATATATTTGCACTAGAGAATAAACTAGAAAGTTTAATTCCTAATGTTCTTTCTGAAAATGGCGTAGCTAGAAAAACTAAGCTTGCGCCTAAAACCACTAACAAAGCCAAAAGTAATTTGACTTTACGATCTAGACCATGTGGATGACCTTCGTCTGAGGCCTTTGTACCACGTTTAAAAATATTCATTTCCCTTTATTTAATTGTTTTTTTATTTTTATTTCAAAACAAACTTTGCGTTTGTTTGGATTTCTTATATATATAATACCATAGATTTCAAAAAAATTCAAGGGCGATTTATAATTTTCTAAATACTGGTAATTTCAGTGTCTCTCTGCCACAATATATATATGGACTTAAACAAAATTGGGCTCGCTCATTATATTAAAAAAACTAGAGTTAATATTAAAGATCAAACCATAGGAAAGATTTTTAGTGAACACAAAACCGAATGGGAAATAGTTATCAGTGATGGATTAATCCGGGGTGTAATATTAACGTCGCAAAGAAAAAATCTCAACACTATTGATTTACCAAAGGTAGGAGATTGGATTACCTACGAAAGACTTCCAAATGAAAATAAAGCAAAAATTATAACAGTACTCCCCCGCTATTCGAGTCTAGTTAGACATTCACAAAAAAAACAAAACCTTCAAACTATCGCTACTAATATAGATATAATGTTTGTTGTCCTGAGCGTTGATCAAGTCTTTAATGCATTACAACTCAATCGCTATCTAACTATCGCAGCGCAAGGAAATATTAAACCAGTAGTTATAATCAATAAAATAGATAAAAAAATAGGGTCTGCAAAAATCATCTCAGAAATTAATTCTATACACTCTGATTTAAAAATTATTAGTGTAAGTGCTAAATCTAAAAATAACCTATCCGATTTAGAGCAGCTCATTCTTCCAGGCAGGACTGCTGTATTGGTTGGAAATTCTGGAGTAGGTAAATCTAGCTTAGTTAATGTTCTATTAAAAAATACTAATCAATCTACTAATGAAGTAAATAAGTTTGGCAAGGGCAAACATACCACTACCAGAAGAGAATTATTTATTTTATCAAACGGTGGAATTATTATAGACACCCCAGGAATGAGAACACTGGAAGTTGACCCAGATAATAAATCATCTAATTCTATTTTTGTTAAGTTAGATGAATTAACGAATCATTGTAAATTTAGAAATTGTGATCATATAAAAAGCAAAGATTGTGCATTACAAGACGCGCTTACAAAAAAAATAATTACCGAGAAACAACTAAATCAATTTTTAAACATGTTTAGCAAACCTCAAAAAAAGTTTAGTTATAATAAATCTCGGAACTAAAAATATTTACTTTAAACAACCAAGTAAAAAGTAAATTTAACAATCAAAAAAGAAGTATTACTTTAAGCGTAACTTATCGCCCAGTAACCATTCGCGAAGCGAATGAGTTACGTAGCGATACTGGAGCGTAAGTAATACTTCTTTTTTGAAATTTGAAATTAGTTTATTTTTGTTTGGAATGTTTAGGACAACGACAATGCTTACCTATAAATTCATCAAAATATTCTTTGCCGTAATCGTAAAATAATTCTTCACCGGCTTTGATATTTCTTTTGGCTTTAATTTTAATTCGCTGAGCATACTGAATAGGTTCACTATTAGGCAAACAAGAATGATTGATATAGCGGGCAATATTTTTACGGCTCGTACCGTCAATTGTCCACTTCTTTCCTAAAGCAAATAAATATTTTCCACCCTTCTTTTGTACCTGCTCATCATTTAGCAATGGGCCAACATATTCAATAATAAAAGTACCTTTTTTTATTGGCTCAGTAGTAAACAATCCCAATCCAGCTATCGAACGCTTTACTACTAATTGTTTTCGTAAGTCTTCTTGTTCTTTTTTCATCTATATATAAATAATAAAGACTGGCTTTGATCTAGCAAACAAAGACAGTCTTAATAAAATTGGTTATTTAGCTAATTCTGCTTCTATCAATGACTTTAGCTCGTCACGTTGCAAAACCTTGTTTTGCTTGGTTCCATTAATAAAGAAGGTTGGAGTGGAATTCACTCCTGCAGTTTCTCCATCTTTATAGTCAGTATTAATTACATCCGCAAAACGGCGCTGTTGAATAGCAGTTTTGAACTCATCAACATTCAAACCTAATTGAGTAGCGTACTGTGCAAAAAAATCTAGCGGAGTAAGACTTGCTGACCATTCATTTTGTTTTTCATACAACATATCGTGCATTTCCCAGTACTTTCCTTGCGCTCCAGCCGCTTCTGCTGCTTCGGCACTAATATGAGCATTTGGGTGAATCGTATCTAAAGGAAAATTACGAAATACAAAATTAACATTTGGATTATCTTTATATTGTTCTAAGACGGCTTTAACTTCTGGGTGAGCAGCCCCACAAGCAGGACACTGAAAATCACCAAACTCCACTACAGTAACTTTAGAATCTTTTTTGCCAGTCATGTGACTAGATTCACGAATCAAAGAATTACTATCTACAGTTTGACCTGGTTGTTCTGGCTGAGGATTAGCAAAGATTGCTAACAACACCCCACCGATTATCACCAATATAGCAATTCCTAATAATATTTTTACTTCTTTAGTCATAAATTATTTTCCTTGTTTTGAAGCTCAGAAGTAGCCTTCCAATAAATAAATAATAAAATCAAAATCACAGTAAAACCTATAAGTGCTTGAAGAGGGATAGGAAAAACTGCGAGCCAGCCTGTTAACTTAGTTGTACAAGAAACCCCCGCCACACACGGTGCTGCTGCTTCGGGCAAAATATTAAAGTAAAGTAAATTATGATAAATAGAAATCAACCAACCAATTCCTGTTAAAACCAAAGCTGGCAAAACCATATCTCGACTCTTCTTAGTAATAGCAAAACCCAAAACAACTATTAAAGGATACATGCAAATTCTTTGAAACCAGCAAAGAATACATGGAGGCAAATGTAGAACCTGACTATAATACAAGCTTCCCAAAATAGCCATTAAACTTATTGCCCATGCATAATATATAGAATTCTTTTTTATAAGGTTAATCATATTGTAATTATATCACAACAAAAACAACATAACTCTCATAAAAAACTCACATTGAGATCGAACAAAAAAAAGGGTATTAAGTGACCTCTTCCCCAGGCTCTACAGCGCTTCTCACAGGGTTTCCAAATTGACCTGAGAACAAATAAAAAGTCAAAAACTTGAATTTAACCCTTACAAACCTTGAGGATAAATTAATAAAAACCTAACTAAATAAAAAGTTTAATTTTTATTCAGAAAATATTGACCAATTATACACAAGCTAAACTCTTGACTAAACTTCTAAAAATTTTTAAGATATCTTCTTAACCAAAATAAAAATAAAATTTGCCACAAGGTTACAGTGTGACAAAACAAGGATACTTATGAGGCTCCTCATAATAAGCGATGACGAGCTCTTCGCACAAAAACTTAAGCTCAGTTTAAAACAAGTTCATTTTTATGTAGATCAAGCAACAACAGTTGAACAAGGACAATTTTGGGCACGCAGTACAGATTACGATCTAGCGATTATAGAACACTCACAAAACTGTGACGCTATAAAAATCTGCAAACAAATTCGCGAAAAAGGAAAAAGCACTTTACTATTAGTAGTGACCGAATTACTTTCTAGCGACGAAGCAATAGAACTATTTAACTGTGGAGTCGATGATTATACCAGCAAGTTTAGTCACTTCTCCGAGATAATTGCTCGGATCAAAGCCATGCTAAGAAGACCGAAACAATTGGTGAGTGAAAAATTTTCTATTGGAGACCTATCTTTAGACTCGCGCAGATGTTCTGTACAGCGCGGAAAAAAATCTGTTCATCTCACTAAAAAAGAATTTGGACTGTTAGAATACCTACTCAGAAATCAAAATTTGGTTTTGTCGAGAACAGACTTAATAGAACACGTTTGGGATATAAATTCAGATTTATTTTCTAACTCCTTAGAAACCCATATTCTAAATTTGCGTAAGAAAATTGAAACAACTGGTAAACCAAAATTAATTCATACCGTATCAGGACGGGGTTACAAAATTGCACTACACCCTTAAAACCTATGTTGATTTTAGAGTTTTAAAAATGAAGTTATATATTTTTATTACTACATAATTATTCAAAAATCATTTACCAATCATTGATTATTATACATAAATAAATTACGCTTTTAACCTTCATTTACTTAATTTAAATTCTATTGACTGATAAACCAAACCCCTTTATAATAAAGGACTATCAATTAATTAATAGATTTTATGCCTAGCAAATTTCAATTATTTTTGACCCTATTATGGGCAAAAATCAAAGGCGCAGCCAAATGGTTAGTTGGAGGATTAGCAGCTTTAGCAGTGCTCGTAATAGCATTAATCGGACTAAACAGTGACGACACTAAAAAGGAGACTACCAATACTCGCCCGGAAATCGCTCAAGTATACGAACCTTCGATCAGCACTCCCCTTCCTCCGGATAATAACAGTACTGAATCTGACCCCAACGCAACCAGGCCAGAAGCAAATACAGGCCAAGTAGCTGGAGCAACTACAACAGAAAGTTTTAATTCTAACAGCGCCGCAACATCTACTGCGCCTCAAGTGTTTGTAGCACCTAAATCTGGGATTAACGACTATGAACCCATCAAATACGAAAACACTGTATTAGGAATAAAAACTACTTTACCTGCTGGTACACAAGTTATTGAAAAAAATAGCTCAATTACTTTCTATTCCAAATCTGGCTCTCTACTATACACATTAGATGTAATAGACACTAAAGATACTCTAGAAAAAATCTTGGAACAACTACAAACTAGTACAAACATAAGTAAGATATCTAAAACCAACTTTGCAAACAATCCGGCATTACAGTTCTCTATTAATAAAAATGCCCTGAACGGATATATTATTTCTAAAAATAATAAAGCTTACTACTTCATCGGGAACAATAAGTATTTAGTAAATATTAGTATTTAAAAACTACTCCTCTATTATAATAGTAAATTAATTATTAAAGGATAGTAATAATATAAATAAAAAGAAGCGCGAGATTAATTCTCGCGCTTTTATTTAAACAATAACTACTGAATCCGAACTTCTCCAGACCTAGGAATACTGACATTATAAATTGGTAGACCTTGAGCAATTCTACTCAAAGTTGCTCCAAGCTGCTGATTAAATACTTCAGTAATAGCATTACGAAGAACTTTAGGTTCAACATCATAACCACTTTCCGAAACCTTCTTCGCCAAAGGTATAACCAACTTATCCAATTGGTGCTCATGAAGTTTTTTCTGGTATATAAATGCTTGTGTTTCTGAATTATAAGGTCTGACCCCATAATAATCTGAGTCGATTACCAACACAGCCTGCTCAGCGTGATCACCATCCAAAACAACTTGCTTGGCTCCATTTTGTAATAACTCTGGAAGTAAGTTAAGAATATACTTGGTTTGATCATTGGTAAGGTTATAATCTTCAGGATGTTGAACAGCTTGGTTTATATGACCACAACCTCGCCCTGGACCAGCATCTAAACCTTCGGCTTTAGAATCAGTATGAAATTTAATATTAAATGCGCCGCCATAAGTTTGCAAAATTGTATCCATGACTATTTGAGGGTCAACACTAATATTAAGCTTGTTCAAAGCACCTAAAGAAATAATTAAGTCGCCAATATCTGCTCCAGGCTTAGAAATTGCCGGGATCCTATCAGAATTCTCATCGTCAGCAGGACGACCATCTACACATCGGCTTTGCATATTTTGAAAGACAATGGGAAACTTGTTTGTTTCTACAAACTTTATTACGTCTTCTTTTTGCATATCTCTCCTCTTTTTTTATAATTTATTACTAATCAAAATGTAATAATAGCGAAAATCTGATTAACGGTCAATACACCAAAATTTTATTATAAAAAAGTAATGTTAGTAAAATTCGCTTCAATAACTATCAATTAATTTCTACTATTTAATAATTAAAGCCAGTGGTAAAATATACCTATGAAAACTTTTGAAAAACTACTCAACTCATTTGATTATAAATTTCCAACAGAGCTAATCGCCCAATCACCTGCTACGCCGAGAGACAAGGCCAAGTTGCTCATTTACGACAGAAAAACAAAGCAAGTAAACCATGACATTTATAAAAATCTTACTAGGTACATATCAAAAAACAATGTGCTCGTACTAAATCAAACCAAAGTACTTCCCGCAAGATTAATCGTATCCAAACCAACAGGCGGTAAAGCAAAAATTTTATATGTTAACCAAGATAAAAAGTTCCTTCACTTTTTAAGTGACAAAAAACTAGAAATTGATAGTAAAGTTTTTGTGAACAAAAACATATCTTTTACTGTTAAAGAAAAACGCGAACAATTTTATATTTTACAGCCATCTTTTAAAATATCAAAAACTTTTGAAGTACTTACCAAACATGGACAAACTCCTCTCCCTCCTTATATAAAAAATTCTAAACTAAAAGGCAAAAAGCTACTTAACGAATATAATACAGTTTTTGCAAAACAATTAGGTTCTGTTGCAGCACCAACAGCGAGTCTTCACTTTACAAAAAATCTACTAAATGAGTTTAAAAAATCTGGGATTCAAATCGTTTACATAACTCTACATGTTAATCTAGGGACCTTTGCATCACTGTCAGAGCAACAATGGAAAAGTAAAAAACTACATGAGGAATGGTATGAGATCTCATCCAATACAGCAAAGCTGTTAAATAAAGCAAAAAAATCCGGAAAGATTATTACAGCCGTTGGTACAACAGTAGTCAGAACCCTAGAGTCTGCTGCTTCTTCATCGGGAACAATTACACAGCTATCAGGAAATACTGATTTATTCATAACAGAGGCAACAAAACTTAAATTTGTAGACTCTATTATTACTAATTTTCACGTACCTAAATCTAGCTTACTGATGCTAGTTTCTAGTTTCATCGGCCGAAAAAAATTACTTGATCTATATAAATTAGCTATCGAGAAAAAATATCGATTATTTTCTTTCGGCGATGGAATGCTAATCAAATAAAAAAGCCCATAATTTTATGGGCTTTGTAACAAAAGTTACTTTTATGAATTACTTAATTCCCCTCTCAGAAAAGGGAACAGGTCGCCATCCTCATAAGCATTAATCAGGTGATTAGCAAATGATGGCAATATAGAATTATCACCAGTTCTACCTAGTTCTAATATAGTATCATTACCATGCAAACCTCCCTTATACCAAAAAGCATTACAAGGAAACTTTTTTAACAACCCTTTATTGATCCGTATATGATTAATAGTATCTGCAATCATATCACAAACCATAGGGAACAAACCAGTTCCTGACCAACGACCAAGCAAAAACATGTATGGCAAATTTTTGGAAAAACCAAATAAAAACGGATCAATTAATCTAAGCCAATCCGGATTTGCCCATTCTGTAGATGCCAAATCATGATAAGGAGTAGCAATTACAGTATAATCAAAGGTTTGCCTAGCAATCCTAGCTATCTGCATTAAATGCGGCGGCATTAAATCACGACCGCTGAAATTTGCAATCCTACGATTACGTCGGTTATAAATCTGATATAACCAAGCAAATTCCTTTGACCCAACTGCATCACAAAAAAATTGTGTTGCGTGGTCAGGTTGTGGATCATCATTTCCAGTTGTATCAGGAAGAGACTGCTTGCCATCTACATACCAGACCGGCGCAACAGCAAGGACTTCTGGCAAGTAAGAAAGCGGTATAATATTTTCCATCTTTAATAAATTTTTTTGATGCATTAAAGAAAAAATATTTCTTGATCCTCTAAATTCTGCATATTGGGTTCTGAGGCTATCGGCTTGACCTTGCAGTTCTTCTCCGCACTCAGCAGCAATTTGTTCGATTCGATGGGCTTCTTCTTCCTCATTAAAACCTTCGGTTTCATTCAAAGAAAAATTTACCCCCATGCTTTCAAAAGCTGGATATGCTTTTTTCATAAAGGCAGATGAAATATCATCGGTATTATTAGAGCCCGAAAAATGACCGCCCAACAAAAGGTTTCCAAAAGGTTCATTAGCTGCCGCTTGAGCAACATCTTCTTCTGGAATATTTTTTGCGGAACTGTGATAACCAGACTTCATACTTGATAGATCCCTAACCACTTGCACAATAGTTAATTGATTAGAAGGAGGTTGGACCAAAGAAGTTTCTTCTAGCACTATCCAGGCATTCTCTGCTCTAAATCTACCTTCACGTTCGGGATCACTAATTAATCTAGTCATTTCCACAACCGAGTCCTTCGGAAATGGTGCCGGATAGAATACATCGCCATTGGTTTGCACAGTCGCATAACCACTCTTGATTTCATTTATAAAACAAAATCCTTCGTGGCTAGAAACCACAATCCCAGTCATCCTTCTAAATAAAGGGTCAGGGTTGAATTCTGGATATTCTGGTATTCCATCTATAATCTCTTGAGAATCTATTTCCTCATTTTGATTGCCCGAGAAACCCACTTTGTTATTTTCTTCATCTGTAACATAATTATTGTCTAACATTTTATTTTATCTCCAGTCAGTCAGAATCAGTAATTCAAAACAAACTAATATTCCTCCTTATTTAAAACCGGAACTATCAAATTCTAGTTTTTTTGAATGTACTGGCTGTTTTTAGCAGCTTTTCAATATAACAAAAACGACTGATCAAGTCAATTAAAGAATGATATAGTTGACCTTTTAATATTGTGCTTTTAAAAATCAAAGGGTTAATACATGTAAAAATATAAATGTTATAATTTACTTATGTACACTCTAAGAACAAGGTTTGCCAACGATATTGTAACGGAATTCCTTCCTCCTTCTCATGCTACAAAAAAACAACGGGTGATCATCTTTGCAGATGGAATGCCTACAGTACCCAATAAAAAAAGTCTACTTAAATTTTTTAGCAAAAAAGGCTTTTGGGTATTTCATCCAAGATATCGCGGTACTTGGGAAAGCGATGGTAAATTATTCGATAAATCTCCGCACTTAGATATAATCGATGTTATTAATGGGATTGAAGAAAATTTCGTTAGTATTTGGGATTACAACGTCAACGATAAAAAACCTTTTAAACTTAATCCGGATCAAATTATTTTAGCGGGTAGTAGTTTTGCTGGACCCGCAATGCTCCTTGCTTCCCAAGACAAAAGAGTTAATAAAGTAATGGTGTTTGCACCAGTAGTTGACTGGACAAAAACTGGCAAAGCAGAACCTCTGAACTTATTAGAAAAATTTACCAAGCAAGCCTTTGGTAACGGATATCGAATTGCAAAAAATGGTTGGTCAAAAATTGCTAGTGGGAAATTTTATAACCCAGTCCATAACGCCAGCGATATAAATGGTTCAAAAATAATAATTGTCCATGCCAAAGATGACGATATAGTCACCTATGCCCCAGTAAAAAAATTTAGCAACAAGATCAATGCCAAATTAATCACCCTACCAAAAGGAGGACACCTTAGCTCTTCACTCCTATTGACTGCTAGATTTTATAAAATCTTCCAAAAATTTACTAAAATATAAATATGAAATTAAAAATCACAATCACGTTAGTTCTAATTATAATAGTAGGCTTTACTGGTTGGCGGATTTATAAAGTAGTTCATAAAAATTCTTCTAATAATAAGGCGGCTGAGAAAACACAAAAAAAAGAACCCAATATTAATGGCAGCATGGTCAATAGCGACCAAGCAAACCTTAGACCTCTGGCAATAGTAGTAGAAAACCATACAGACAGTAGGCCACAATCTGGACTTGGTGATGCAGAAATAGTTTACGAAACATTAGCCGAAGGTGGAATCACTCGCTTTATAGCAATCTTCCAAGCAAATGACCCTAAGGAAATTGGCCCTGTCAGATCAGCCCGCCCTTATTTCAATTTCATCGCCAATATGTGGCATGCGCCTATTATTCATGCAGGGGGAAGCAAACAAGCCTTAACCGAACTTTCTTCTGGTGTTTATAAAAATCTTTTTGATGTAAATGAATTTTATTTTGGCGATTACTTCTATCGCGATACAGAACGACTAGCGCCTCACAATCTCTATACCACCATAGAAGATCAAAGGAAAATTTTGCACAAAAAAAACCAAACAGATTGGAACAAAATAAATGTATGGGATACTCAAAATACTCCAGCAGATCAACTAGTTACTCAAATTACAAAAATATCAATTCCTTTTTCAACCCCTAGCTATGAGGTAAATTATGATTACGACTTAACTAGTAATTCTTACAAACGACTGACCGGAGGTATAATAACAATCGATAAAAACAATGATTCCCAAATCAGTCCAAAAAATATTTTGATAATGCTCACTGACATTACTCTTAATCAAGAAGATGATCTAGGTACCCAAAGCATTCGACTAAACGGCAATGGATCCTGCTTCTTATTCAGTAGAGGAAAATTTCAACAATGCAAATGGGAGTATAGAGAAGGTCGCCACTATTATACTGACCAAGATGGAAATTCTTTAAAATTAGAAGCTGGGCAAACATGGATTGAAATTTTCCCTAGAGATAGGCAAAATGAGATTAAGTGGAGTTAACTTAAGTGAATTAACAAAAATTTATGGCAATCACAATAAACAAAGTAGCACCTGATTTTTCTTTACTAGATCAGGACAGTAAAAAACATAAGCTCTCAGATTACAAAGGTCAATGGGTATTGATTTATTTTTACCCAAAAGACGATACACCAGGATGTACAACAGAAGCTTGCACTCTTCGAGATAATTTCCCAAAGTTTAAAAAACTAAAAATTCAAGTTTTTGGAATTAGTGTAGATTCTGTGGCTAGTCATAAAAAATTTAGCGAAAAATACAAACTACCCTTTACCCTTCTAGCTGATGAGGATAAAAAAGTTGTAGAAAAATATGGAGTTTGGCAAGAAAAAAGCATGTATGGCCGCAAATATATGGGAACAGTTCGTAATTCTTATTTAGTAAACCCGGAAGGGAAAATTGTAAAAATTTATGAAAAGGTGAAGCCAGCTGTTCATGCCGAAGAAGTACTCAAAGATATTAATGAAATGAAATGAAAAAACACGTCTCTATAACAGTTAATGGTAAAGTTCAAAAAGTAGGGTTCCGTTTCAGCGCTATAGAAAAAGCATTAGAATGGGATTTGGTCGGATTAGTAAAGAACTATGAAGCAGATAAAGTACATATCGAAGTAGAAGGTGAAATGGAAAACTTACAAAAGTTTTTAAAATGGTGCCATGTTGGACCACAAGGAGCGGAAATAAAAAAAGTTGACTTTACGTCGACAGAAGAATTACAAAATTACGAAACTTTTCAAGGAGAGTGGTAATTATAGTTAAATAGAAAAAAGTAAAACCTCTGCTTAACAAGTAGTTTATAATTAAACTGCTGTGCTGCAGAGGTTTATCGTAGGTTCTTTACCATTTGCGATTATTAATTGTCTTTTTGACTGCCAGGCGTTCGCGCCTGTGGGCTTATCGCTTTTGGCTAAAGCACCTTTCCCGTTACGGTTTTAATCATCAATTGCTTTCCCCTTTCTGCTTCCAGATTACACCCGTCTTAATATAGGGTCAAGGTAAGTTATGCACTTTTAGAGTTATTCTTCTTTGATAAAGATTTAAAAAATAAAACTCCTCATTGGTAAGACCAAAACAATTGACAAAACCAAAAAATGGGTAGATAATGGTGAAAACTAAATTTGGAGGGAGTTATGATAAAAATTTTTGGAATTGCATTTTTTGCAATAATTGCTTTGTGTTTTAATGGGTATTGCTTCTCTTTATTTCTAAAGAAGCCGGAAGACCATTGGTTAAACACATTGGGTTTAATTGTCGGTATAGGATTAATTAACGGAGTCGCCTATTGCTTGAAAAATAGAAAAGCAGCGTTTGTCTTATTAATTCTTAATGGCATTGTTTCAGTTTTTTATATATTAGTTGCGCTACTAAAAATGATGTCGTCATTAAATAATACCGGCAATACAATATTTTATTTAGGATGTATATTAATAGTTGCTATTACATATTTCTCAGGTTTAATAATTAATAAATTTATTGACCTAAAAGAAATGCTTGATGCTTAAAAAAACCTTTGGACACTAATTGTCCAAAGGTTCTTTTTTTATATTTAGTAATCGCGAAGTTTATGAATATCTGGATGCTCTTTGATTCTTTCTAGTGCCTTAGCTTCGATCTGACGAATACGTTCCCGAGTAACACCAAACTCTTCTCCAACTTCTTCTAAAGTGTGAGTTACCCCATCTTCCAAACCAAATCGCATCTTCAAAATCTTTTGCTCTCTAGGATCCAAATCTTTTAAGATACTATCAACATATTCTCTAAGCAACTGCCGGCCGGCCATTTCGGTTGGCTTAGGCTTATCTTCATCTTCAATGAAATCTTGCAAATAAGAACTTTCTTCATCACTACTATCTTCTCCGACAGGGGCATCAATAGAAACAGTTTCTTGAGAAATCTTTTTCAGATGATAAACTTTTTCTACTTCAATACCCATTTCTGCCGCAATTTCTTCCGGAAGAGGTTCGCGTCCTAAATCCTGAACCAACTGACGCTCAGCTTGAGCATATTTATTTAAAGTTTCTACCATGTGAACCGGAATACGAATTGTTCTAGATTGATCTGCTAACGCGCGAGTGATCGCCTGACGAATCCACCAAGTTGCATAAGTTGAGAATTTATAACCCTTAGTCCAGTCAAATTTTTCAACTGCGCGGAACAAACCCAAATTACCTTCTTGGATCAAATCAAGCAAACCTAGATTACGTCCCATATATTTTTTCGCAATAGATACAACCAAACGCAAGTTTGCTTCGGTAAGACGTTTACGAGCCCCTTCATCACCTTTTCCAATTCTCTGAGCCAGATCGATTTCTTCCTCACCTTTTAATAGAGGGACCTTACCAATTTCTCGAAGATACATCTGAATTGAGTCATCATAAATATCTCCTAAATCAAAACCTTCTAATAACTCGTCTTTCTTCTTTTTATTACTTTCAACGTCCAGAATCCCCTTACCTTGCTCCCATACACTTGCAACTTCTTGATCAACAATTTCAACACCGTTATCTTCCAAGGTATCCATTACTCGCTCTAGCAAGTTGATGTCATCTTCTAATTGAGGGAAGACGTGAAGAATTTCAGCCTCTGTTACGAAGCCTCGTCCTTGTCCCTTAGTCATCAAGCTGGTAATTACCTCTTGGAATTTTTGAGTCTCTTCTTCGGTAAGAACCAATTTTGCAAGTTTACGTCCAATACGCTTGCCTTTTTTCTTTTTAACTTCTGGAGCTACAGACTTAGCTACTGACTTAACAGGAGACTTAGCTACAGGTTTAACCCCTGGCTTATTTACAACTTTTGCGACAGGTTTTTTTGCTACAGATTTTTGCCGATTAACAGATGTGACAACCTTCTTTGGCACCGGTTTTTTTGCTACTACTTTTTTTGCCGGTTTTTTTGCGTATGTTTTGTAAATTGTCAATGTTTTTAAGCTAAAAACACAATGTATGCTTTTTGTGTTTTAAATTTTTTTTTTTTTTATTGGGGGTTTTGGGTTTTTGGGTTTTTGGGGTTTTGGGG
>CAYRJC010000015.1:2859-18742 GCA_964424635.1 uncultured Candidatus Saccharibacteria bacterium | reverse complement strand
TTTGTATTTATATTATACCAAATACATCTAAAAAGACCACTGAAGTGGTCTTTTACAATAATAAATAACTACTCTATAATGTCTGGCGAAGAGGGAGTGATATTATTTTCTGAGAAAGATGAACTTGGAACTGACTTCAATCCTAGAATTTCACTACTCTCTGCCGAACTAGTATTATTGGTAGTTTTATCTTCATCACTCGAAGAATCGATTAATTCATACGGTGGAATCCCTGCAGGATTACCATAATTATCGAACACAGGAGCATTCGCAGGTGTGTCAGCACTTATAGATTTCTCCGATTGTTCGTTACTAAAAATCTTTGGTTGCTTTACTGCCAAAGCAGTCCAGCTAAACTGCATATTTACCAAAGCAGGCTGCGCTAACTTAATAGTGAACCCTTTTAAAGATTTTTTTGTGACAACATAGCGTAAGTCGCCGGAAAGAATGTCACGCTCTAACTGCTCGAGTTGCGCAGTGGTAGCTTCGTCAGCATCTTGTGGAACGTCATCTAGTGTTATGGTTGTATTCACTATAGGCTGATCGACATATTCCCGCTCAAAATTGATCGTAACAGTTTGCTCACCCGCGCGAATCAGCGCAAACCCAGCAGTGTCTGTATTAAAGTATGGGCGACCGAAGAAAGAAACATCGCTAAGCATATCCAGATTTTCACCCAACTTACCAATTTTTTCAACCTTTAATCCACTCGTAGTTACCTGGGGAGTAATAATCTCGAACGCTACGCTTACTCGGTCGGTAAATAGCTGGGCAGAAACTCCTTCTCCCCGTTCTTGTCGAGTTTGCTTAACGTATTTCAAAAATACTAATATCTTTTCATCGGTAGACATTTCGTCACTTGCCATTGCCAACCCTGTCGCGCTCAATAAATCGGTAGATGCTTCAACTAGACCAGCGGTACTACCTTCTATTAGAGCGCCATCGGTTGTAACGCTAATTGCCATTTCCTTCATAAGTTCACTGATGTCCATACCGGAGTAATCTCCATGCTCCACGAATACGAGCACCGAAGCACATTTTTGTGTTATAGCACTGAATAATTCTTCACTAGGACAGTCAGCTGCCTCTTCAATAGAAGGACTATTAGACAAAGCTTTACCAATTACAGGTCCTGCTCCAGTCGCGCGCATAGCGTATCCAGGAATCGAAGATGAGGTTAGATAATCTCCAGCCTTCACCGGACCATTCTCATAACTAAGTTTAACTGGCACACGTCCTGTTAATGCTATAGGAAAACCATTTTCAGCTCTATGCCCTAACACTATACCGGGACGGGTCGCGACGATACCAACCAGACCGCTACTATATTTTTGAGTAGATCGAACTACATCATCACCATTACCAGATGGATCAATCACTACAACATCTCCATAATCAAGAGTATCGGTGGAATAGTAATATTCTGCTAAGTCGGCACCTTGACCAAGACCGAGTACGTCTTGGGTTGAACCAAACAACCCAGCAGCAACTATAGTTTGCCGCAAATCCTCAAAGGCATTGATAGTTTCGGTTTGGATTTGCTTCGCCGTAACATCTCGACGTTGCATACGTATAAATGACCCTGTACCTAAAACCATAGTTTCAGAATATGACGCTAAAGCTGTAATATTATCCGAACCAGTATCAGACCACGACGTACCCAAATCATCATTTGGATAACCGGCACTAGCATGGATAACTTCTGTTTTAATAGAACCAGATCCTGCATTTGTGTACACAGTTACACCACCTCCATCTGCACCGTCGCTAGTACCAATATATACTTTACGAAGTCTATTAAGATTAGTGGGGGCGTCGACACTAATCGCAGTTACGTTGTTTGTTGCACCATATAATTTGGCAGGGGAAACTTGATAATCCGTCGTAGTATCGGGAGTAACTGTAAATGCAGGATATACGGTAAATGTTGTAGCAGTATTTGAAATAATAGTTCTTGTTTGCCCAGATCCAGTACCTCCGGTTAATTCCACAACCAAACCAACAAATGAATCTGGAACATAATTCTCACCAGAGTCTCCTAGAGTTGTAGCGCTGAAAGCTGTAGCATCTACGACTGTAGTAGATGGCCTAATCATATGAGCACGGCCATCTAAAAAGAGTTTATTTGCACTTTGAGCTGTCAAACCATCAGCAGTGGTACCACCATTGGAACTCCATACCATATCATCAATAAAACCGTCCCAATAGTTTGTACCAGTAGCACAATTAGCACCAGAACAAGCACCACCCACAGTAAGTACCTGGGATGCGTCTAGCGTTGCTGTAGCTGCCAAGGACGTATCACACGCAGCAGCTTGACGTCCATCAATATATAGACAAATGTCAGTATCTGTGTTTGTATAAACTAAATGATGCCACTGGTTATCGTTATACGTAGCCGATGAAGTTACAGAGTCGTCATAAGTAGTTTCATAAGTCCACGTAGTAATACTATCTAATCCAATTTTAATGTTTCCAGCAGAAGTCATTCCTGCCCAAATACAACCTACTGCTGCTGTAGGAATAGCTGGTGTATAACAACGTTCAAAAAGAGTATCCGAAGCAGCTGTTGTACCATGTTTAAACCATAAGGAAACTGTAAAACCAATTGTACCAGCATTAAATATGGTATCAGCATCACACGTACCATCATCGTTAGCATCAGAACACAAATAGGAGTTATTGTTAAAGTTTACACCAGTTCCACGAACCCCGCCGCCGCCATAAGTAGGAGCAGTGGCGCCAGCTTGATCCAAACGAGCGTTATTCGCCCCCGCACCAATTGCACTATTAGAAAATGTCGAGCCAGCAGCATCGTCAAAAGAGAACATTCCACGCACTGCACCAACCATATATGGAGTTGCGACTGTAGTGGTTGTAAGTTTTGACCAAGACGCTCCAACTAATGTACCACCAGAAGTATGAACTTCAGCCAAACCCTGGTTAGTACCTACAAATATAATATCACCAGAATCAATTTGACCAGCGGCGGCAGATTCGCGAGCACTAGAAGCACGCTCGATTACCGCTAACGAACTTGGACTAGTAGAAATAGTTGGTGCCGTACCTGTGGTAATTGGACTTTTACCAATAGTTTCATCGTATACTCTCCCTGGGGTACCATTTGCTTGACTTGTAGAAACAGTATCAACTCCTTTCCATTCCTCTAGCTGAGCTTGGGTTTCATTAGTAGCATACATACGCCCACGGGTAGTCATCACTACTTGGTTATAGTCATCATTAGTGACATCGGAATAATTAATGACCTTGCGAGTACCCATATTAATCACAGATACCCCCGAGTCATTAGCTGCAGCAATAATAGTTACTCCGCGCATTGGACCACCCTGCGAGTCGATTGGAGCGATAAGAGTACCTGCGGATCCTTCATTTGAAGATGTTTGCATGGCAATGGAAACATCGTTAACTAGGTTATTTAATATCGCAAAGCCAGTCTCAGCATTATCAGCATAGGTGGCTGTACTGTTACGATTACCAATATCAATATCTGCTTGTGTTCTATTAGTTGTGTTATAACGATAAATAACATCTTGTTTAAAGTCGATAGCGTACATACCGGTTCCAGAAGATCCATTAGTACCCACTACAACTACTCCATTTTGAGCACCAACTCCTGATGGATTATTGTTTGCATCCGGCCCTAACGAATAGGTGCCGCCCTGAGTGAACTTCATCCATAAAGAATTGTCGGCTGAATCAAATATATATAAAGCATCTGTGGTTGTAACGAGGATTGCTTTTCGAGGAAAAGTGGAAGTACCACACCTATCATCACTAGCTATAACACACGGGTCACCGATTCCGTCATCCTTGCCTTCCGTTGCCCAAGACATCTGCTGTGAAATTAAAGAATCACGCCATTCTCCACCATCTGCATCACGGGTGGTATCGTAAACAAACATGTCGATAATGCCACTTAGAGATCGCTGAATATCTGCACCAATAATTTTTAAGTCTCCATAAACACTAATATCACCACGATTAGCTGCAGCACCAACTTGCAGCATACTTACAGGAGTGGCCGTACCAATACCAACATTACCGTTCATAAACGCAGCAGCATATTCTGTTCCACTACCAGAGCCAGCATCTATATACAAGCCATAACTAGTAAGGTTGGCCAAACTACCAGTACCTCCTGTAAAACGCAACCCCGCAAATGTACACGCACCGCTCGCACAACCAGTCAATGTTGGAGTTGATATATTTAAAGCATTTATTTGCTTACTACCCGCACCAGTAGTATTAATGGTTACGTCTATGTCTAAACCATTGGTAGTTGCGGTTCCACTTGTATTGGTAGAGGCGTCCGTAACAACCAAATTCACCAACTGGCCCGTCTCTGTTGTGGTATGAGAAAAAGTTGCAGTTCCAATTTTGAGAGCTGTTCCAGTCGTCATAGCACTACCACCGGTAACCGTTAACCCAATTTCACTAGTTAACGTAGCCCAATCTAAACTTTGCGCGTAGTTAGCCATCGCAATTGCACCTGTCCCGGTTGGGTCTCCTATAGTATCGAAAGTTGTTGATCCGCCCGCACCACAACTGCCCCATACAAGAGTAGTTGCATTGGCAGTTAGACACTGGCCATTAGACCCTCGAGCTAAACGGGTTGAATTCGTGCCATTATGGTAGAGTAAATCCCCATTAGTTGTTAATTGCGAAATGGCGTTAATTGCACCTTGACTGCTAGTGGCTCCTGTACCACCATATGCAATACCAACAGTGGTTCCCTGCCACGTACCGGCAGTAACTATTCCTGTTGACCCTACCGCAAATGCATCGCCGGTGCCGGCAGTCAGCGTACCCGAGACATCTACGTTCCCCGTAATCGCCAAATCACCGCCAGACGGAGCAATGGTTAAATCCCCTGCGGAAGAAGTTGTTAAGCTAGTATAGTTTGATGCATCGTAAGACATACGCATCTGCTCGGTTGTAGCAGTGACATGAAGCTTTGCTGAAAGAGAAGAAGTACCAATACCTACATTGCCGCCAGTTAAATTAAAACCTGCGCCGCTGCCAGAAGCGGTGAATGTAGTAAAACCATTAGACGCTACTCCCAAAGTAATTTTATTACTAGCATCGTAACCAATAGATGCCTGTGTAGAGGTATTAATTAGATCAATAATACCTGTACCTTTAAGATTACTTGATACGAATGCCGCTGGCACAGCACCTATTTTTTTACGAGGAGACATACTGCCATCCCAGCTTGGACTACCAGTTCCCCCGATATTCACATCTAAATAAACTGTTTGGTCAAAGTTAACTCCAGACAAAGAAGACACTTCACCAAGCATTACACTGAATACACCATTAGTGACAGTGACTTTATTTCCCCCTGTGCGGGTCTCTGTCCATAATAAGTTTCCATTACTCAAAGCATCGTATAATTTAAATTCCATATTATATGTACCATCAGCAACCGCTACATTACTACTATTAGTTAACTTTCCTTGATAATTTATTTGAGCGTTAAAAGCGGCTTGAGCATCGCTAGAAAACTCAACTTCACCAACAAATGAAAAGGACCACAATAACAGAAATACCAATACAAATTTTATAGTGTTCTTAAACATGAGACTGCTCCTTTTGTATGCGCCAATGCTTTGCGGTTTGCTCTGTCATATACGATAAAACTGCCTCACGAGTTGTGAGCCAGTTGCGAGCGATTTTCAAAGCTTTAAGATGACCTGTTCTGGCGCGAAGACTTAAATATTCTGCCGAGTAAGGAGTTAAAGCTGCTGCTTCGGCCAAAGAAATAAGTTTTCCAGACGCCATAGAAAAAGTTTGTTCTTCGTCTATTGACATTATTTAAATTTTGTTTTTATTTTTATTTCTAGACCAGATAAAGTCTATGCTAGGTTTTTGCACATACATTATCTGCTATCCGATATTTATTAACTTAATTGTAGCAAAAATTTAACAAATTGTCAATTATAATGGGGTAATTAATAAGTTATTTTAATAAAAATAAGACGGCCATATTAGACTGTCTTATTTAATAAAAGTAAGTATAGTGGTTCTAAAAAATAATTACGTAATTAATACTTTTTATTAAAGACGTGCATATATTTTAGAATAGCGAGATATAAAATTATTAGGTAAAAATACTTAATATACGAAATATATTCCATCCAAATAATTGAGCAAGAGAAACATAAACTGTAACAGCCACAGCAATTGGAATAGCTACATGTTTTGGATTTATAGATTCTGATTCCCTATTTTGAGAAGGTTCATCAGAGACATCTTTAGCAGAAACTACCTTTATAGATCCATTGATTTTCTCAATAATAAACTTTGACGGCGTAAATACTGTTACTACTAAATTATAAGCCTGCTCTATATCAAATGCCGGCGCATTAAGTGTAAACTCTTTTGCTGATTCATCATATGAAAATAAAAAATTTGACTCACTCATTTTAAAGGTTGGATCCTTAATACTGAGAGTAAGGATAGAGCTATCCTCAGGAAGAAGGCTTTTTGGAATCGTAATTTTAAACCCAGTACCAACTGGTAAAATACCGTTATCAAAATTAATCCCTTTTCCATTAAAGGTAATCAAAAAATCACCAAGAGAAGTATGCTTTCCAGGAAGCCCGGGAAGATTAGGATAATCAGGAAGCTGAGGAATCTTCAGATCAATCACAGGCAAACTTTTATCATCCTGATTTGGTAATTCACTATACCAAGCAATAAGAGCTGAACTTAAAGAACCAGAAGAATAATTATTATTTTTGTCTCGGGTAAATATAGTATAAAAATATGGAATACCCGGGCTAACAGAAAAGTCTTCAAAAGAACTTCCCTTTCCTTCATATATGACCCGACCATTAAATGGATCTAGTGGAAAAAATTTATCTGATCTTACGATACGAACAGATGACAAATCTTCATCATCAGGATTTTTCCAGGACAAAACTATACGATCTGTTAAAGGATTGGCTATAAACTGAGAAACATTATCAGGTGGAGTAATATCTTTATCAGAGAGTGTAATAAATTCTCCGTTATAAGTATTACTATTACCATTAGTATCAATAACTGTAATTAAAAAAAAGTTTTGTGTTTTTTCTTTTAAGGGACTGATTAAAGCGGAATGATTTTTAACATACTGCTCCCCTGCAATTATTCCACTACTATAGTCGCGAGTCGCACCCCAGTTGATCCGAGAAATTGTAAGCTCATTTGTTTTCCACGCAATCAAAGCAGAGTTAGAAGTAACAGTAATGCGTACATCACTAATTTGAGGAATAGTATTATCAGTAACAACATTACCACTACCCCCGTTTTCAGATGGAGAAGAAGACTCAACATCACCAGCTTGTTGTTGTACCCTCACTCCACTGCTTGCAGCACTAACAATAAAAGGACTGTTAAGCCAGACCAATATTGTTAATAATCCTATTATGTAAATCAAATTGCGAAGCTTCATAATAATAAAATTATAAAGGTAATAATGTTACTTCCACAACTGCAGTATAATCACCATTCGGCTGAATATGATTAGCTCCAGACTCTGCCTGCACCTTAACAGTAGTGGTGGTACCAGAAGGATGGTTCCCAGAACTACGTTGCGCAATTAAAGTATTAATAGTATCCAATTGATCCCAACAACGAGATACAGTATCTAAACTACCAGTATTACAGCTGCTTCCGTTATCCAAATAGCGCTGAACAATATCAACACCTTCTGGAGAAAAACCAAATTCACTGTCAGTAGAAGCAACACTCCAGTTATAATCAGGGTTAGCACCGGAAGGAGTGTAATCATTAAAACTACTAGAAGCGCTGCGCAGAGCAGGATCAGTACTAGCCTTAATGCTCAAAGAATAACCTGCGGAATTATCAGTGATAACAGTCCAGCCCATAGAACCATAACCAGTACCGCCAGATACTCCACCAATAGATGGAGACATAGAAATATCACCAACGGTAGACAAAGAAAGATATGTTTCCTTAGCCCCAATAAATCCAGAGTTTAATTTATAATTACTACTTGATGAATCCCCTGTTGCCACTTCACCTGCTGAGTCTAATAAATTATAAGAACTAGAAGAACCAGCCTGACCACCAACATTTATAGAATCTATTGGAATTTTATATGAATTACTACTCATATTAGCAAACACTAAATTAACTGGATATGATAAAAAAACCAGTAGCACAACTAATGAAACTTTGCACAACCGGTTACAATATAATAATAAAAATTTAAAAAAATCTTTCATATACTAATATAGTATAAGTAGAAATTAAGTAATGTATCCAATCTTATAAATATAAAATCAGTTATTTAATTACGACTCTATTTCTTTCTTTTAATTTCAAAGGATCTGAGTAATTTACGGATTAACCAAGCTACTAACAAAACTGCTACTATTATAGCTACTCCTACTTTCCATGGTAACACCCAAATTGCTACTGTTTTTGTATCAGTAACATCCGATGATTCTTGATAACCACGAACAATGGTAGCAGTAGCGGTATATCTTCCAAAGGCAAATCCACTATCCCAGGTAACAGTTGCTGCCCTCAAAGAATCAGGTAAGCTAAAGAAAGGAGGCACTTCCATTTCAGCCACTTTTCTACCAAAAATATTTTTTACCTCAACTCGCCCAGACGGAGTTAAGTGAACACTACCATTATTTTCAAATAATAACTCAAAATTAAATGGACCTTTTTCGTAAAAACTTTTCTTGTCTCCAGAGATTCGAAAATCACTCAAGCGAGCATCTTCTTTGACCCTACCTTCTACACGAACAAAATATAATGCTCCGATCCTAGATATAGTACGAGCACGGCTATCCCCTTCTTCTGAAGAATCAACAGCGGAAGTTGAAACTAAAACAGAAGCGTAGCGACCGCCTGGTTCTGCATCTTGAGGAATACTTATCGAAACTTGAACAATAGCCCGCTGCTTTGGTTTTAATTTAAAACTTTTTACCTCCGGCTTTATAAAATCTTTTAAAGAATAAGGACCACGATCACCACCGAGCAATACAACGGTTTGGTTAACATTTCTTGAACCAGTAAAATCTTCAATTTCTACTGAGAAAACCTGCTCACGATCAGTACGGTTAACAACTGACAAAGTTTTATTTACCTTCCCTCCAGGCTTGAGTACAACTTCTGTTTTAGCAGGCTCCAATACAAAATCATTGCGGATTTCTACTGCTGCATCTTTAATTTCTAACGCATTAACCGGAAAAGCCGTAAACAATAAAGTTACGGCTACAAAAACTAATCCTGTTGTGTATTTAAAAAAATTTTTTAAAAAAGAATGTGAAGTCATGCCTAGACTAAGCTTATCATACTATTGAGTCACTGCTGTAGCAGTAATAGTTGCGGTATAAGTTCCACTATTAGCAAACAAGGTATTTTGTTCAGTTGCAACACACATTGTAGTTGCAGTTCCTGAAGTTGAAGTCGCAGAAGAAGAACTTCCTACGTTATCGCTGGAAGTATCAAAATCGCGCCACTTTAAGCCAGCGCTTGGCACATCGCTACCTGCAATACAATCAGAGTCTGTACCCCAAGTTCCTGTTGATACATGAGAACCAAAAGCTGAAAAACCAAATTCTATTGACCCAGATGACACGCTCCAAGTTTCTGGAGTTTCAGCAACCGCAGGAGTATAGTCAGCAATATTACCACCTCCGCCAGATCTAGCTAAAGCAGGACTTGTGGAAGCATGTAGACCGATAGTATAACCGGTTACATTATTGGTTGTTACTGTCCAAGCAGCCGAACCAACTGCTGTATTTTGAGAAGTAGACAAAGCAGTCATGGTAATATCAGAAGGGCTGCTTATAGAAATCCCAGAAGTAACGCTCTGGGTTACAGTAACATCATCTGTTACTGCCTTTGATACAGCTGGTTCAAATAAACCAAACATTGCGGATACAATTAGTGCGCTACCTGCAATTACTCCTAAATTAAACGATAATCTCATTTTTATTTTTATTAATTTTTTGTTTCTTTATAAAATTGTACGGTTACTCAGAACCATACCTTTAATACCATTATAGCATATGTGAGCAAATTTGTAAATAAATATCGGATTATATTTCCACATATTTAACAGGGTTTATATTATGATATGATTTAAATAAATATATGAATATAAAAAAGTCCATTATAATTTTATTGTTTATTGTTTTTATTATAGTAACTGTATTGATTCTTAAGAACAACCGTCACTTTATCGACATAAAATCCAATAAATCAATCATTGTAAGGCTAAAATGGTTTCATAACGCCCAATTTGCTGGTATGTATGTGGCAAATGAAGATAAAATTTATAGCGAAGCTGGGATTAAAGTTAGTTTCAAGGAACCAACTAAAAATGGAGGTTCTGGAATTGAGTCAGTATTAAATAAATCTGCCAATTTTGCAATAGTTTCGCCACTAGAATTACTGGAGGCAATTGCTCAAAACAAGCCAGTTAAAGCAGTTGCGGCAATTTACCAAGAATCCCCTACTGTAATAGGGTCTTTATCAGAAAAGAACATCAAAACTCCTGTAGATTTAAAAAACAAAACAATAGGAGTGTCAGGATCAGAAACTTATAAAAAATTAATATACGAGGCCATTCTTTCTAAGTATCAAGTCCCAGTTAATACAATTACTTATAAAAATACTGAGAAAAGCGGTATCATAAGCCTTACCGATAAAGACATTGATATTACTTCTTTTTATAGAACTGAAGCAAGTTATACAATAAATACCGAAAAATTAGCAGTTAACTATATAAAACCAGAAGAATATGGAATACATTCATATAATGATGTTATTGTTGCTACCGATGAATATATAACCCAGAACCCCGAAACAGTTAAGTCATTTATAATTGCAACTCAGAAGGGATGGATAAATGCTATAGAAAACCCAGAAAAAGCTGTAAATATAACCCTAAAATACACAAAAGATAAATACAAAAATCTAGATTATCAAAAACAAATCTTAACTACTAGCATTCCACTAATAAAACCTGTGGTTAATACAAAAATTGGAGAAATGACAGACGAACGATGGGAACAAATGTATCAATTATACAAAAGTTCGGTAATTATAGATGAATTTGACTTTAGAAAAGCCTACACCAAAGAGTTTATAAATTAACTATTAGTTATATAGCTTGCTTATTATTTTTTTGAAGCTTTACGATTTTTGAAGCTGTAAACCAAATTTACCAGTCTCTGGTATTGTATATACCCAACTATTACTATAGCAAAAAGTAAAAAAGTCAAAACCCTTACCGAATTATTAGGTTCATTATTTTTATTTTCTTGTACGTCTGCAATAGTCGAAGCCTTAACCGCATGTATTTCGAATATATCACTAGCTGTGGCAATTAAGTCCTTAGAAGGAATTGATGCTGTTAAAGTATATAATCCCGGAACCAAAGCACTTGAAGTATAAAATGTTTTTAAAAAAGAAGTTTTAGTAGATACTGCTATGGTTTCTGACGCTTCAGAAATTATCTTACCTGACTCATTACTGATAACGTACCTCACTTCTACATCAATCGGTGTCCCAGATGATCCAAAATTTACCAGCTTTATACTACTGACAACTTCATCTCCAGCAGCAATAGTTTTAGACTGCCCAGATACCACGGCCTGTATATCAAACAGGGTTCCTCCGTTCCCAATCTGAAGCATATTACCAGCCTTTGGTTTTTGAACTATTTGATCTTTATCAATTACTATTTCAAACTCTAACGAATCTTTTGCAAATACAGCACCAGATTCACTATCACGAGCAGTAACGCTAACAATATGAGGTCCTGGCTTAACTGCTACTGCAGGTTGCCACGACCACTGTCCATCTTCGCGAGAATTAACCTTACCGCTGATATGAGTTGTTCCATTTATATCTATGCTGATCAAGCTATTTTTTATATTTGTTGTGCCTATAAATTTAGGAAATTGGGAATAAAAAACAAATATAGCCTGTACTTCCCCATCGCGCATCATGTACCGCTGCTGAATTGATTCCCCAGGCATAATTGATACCGTAGGATTATTTCGTGAGCTTAAATTATTATAAGAATTTTCTGAAGAATCTAAAGCAAAACTTATATTAAATGATGACAAAAAAACTATAAATAAAATGTTTATTATTAATACAGGAAAAAAATAATCTTTTACTTTTTTATTATTCAATAAAAAATTCATAGGAATTTAAATAAATAGCTTACTGTTTTGAAAGCTCACCAGTATAAAAACGTACTCTTCGGTATGCAATAATAACCAATACCATAAACAACAACCACAACAAAGGTAATAAGATCCAAATCACAACTGGACCTTGTGATTGAGTTGTAGCAGCTGCCGGAACAGGCAAAACAGTAAATGTATCAGAAGCGGTAGATGCAATATTGCTATAAGTAGAAGACACGACGATTTTATATTTACCCATTGTGGCATTAGGAGCGATAAAAAAAGTTTTTACAAATTGAGATTGCTTAGTGAAAGAAACCAGATCATTGGTATCCAAAATCACCACTCCATTTGGGTCAATTACTTTATAATTAACTTCTTGGTTAAGAATATTTTTCTTTGCAGTACTTACAAGCATCAAAGACCCTATAACTTTTTTTTCACTAGTAATATATTTGTACTGATCTAAAACTTTAAAAAACACGCCGAACTTAACATCAGCCTGGCCAGCATTAGATGTTCCTGTTCCAGAAGATCCTCCTGATGGCTTAGTAGGCCCTACTGGATTAATGATAGGCCCTGAGGTATCAGGAATTTCGGTGTTCTGCTCTTTTATAAAATAAGCGGTCGCAGAAACTGATCTGTTCAGATCATACGAATCATAAACCGTAGCAACTATCCGATACTGACCTGGAGGTAATAGGTTAGATTCCCAATACCACTCCCCTTTGCTATTTGCTTGAGCAGTACTATTTACAGTAGCGGAGCCAGTAATTTTTATAAAAATTAAACCTTGAGGTACTGATGTAATACCAGAAAACTTTGGAATCGAACTTGAAAATACATAAGCATTTACTGTTTGACCTTCAATATTAGCTTGGCGCTGTGGTACATAACCAACAGGTTCGGCCTGGATTGTAATAGTTGGGTTTGTAGTAGATACTGGACCACCTCCGCCCCCAGTACTTTCTACCGGACCAGGATTTACATCTCCAACAGTAGCCGTTACCTGAAGAGCCCCGCTATCGGTAAGAACTGCTCCGGCTTGCATCCATACAGTAGCCATCACCCCGACCACAGCTAGCGCAGCAAATCCAAAACACAGCCCAAGGGACATATGATACATCCTATGAGTATGATGATGGGTCCAAGTTTGTGGTTTTATTTCCATAAAATATTTAAAATTTTAACTGGTAATCAAATATCCTATTGATTAATATTACTAGCATCACTTAAGGGTGCGAGTTCTATAATTTTATTTTCAAATGGACGATATAGAATAGCCTTGCGGGCTTTAGTATAGATCAAAACCTTATCCCCTAGTTGAGCATTAGCAAAGAAAGGCTGATCCTGTAATTTTTTTAAATCATTAACAGTAGCAATAGTTGGCTGCTCATCCTCAGGAAGTACAATCAATTTACCAACAGCAGCAGTTAATTCTTCAGCCTCCTGACGAACCTTAACTGACGGATCTGATTGCTGTTGAGCTAAATCTTGATTAGCTTTTTTTAACTGGATTCTCGAATTAATATACAAACCCAATACGACAAATACTAAAACGCACAATAATCCGAATAAAATCCAAAACCAAATTGGAATTGTTCTTTTACCTTCAGGGAAGCTACGAATGCCTTCTGTAAGGGTAGACTTTTCTCTATTTTCTTCAAACATATAATTTTAAGGTTTTTTAGGTAAGTTATTGAGAATCAGAAACTGTACCACCATCTTCAGCAGATTGATCACCATTACTAGAATCATTATTTGAACCACTAGCCAAAGTCGGATTATTATTATCAAGAGGAATATCTAAGCTCATAAATATCGAGGCATTCTTAACAGCTAAAGCTATCCAGCTGAAAGTCGTATCACTAGGAGCAGGTTTGTTAAGTACAATAGTGAATCCATATTTACTCTTATTAGTAATTGCATAACTAACACCCTCTGCCAAAAATGCTTGGGTCTGAGCAACACTAGCAGACTGTAAAGCTGATCTTGCAGATTGATCTGTAATCATAGATAGATCAGCAGCTTGCTCAAAACTAATCGAAGCATTTACAATTGGCTGAGCTAAGTATTCTCTGCTGAATTTTACTTCTACAGTTTGAGCTCCTTGTTTTACTATAGCAAATCCAGCAGTATCTTTTGTAAAGTATGGAGTACCGAAGAATTCAACATCACTTTGGAAAGAAAGCAAATCACCAATTGATTTAATTACATCTACTTGAAGTCCTCCATTAAACAAAGTAGATGAAGCCACAGAAAGACCACCTTCGGCAGTAGCAGAAGTCAAAGTATCAACTCGTAGTGATTTGGTTGTAACCGCAGGGGTAATCACTTCGCCGCCCGCTACAACAACATCTGTATTTATTTGAGACATGTTTTCTTCGTTCAAATTTTCTAGCTCTACAAGCAAGTTCTCTAAAATTTGAGTTGAAGTTTGAGATTGCGCTAACGGATCAGAATAATCAAATACTAATCCTTCTAATTCGTTTTGAATGGCGACGCCGTTAAAATTAGTTGGCTTGATGAATGCGGTAATCTCTCCAGCTTCGCCAGAAGAATATGCTTCCATAGCCTGACCAATTACTGGTCCAGATTTTATAGCTTTCATAGCAGCACCAGGAACCGTATTAGATGCAGTAAGAAAATCACCCGGAGAAATAATTCCATTTTCAGAAGTAACCCTAACCTTGCTTAAACCAGAAACAGCAACAAGTACAGATTGATCAGGAGTAAACTTATTAGAATCGCCGGTTGTTAAACCAGCAGAATCAGTAACTACACCCACGACAGGAGTGTTACTTAGGCTACGTTTAACATACTGAGAATTTTCGCTATCTATTATTACTAATTCTCCAGCTACCACCCCAGTCTCCTTTATAGGATAATATTGAGCAACCGCAGAAGTGCCATCTGTAGCGCTTAGTGATTTGGATTTTATACTACCTGCAACTTCTAGTGTAGCTTGAGGGATAGATCCATAAGCTAATCCTATTCCAACATTTCTATTAAACACAGCGTTACCGCCCACAACCAAACCTCCCTCAAATTTATTTAATCCGTAACCAGATTGGTTGATTACCTGGTCAACAGAAAGACTGCCACCAATTTTTAAGTTATTATCAGTTGCAAGAACACCGCTGCTAATTCTATATAAATTAGTATCGCCACCAAATACAAATTTTCCTGTGTTATCAATCCCCGCTAGAAGAGAATTATTAGCTGACTGCCACTGCTGAATAAATCCATTTGTGTTTCCTGCGGTCACAGTAAAGCTCTGATCTCCTTGTAAAGTAATATTTTGATTCACGCTTTGCCAACCAATTTTTACAAAAGTCATCACCTTACCAGTAGCACCAGGAGCGAAATTATTAAATCCTTCAAGCGCCTGACCAATTACTTGTCCGTTACGAGTTGCTTTCATTGCAAACCCAGGTTTAGTAGCAGATGCTGTTAAATGATCACCTGGCAGAATTGCACCATTTTCATTTGTTACTTTAACTGGAACGCGACCAGCTAAAGCTACTGGTACTGTTGGTAAACCATTAATTGCTGCTTCTACTTGAGACAAGCGCAATCCCGGTTTTTCCGAATAGATCCCCACAACCGTATTGTCATATCCACCATTGCTTCGTTTAACCAACCCTGTCTCGCTTGGGTTCAAACTGAGCACATCGCCTGGCTCCAAACCT
>CAYRJC010000015.1:0-2849 GCA_964424635.1 uncultured Candidatus Saccharibacteria bacterium | reverse complement strand
TTGGGTAATCTTCTGCGACGTCATATGCACCGGTTGTTGAAACAATAGAATGACTAAACAAGAAGTTACCCATGTTGCCGGTATTATTAACCCCTGTCTGGTTACCGACAAAACTGATGCTAGCAAAGTTACTATTACCAGAATCAAACTTTAAAGCATACGAATTAGTCGAAGTTTTGGTCCACGAATACACACTACCAATGTTTGATTCACTTGTACCAATATACAACGTGCCGTTAAACGGCATTAACGCGCTAGCAGCGTCAACGTTTGTCTGGCTACCGAACGTGCCGGCTGTGGTACCCAAGCGAGTCCATGTTCGAGTAGTATCGTCATACTCGTATACTCGACCAGCATTATCGCCTGAGCCAGTATCACCACTAGCATACAGGCGGCCGTTGTAACTACGAAGTGCTGGGACACTGTCGACAACTGTACTGTCGTTAGTTTCGTCAATTTTACCTATCGTAGTAGTTTCCCTACGGAAGGCAAACTCGGTGTCGTAATTAAAATCTTCTATGGCAGGCTCTAATTGAACATAGGAATAAATTTCTGCTCCATTATTATTAGAAGAAGTTCCAAAAAAAAGCCTACCGTTATGGACATCCATACTAGTAATGTTATCGATGGCTGTGCTGCTGCCTGCAACAAAATTACCTAAAGCCAATGGTCCATCACCCCGGCCATTTAAAAGATACCAGGCATGTGTTCGGCCATTTTCAGGCATACCAGAAAAAACACATAGACGCGCGTCGTCATTACCACCAGCCCCCCAATATAATCGGTTATTATAAACCGCTAGCTTACCATATATACTGGGATTTTCAGTAGAACATGACCCCAACTGGTTGGTATTAGTCCGAATAAAGGTATTTGTGCCGTTATATGCATATACATTTCCCGTGTCGTTATCCCCATAATCACCCGTAGCTATAAATAGTAATCCATTATATACTACAAGATCACTAATACCGTCAACATCGGTTTCACTTCCAAACGTCCCCCTGGTTGCATTGACAAGGGACCAAGTGCTGCCGTTATACGAGTATAACGCACCGATGTCTCCAGCAGTCTGAGTACCTGCATACAGCTTACCGTTAAACACGGTTAAATATATCGCATCAATATTGTCGGTGTCTCCGCTAATAACTTTTCCTGAAGTGCTGTCTGTTACCTTGGTCCAGGTAGTGCCACCATCGTAGCGGTACACACTAGAGTCATCAGCTTCTTTTGTGGCTGCATAGAGCTTGCCGTTAAATACCGCAAAGCTAGATACCCCATCACGATTGGTTTCTGCTCCAAACGTACCAGCCGCGCTGTTAGTTAAACTATAACTACTAGCTGTGGCATCGCTCTGTGCAGCTATAGTTAAATCTCCTGATGCCACGCTTAAACTACCAGCGATATTTACGGCAGTTGCGGCTGTACCTAGATTTAATGTAGTAGTATTGCCATTATTTAAAAAGTTGAATGTGCTGCTGGCAAGAGATTGGGAAATACCACCATCACTAAAGTATGTCGAACCATTACCCGTTACAATGCCGTCAATAAAGTAACCACGGCCATAGCGGTTAGCTAAAGTGTCAGTAGTGTTAATGGCACCAATTTCTGGAACGTGCATTTCATCTACTGCCGCGCCATTATCCCAAGTCAATGCTGGAGATATAGTTAAAGTATTAGTCGCTTTAGCGGTAATTTTTGCGTAACATACGGTTACGGTTCCAGAACAAGTATTTGCGCCAGTTGGGTCGACTTTAACGTAATTACCCACATCGAAGTTAGTGCCGCTATTTACTATTAATGTCGTACTATTTGTGCCTGCGCCATTAGCAGTCGACGAACCATTCAAAGCAGTGAAGCTAGAAGTAATATCGCCATCACTATTTACTTTGAAGTTAGATACGCTGCCGGTACCCACCGATAATAGTGATGCTGGAGCACTAGTACCGATACCAACATTCCCAGTAGATAAAATCCTCATCCTTTCAGCTAACGAACGAAGTGTTGTACCTGAAGCTCCCGCAGCTGCGGTTTGTAAAATGATATCTCCACCGGCACCTGATCCAGTTGGTTGACCACCATTAATAAGCAAGTTGGTTCCAGCGGCATCTGTTGCGGAGCCATCAGAATCACCGTTACCACCTTGAATAGTAGTAGTACCATATCTAGAAGACTGGACTAAAAGATTATGAGCTCCGCCAATAATCCCCACAGTACCTACTATTGAACCACCACTAGATGTATATACTAATTTTTGTTCGGCGTTGTCCTCTCTAATTATTAATGCTCCTTGGGTAGTACCTGAGTCTGCTCCATAAAAATGGAGATCTTCAGCACTGCTGCCATACATCGACAATCTTACCCCGGTCATAGCTTGAATGCGAGCATTCGTTCCATCAACTTGATAAGCCTGCAAGCCGGTACCAATTTGGAATTGCTGGCCTGGAGATGTAGTACCAATACCTACATTTCCTTGAATGATCGCGCCATTGCTTGGAGCGGCAGTGCCGTAATATGATCCACCGATAGCCAGAGAGCCATTAATATCCATACGATTTGCAGCGGTTGAACTACTACCGATACCAATAAATCCATTGGTACCATCAACATTAAACACTGCTGTATCCGGAGTGCCTTGAGCAGCACTTGAACGCAGTAGCTCAAACTTAGTATCACTGCTATACCCGCTCATTAAAGTAAAGTTGCGAGCAGAGCCGCTGTTAGTACCGTCAAAGGAAATACCTGGGTTAGTACTGCGTAAACGGACACCTGGATTTAAAGCACTAGTATAAGTACTATTAATTTGCAGAGTGGTATTTGGAGCATTAGTACCGATACCAACATTACCT
>CAYRJC010000014.1:584-19302 GCA_964424635.1 uncultured Candidatus Saccharibacteria bacterium | reverse complement strand
GCAAAATCTAAGGAAGTTGGAGAAGAACTCTTTAATAATGTTTTAGGGACTTTAATGTTGTCATCTATAGATAGGTTATGGATGGAGCATTTGGATACAATGGATCATTTGCGAGACTCTGTACGGTTGCGTGGTTATGGGCAGCGCGATCCATTAGTTGAATATAAAAAAGAAGGTTACTCTTTATTCCAAACTTTGCTTACTGAAATTGATAAGCAAGTTATTTACTCAGCTCTCAAAATAGGTGTGCAGATTCATAATGAGAATGGTCAAACTCATCAACACTTAACTCTAAATACAGGGAGTACTTCTGACAGTAATCCTGCTCAGCAAATTACTTCCGAACCAGAGGACCCTAGAGCAAATGGTATTGGAAGAAATGATTCTTGTTTCTGTGGTAGTGGTCGGAAATATAAAAAATGCGGACTTATAAATTCAGCAGAGCACCAAAAAAATTTGAATAAATAAAAAACACTTATAAAAGTGCTTTGGATTTATTGATTATCCTTTATTTATTTTTTCTTACTTTCAGGGATACAGTTAGATATCAACCCTATTGTTGTAAGCATCATCCCCACAGGAACATATAATCCTGATGAGGACGGATCACATAACGAAGCTAAGGCGAATAATAATCCGGCTAAGCAAAAAATTATTCCTATCATTTACTCACTCCTTTTTAAATTTTTTTTAATGTCTAAAACCAAATAGGCAACGCCGATAATAATATTAAGTATTGCTAAAAAAACCAAACAACTTCATGTTCAGGGTTTGATAGCCATGCTAATTATAGATAAAATAGCAATAGTAAAATTAATATCTGTGTACCTAATCACTCCTCCATTTCTGCGATTATACAAAATAAATCAATTCCTGTCAATATTGTATGAAAACATTACAAACATCATATTCAAAATTACTTCCATCAGTTTCTTCTAGTTATTCCAAAGTCAGACTACCTAAAAGTGTCAGGCCATCTCAATACCATTTAACCATTACTCCTAACCTAAGAGACTTTAGCTTTCATGCAGCAGAAAAGATTAAAATCACAATTGATAAACCTACTAAAGAGCTGATTCTACACTCAGTAGATTTGGATATAAACTCAGTGGTATGGTTAACAGAAAAGAATGAATTAGCTTCCTCAAAAATAGTTTATGTTAAAAAAACCGAGACAGTTAAATTTATATTTCCTAAATCTATTTTCGGGAAAGGTACTTTATCTATAGAACTGAACGGGAAAATCCTAGAAGGATTACAAGGATTTTATCGAAGTAAATATACTCATAAAAACAAAGAAAAATTTTTAGCTACTACTCAGCTTGAAGCCACGGACGCAAGACGTATGTTTCCTTGCTTTGATGAACCTGCACACAAAGCTGTGTTTAAAATATCGGTAATAATCCCTAAGCAGCTCCAAGCAATATCTAATACAATCGAATCCCAAGTTTTACCACACCATCTAGACTCTGGACTAAAGGTTGTTCACTTTGAACCAACTCCTAAAATGTCCACATATCTTTTAGCTTTGATAGTAGGGGAGTTAGAACACCTACACACTCAAACCAAACGAGGGGTAAAAATAAGAATTCATACCACCCCAGGAAAAAAATCTCAAGGAAAATTTGCTTTGGATGTAACCAAAAAAGTTTTAGAGTTTTTAGAAAGCTACTTTGGAATAAATTATCCATTACCAGTATTAGATATGATCGCTATACCAGACTTTGCGGCAGCGGCAATGGAAAATTGGGGGGCTGTTACATTTAGAGAGAAAGATTTATTAGTAGATGACTTACACACAACGTTTATCGGTAGGCAAAGAGTAGCAGAAGTTATTGCTCATGAATTAGTACATCAATGGTTTGGAAATTTGGTTACTATGGAGTGGTGGACACATCTTTGGTTGAATGAAAGTTTTGCAACTTACATGGCTTACTTAACAGTCGACAAATTATTTCCGGAATGGAAGTTTTGGACAAAGTTTGTTCTTCAAGAGCAATCTTACGCCTTGAGTCAAGACAGTCTGCAAAATAGTCATCCAATTGAAATAGAAGTTCATCATCCTAATGAGATCGGAGAGATTTTTGACGGGATAAGTTACGCCAAAGGAGCAAGTGTGCTGCGAATGTTATCCAGCTATATTGGAGAACAGGCTTTTCAAAAAGGCCTGACTTTGTATTTAAAAAAACACTCTTACAAAAACACTTCATCTATTCATCTTTGGGAAGCGTTCGAAAAGGCATCTGGTCAACCAGTACGAAAATTTATGAAACAATGGACAACAATAATGGGCTATCCTGTTGTGAGTGTAGATATAGATACTAAAAATAATAAGTTAAATTTAAGTCAGTCTCATTTTACTCAGTTATCTGTTGTTTCTAATAAGAAGATAAATACCAAAAAGATACAAACAAACTGGTCTATTCCGCTACTTCCAATATATAAAGGTATCTCTGATAATAAAATAAGTTCTGATTCTATAACTCTTTCTAAATCAAAACAAACAATTAATTTACCTCAAGACTATGGCTTTATAAAACTCAATGACTCTGAGCAAAGTTTTTTTATTGCTAATTATGACCATGCTTTATTAGAGAAAATTTTGCCAAAAATCAGAAACAAGTCTCTTTCTAGTGTTGATCGTTTAGCTATTTATCGAAATTTATTCTTACTTTCCAAGTCTGGATATGTAACCACCGATACTTATTTGGAAACATTAAATCATCTAGATAATGAAGATAGCTATATTGTTTGGTCAGAGATCTCTACTAGTTTAAATCAATTAGAACAATTATTATTCGGTGCAAAAGCCGAAAAGCTACTAAGTAATTTTAAAAGACAATTATTTGGAAACTTAATTAATAGAAAGTATTTAGGCTATAAAGAAAAGCTAAGTGAAAAAAATAATTATAAAACTTTAAGAGGGTTGGCTTTTCTAGAATCTGGGCTATCAAACTATAAGCCATCCGTGGATACTGCTTATAAATTGTTTAAGTCAAAGTTAAGTGGAAAAAACATTGACGCAGATATAAGACTAGCTGTTTATTGTACTATAGCTAATAACGGTAATTCTAAAGATTATTACAATCTAAGAAGTATTTATACCAATAGCCACCTAGCTCAAGAAAAACAACAAGTGTTAATGGCTATGACAAAATTTTCTAATAGTAATATCCAAAAAATATTATTTAAATTCTTATTTAGCGACGAAATACGTGACCAAGATCGTCACATTATGATTAATTATTGTTTGCAAAACCCAAAACTCAAACATCAAACTTGGCTGCAGATTAAAAAACAATGGACATTTTTAGAAAAAAAGTATGGTGACAATAAGATGTTAGGTTTGATTATTTCAGGAGCTAGTAGCTTTAATACACCTACAGAGTTAAATGAGTTCGAAGAGTTTGTAAAAACTCATAATTTGAATAGCGCAAAGCAAATTACCAAGCAAACTCGAGAAAAGATACAAATCAAATTACAATGGAAAAGCCGTGATCTTGCTGTAATAGAACGATTTTTAAGACTTTGCAAAATTCCCAATAATTGAATATAATTTATGAATGATTAATTGATTTTTATGAAACCATTTATTAAGAGAATTTCAGTTTTTGTATTTGTGATTTTACTAGGTTTGGGAGCAGCTTGGATAGCATTTCCACAGGGTAGTAAAATTGATTTAAATAAATTAGGAATAAACTATAAAAAAGACTTTTTTGTGCATTTGGGTCTAGACTTAAAAGGGGGTGCCCATTTAGTTTATAAAGCCGATTTTAAGGATATTGCAGAAAGTGACAAGAAAGACGCTATAACTAGCGTTAGAGACACAATTGAGCGTAGGGTCAACAGTTTTGGTGTATCAGAACCACTTGTTCAAGTTCAAGGGTCTGATCAAATAGTTGTAGAATTACCAGGAATCAGCGACGTTAACCAAGCAATTAACCAAATCGGACAAACCCCATTATTAGAATTCAGGACCCAAGGCGATCCTAATCAGCCCCAAGAAGCTACTGTTGGTGCAGACGGTCAAGTAGTAGTAGATCCATTGGGAAGCTGGGTAAAAACTGGATTATCAGGTAAGCAATTAAAAAAGGCTACAGCTGATGTTCAATCTACTGGCAGTACTATCAACTCTAATATTATTGTTCGTCTTCAATTTGATGATGAAGGAACAAAATTATTTGCTGATTTAACCCAAGCTAATTTGGGCAAACCAATTGCAATTATTTTGGACGGACAAATCATTAGCGCCCCAACAGTACAAAGTGCCATTACTGATGGAGAGGCGATTATTTCGGGTAAGTTTACTGCGGAGGAAGCCAAGCAATTAGCTACTAGATTAAATTCTGGTGCACTACCAGTGCCAATTAGCTTGATCTCTCAGCAAAATGTAGGGGCTACTTTAGGACAAGAATCTATTCAACAATCATTAATTGCTGGGTTAATTGGATTGTTACTAGTGGTACTATTCATGATCTTTTTCTATAGATACCCAGGATTGTTAGCTGTTTTAGCGTTGATTATTTACACCTTGCTTTCTATAGCAATTTTCAAAATAGGAATTTCTATTACTGCTATTATTCTGGTTGGTATATTCTTCTTGCTTGGTATAGTAGTTAGTGGTTGGTTTGGTATATTAGCCTTAGTAAGTTATTTAGCTTTAATGTTCTTAAACGGTGTTCAACCTGTAACTCTAACTCTTGCTGGTATTGCCGGATTTATATTGTCAATCGGTATGGCGGTTGATGCTAACATTTTGATTTTCGAAAGAATGAAAGAAGAAATCCGCAGCGGTAAGGATCTACCAAAGGCAATCGAAGACGGGTTCAATAGAGCATGGCTATCTATTCGTGATTCTAATGTATCTAGCTTAATTACTACTTTTATTTTGTATTTATTCGGTACACCATCCATTAAAGGTTTTGCAATCACCTTATCAATTGGTATTTTGATTTCAATGTTTAGCGCGATTACAGCTACTCGTACCTTCTTAAGATTATTAATGACTAAGCGAATTTCCAAAATGCCTTGGCTTTTTGGAACAAAACTTAAGAAATCTAACAATCAATAACATGAAATTACTTAATTACTACCGCTACTTTTTTATTCTATCTTTAGTTATATTAGTAGCCGGCATAATTTCTCTTGCTATCTTTGGTCTAAAATTAGGAATTGATTTTAAAGGTGGGTCTGTTACAGAATTACAATTTAATCAATCTGTAGAAGTTGAAAAAATAAAGCAAGTGGTTACCGAACAGGGAATTGATAATTCGCAAGTCCAGTCTACTGACAATAATGGGATAATAATCAGAACCGAACAACAAGATGAAGAGAAGCATAATAATTTATTGACTTCATTAAAAACAAAGGTAGGAGAATTCACTGAGAAGAGTTATGAATCTATTGGTCCAATCGTTGGTGAGCAATTAGCCCGCCAAGCGTTATATCAGCTAATCCTTGTATCCTTAGGAATTATCTTTTATATTGCATATGCATTCAGAAAAGTAACAAAGCCAATTTCTAGCTGGCAGTTTGGTGTAGCAGCGGTCCTCTCGTTAATACACGATTTATTTGTACTACTTGGGATTTTCTCTATCCTAGGACACTTCTATCATATAGAAGTTGATAGTATGTTCATCACCGCTATGTTGACCGTGTTAGGTTTCTCTGTTCACGATACTATTATTGTCTTCGACCGTATAAGAGAAAATCTTAAAATTTACGCTGGGCAATCTATAGAGTTCGTTGTTAATCATAGTATTTCACAAACTTTGGTTAGATCTTTAAATACTAGCTTAACAGTACTCTTGGTTCTCCTTGCTTTACTAATATTTGGAGGAGAAACCATCAGATACTTTGTATTAGCTCTATTTATAGGAATTATAGCTGGTACATATTCTTCTATATTTGTAGCCAGTCCTATACTTGTTTTGTGGCAAAATTGGAAATTAAAACGACGTAAATAATAAAACCCCCTTAAATAAGGGGTTTTTTATTTAAAAATGGTATAATAAATCATTTGACCAAGTTTATCATATATGTTATAATTTTGTATATTAATCTTTTGACATGGGAATTTTAGATACAATTATAGATACACACCAGCGAGAATCTTTGCAAGAATTCGAATTAAACATCATTATTGCCAAGATCTTAGAGCCATTGAAGGAACGTGAAAAACTTATACTTTCAAAGCGGTATGGTCTTAATAATGAAACACTTCAAACCTTAAAAGTTGTTGGTGAAGAACAAGGACTTACTCGCGAACGTGTTAGACAAATTGAGAAAGAACTTCTTAAAAATCTTAAACGAGGCGTTAACGAACTTGAAGAGTTTATTTCGGCTCGTGATTTATTAATCACCACTATTACAGAACATGGTGGTTTGATGTCTGAAGATGCTTTAATTAAGTACTTAGGTTATTCAGAAGAAAGTGATATTCAAGCGCTTAAATTTTTGTTGCGATTAATTACAGAAATAGAAGAGCACAGTGAAAACGAACATATTCGTCAATCTTGGTCTAAGATTGGATTTGATAAGGACTTCTTATATAAATTCGTTAAGACAACCAAAGAATTACTAGATAATCATGGTCAACCATTGGAACCAGAGAGCTTCATTAAAAAATTTGAACAATCTGAATTCTTTAAACAAAATCAAGATAAACTTAGTCCAAAAGTTGTTTTAAACTATTTACAAGCTTCTAGTGGTGTTAAAAAGAACCCTTATGGAGAATTTGGATTAGGGCACTGGAATGAAATCAAGCCTAAAGATGTTGGTGATAAAGCTTACTTGGTAATGAAGCATCATAAAAAACCTGAGCATTATTCTAGTATTACTGATTTGATAAATGAAAATAATATTGATGGTCGCAAGGCATATAAAGAAACTGTTCATAATAAATTGATTAAAGATAAACGCTTTGTTTTGGTTGGTAGAGGGATTTATGCTCTTACTGAATGGGGTTACAAACCTGGCGTTGTCTCAGATATTATTGCCGAGATATTAACCGAAACCGGCGGACCACTTACCCGCGATCAAATCGTAGAAAAAGTTTTAGAGCGTCGCATGGTCAAGAAGAATACAGTTCTAGTTGGACTTTCAAATAAAAAATTATTTAAAAAAGTCGGAAAGAATTTGTATAGTTTAGCTAAATAGTTAATTAAAAATTACAGAAACAAAAACCACACTTAAATTATGGAAAACGGTCTATTCCCAGACATATTGAATGTAGCAAAAATTGTATGGTTCCTATTCATTCACGGGGGATGGGTCGTTTTTGTTTTGCTCACTATTTATTTTCTATACAAACTTTATTTAGATGAAATTCAAACTCAATACGTACAAAGTATTGAATGGACAATTTTAGAAATCAAACCGCCAAAAGATAATCCAACTAGCTTCTATAATGCTGAGCAGGTTTTTATTCAATTACATCAACTTTTTGATAATTTTACTTTCCAAGAAAAATATCTAGAAGGGAAAGTAGTATTTACTATTTCTTTCGAAATAATTAGCTTAGGCGGAAAAATTTCTTACTTAGTTCGCGTTCCAACCAAACAGGTAGATTTAATTGAAGCGGCGTTATATGCTAATTATCCCAGCATAGAACTTACAGAAGTTAATGACTATTTAGAAAATTTTGATTATGATCCAGAAAGCGATAAATATGACTTATTTGGTGCAGAATTTATCCCAGTTAAGAGCCAAGCTTTTCCGATCAGAACTTATCGGGAATTTGAGAGTCTTAAAGGTCCAGAATTGAGCGAAATTGTAGTAGATCCATTATCTCCTTTATTAGAAACATTTACCAAAATTAGCGATCAAGAGTTCTATGGTGTTCAGTTTATTCTACAACCCGTTATGGACGGTTCATGGAAAGAGGATGCAGAGGCAGAGGTGGAAAAAGTTTTAGGTGAAAAGACTGTTGTTAACTCTGAAGGTAAGAAAAGTAAGGTAAAAAATGATATGATGGGAGTAGACGAAATTGTTAAACAACAAGTTACTTCTATAAAAAACAAGCTCAATCGCCCAGGATTTAGTACCAAAATTCGATTACTTCACTTAGGGACAAAAGAACAATTCAATAAAAATGCTAAAAAGTTAGTATTGAGCCCGTTCAAAGTTTTCGCTGCCACTAATTTTAATGGTTTTAGACCAGCATTTGGTCCTAAAAAAGATTATAAAATTTCTCCAACTTTAGAAGGAGCTTATATTAATCGCTGGGTAAAAAATAGAAAAAAACATCTTTTTGAAGGCTATAAAGCTAGAAGTAATGGTATTGGAGAAAGGACTTTTGTTTTAAATACAGAAGAATTAGCAACTTTATATCATTTTCCTATCACAACTGCAGCGCTTGCTAAGCCAATAGAGTCACTTGATGTTAAAAAGATTCAACCTCCGGCTAACTTACCTATATAAATATTACCCTTTAAATAATGTATGGAAACCTCAAAAGAACAAATTAATTTTTTTGCCAAAACAAACTTTCGTAATAAGCAAGTTCCCTTTGGTATAAAACCTGATGACCGGCGCAGACATATGTATGTAATCGGTAAAACTGGTATGGGTAAAACTACATTGATGGAAAACATGGTTATTCAGGATATTCGAAATGGTAATGGAGTTTGTTTTATCGACCCACACGGTGACTCTATTCAAAAAATTTTGGACTTCGTACCACCAAGTAGAATTAATGACGTTGTGTATTTTAACCCGGCCGATCAGGATTTTCCAATCGCATTAAACATTCTGGAATCTGTTGATCCCAAGTATCAACATTTAGTTGCTTCTGGTTTGATGGGCGTATTTACAAAGATTTGGGCCGGAGTATGGTCTCCTCGTATGGAATACATCTTAAACAATACTATTTTAGCTTTACTAGATAGTCCTGGTAATACCATGCTTGGTATTGTTCGTATGTATGTTGATAAAAAATATCGCAAAAAAATTGTTGATAGTATTAAAGATCCGATGGTAAAAGCATTTTGGGTAGAAGAGTTTGCAAACTATGCAGAAAAATACAGAACGGAAGCAGTTGCCCCAATTCAAAACAAAGTGGGACAATTTTTATCATCTTCTATTGTTAGAAATATTATTGGTCAACCCAAATCTACTATTGACTTACGAGAAATTATGGATAGTCAAAAGATTTTATTAATGGATCTTTCTAAAGGTAAGGTAGGGGAAGATAACTCTGCTCTCTTAGGAGCTATGGTTATTACCAAACTTCAGTTAGCCGCTTTATCTCGTGTAGATATTCCCGAACAAGACCGTAAGGACTTTTATCTATATGTGGATGAGTTTCAAAATTTTGTAACCGATAGTTTTGCAACCATTCTTTCTGAAGCGCGTAAATATCGACTCAACTTAACCGTTGGTCATCAATATATCGGACAGCTAACCCCAGAAAACAATACCAAGGTGAGGGACGCTGTGTTTGGTAACGTAGGATCAATGATAGTATTTCGTGTCGGTGCAGCAGATGCTGAATATCTAGAAACAGAATTTGAACCATCATTCACTCCAGTAGATATTGTTAATTTACCTAAGTTTCATATCGTATTAAAACTAATGATTAATGGAGTTGCTAGTGATCCTTTTACAGCAATTACAATACCTGTAGATGATGACTGGGTAGTTGGAAACGGTCAAAAAATTATTAAGGTTTCTAGAGAAAGATACGCTAACCCTCGAGAAGAAGTAGAAGAAAAGATCCAGCGCTGGATGGGGACAGAATTTCACGAAGCATCCGCAGATTCTCATAGCTCAGAAAATGGTGAGCAGTCCTTACGTAGACAACAAAAAGCTCCAGCAGGATTTACAAATGCTGCTAGAGCTGCAGTAATGGGAAATGATAAAAGCAATTCAAACTTTAGTGAATCTAATAATAACCCTCCGTATCAACAAAGAGAAAATCCTAATCTATCGCCAGCAGCAAAATTTCAAATTGCAGAAGATTTTTTAAGCAGAGTTAAATCTACCACCCCGAGAACTCCAGCACCACAAAGAATAGAACCCAGACCTCAACCACAAACAAGAGAAGAATCTTTATCCAAACCACCAATAAAAACAGAGCCTGTTAATCAAGTTAATAAAGTTACTTCTCCTAATCAAAAACCTATTCAGCCAAAGATTGTACCTCAAAAGCCAGTTTTCAAAAAACCTAATAATCAAAAGTTAACAAAGGCAAAACCCCCGAAACATGTAAATGATATTTGGAAAACTGCCCAAAATCTACAAACAGAAAATCAAGAAGGCTTAGCAGATAATATAGCGAGTGCGTTGGAAAATGTTTTTGCTGAAAATGTTAAGGCACCCCAGCCTCCTAAAAATCCTAATAATACCAGCAACTCAACAGAAAAGATTAATAATATAGCAGAAGAAGGCCAAACCTATACATTATAAAATAAAAAATCATCAGTTAGTTCTGATGATTTTTTATTTATGAAACTAAATAGGGTTCTAATTCAAGTGCTTTGCTAATTCTGCCTCAATAGTTGCCTTAGGGGCTGCTCCGACTATTTCTCCGACTATTTCTCCGTTCTTGAAGAACTTCATAGTTGGAATACTCATAATATTGTACTGCTGAGTTAGTTCTGGTTCTTCATCAACATTTACTTTAGCCACAACTAACTTACCGTTATTTTCTTCTGCTAATTCAGCAACTATTGGCCCTAGTATTTTACAAGGACCACACCAAACCGCCCAAAAATCTACTAAAACTACTTGGCTTGATTTTATTACTTCTTGATCGAAGTTGTCTTTTGATACTTTTATTTCACTCATATTATATAATTAATTAGCTATCCTTCAGTTTATAAAAAAATATATCTACTGTCAACAATTTGCTTTATGAGTTTAGGAACTTTATTATATTAGTATGTTAAAAATTATTAAATTAGTAGGATATATAATAATTAGCTTTTTGCTAATTTATGGTATATCGTTTTTATTTTCTAATACTGGACTTGGGCCAAGCAATCAGTCAAAGAACCAAACAGAGCAAGAAAAATCGCAAAGAATAAATGGCGAAAAGAGTTATGATATTAACGAACAGGAAATTTCGGAAGTAAAAGCTGCTAGTTACGAAGTCATTGATCTTAGTAATGATCAAATTATATTTTCTAAGCGCCCAGATAGTGCCTTGCTGGTAGCCAGTTTAACAAAACTAATGACTACATGGATAGTATTAAATTATGGCAACCCAACAGATGAATACGAAATTACAAATTCAGATATTAAATCTTTCAATCCATCATTAAATTTAGCGGTAGGGGACAAAGTTGTGATAAGTGACTTACTAAATTCAATGTTAATCGGCTCCGCTAATGATGCTGCATTAAGCCTTTCTCATTATATTGAAAAGAAGCAGCAAAAATCATTCACTGAGTTAATGAATAAAGAAGTTAAAAACTTGAACCTAACAGATACCAGATTCAGTAACCCTAATGGTTTTGACAGTGAAACTAATTATTCTTCAAGTAACGATGTTAAAAAAATATCTAAAGTCCTTATATCAAAAAATGTATTTGATAACACCTCTAAAGCTTATAGTTATTCGTTTTCTGGAAAACTAGGTCAAAGATACTTCATAACAGCCACTAATAATTTAATTCAAAAATACTCTGATTTGTATGCAATAAAAACAGGATATACAGATGCCGCGCAAGGAAGCATGGTTAACATTCTAAAATATAATAATCGCGATTATTTAATTATTGTATTAGGTAGCCCCAATAGAGAAGAGGATACCTTGCAATTAAGGAAAAAAATTATAGAATCAAAATTCGATAATTAGCCTTTAAATATGGTATAATAAATCCAATGATTACGGACTTATTAATCAAAATTTTTTCTCTGACTACTATTGCTTTCTTATTTGCAATAGCAATAACACCCTTAGTAACCAACATACTATACCGATTTAATTTAGGTAAACAAATTCGAAGCGATGGTAGCACACCGTTGTTTTCTAGAATGCATGCCAACAAAGAAGGAACACCAACTATGGGTGGGGTTATTATTTGGGGAACAACCATAATATTAGCTGTGATTTTTTGGTTTTTTGATAGAATTGTTGGAATAGAGAATTTTCATATCCTTAATTTTTTAACTCGAAAAGAAACTTTACTCCCAGTTGGTGCGTTATTAGGTGCTGCGATTGTGGGACTGATGGATGACTATTTAGACATTAGAAGATTGGGTCACATGGGGCGAGGCTTCCGATTTAGATTCAAATTAATTTTATATACTGCAGTAGCTTTGATTGGGGCGTGGTGGTTTTACTTCAAACTTGGTTTTGATTTTTTGCATATCCCTTTTTATGGAGATATAACGTTAGGCTGGTTATTTATTCCATTTTTTTTAATTGTTACCATTGGAACAAGCTTTGCCGTTAATCAAACTGACGGATTAGATGGACTGGCTGGTGGGGTATTATTAGTTTCCTTTATAGGATTTGCGGTAATCTCTTTTATTTTAGGTCGAGACAACCTTGCTTCATTACTTGGAGTTGTCTCTGGTGCATTACTAGCATTTTTATGGTTCAACGTTCACCCTGCAAGATTTTTTATGGGTGATACGGGATCAATGGGTTTGGGAGTATTACTATCTATAGTTGCTTTTTTAACAAACAGTGTTTTACTTTTACCATTAATTGGATTTGTATTTGTTATTGAGGCATTGAGTTATTTTATTCAAATATTCTGGAGAATACTATTTAAGAAAAAATTCTTTTTATCTGCACCGATTCATCATCATCTAGAAGCTTTGGGTTGGCCAGAAGCCAAGATTACAATGAGATTTTGGATCCTCTCCAGCATTGCAGGAATAATGGCTATAATTATTTTTTTCTTAGACAGATAATTGTTAATTTCAAACTATGTATTCTTTAATAATAAAAAATGCAACTGTAATTGATGGTTCTGGTGAGAAATCGATTACAGCTGACGTAGCAGTGGAAAGTGAGAAAATTGTTGCTGTTGCGCCTAACATAACTACTGGAGCAAAAGAAAATTTTAATGCTAGTGGATTGATATTAACACCTGGATTCATTGATGTTCAAAACCACAGCGATAGCTACTGGCAACTATTTGATAATCCTTCTTTAGAAAGTCTGATCACTCAGGGCTATACTACCATTTTAGTTGGTAACTCTGGATCTAGCTTAGCGCCCTTATTGTCAGAAAATAGCTTATTATCAGTTCAAAAATGGAAGTCTACTTCTGGAATGAATGTAAATTGGAGAACATACAAGGAATATAAAACTCAGTTACTAAGCCAAAAATACGGGACTAATATTACGACATTAATTGGTTATTCTACCGTAAGAAGAGGCCTACTAGGAGATTCAAGCAAACCTCCAACCAAAAGCGAATTAGACTCTCTTTTGGTTTTATTAGAGGAATGCTTAATAGATGGGGCAAGTGGTATTTCTGTAGGCCTTCAATATTCTCACGAACTAAATGTTTCCGAAGCGGAAATTTTTAGTTTAGCCAAACTTTGCTCAAAATATAATAAAATTCTTAGTGTTAGTCTTAGAGATGAAGCCGAAGAAATTATTAGTAGTATAAGAGAGTTAGTAGCAATTGTAGAGCAAACTAAAGTTAAATTAAAAATTTCTCATCTAAAAATTAGATATAAAGAAAACGCCCAAATAATAAATGAGCTTTTAGATACGCTGGAGTCCAGTTGGCATAGAGGTAATAATATACTTTTTGATTCTTACCCTTATGATTTTACTTGGCAACCTTTATATACTTATCTACCTAAATGGAGTATAGAAGGAGGGAGATCGCAGTTGATTGAACGGTTACAGAACCCAGAAAAGCTAGAAAAAATTCTTAGCTATTTACGCAATCACTCAACTAGAGTGTCCGAATTGATAATTGCTTCAACAGGTCAAAATCTAAAAGTAAATGGAAAAACCATTTCTAGTATTGCTAAGGATATGGGTATGACCAGCGAAGAAGCTCTTATTAATTTGATTAAGGTCGGTGGAAGTGGTACTTTGGTTTTTGATCACTGCTTAGATCCAAAAATTGTTTCTACTATAAATAACCATGCTTTAGGACTAATTGGAACCAATGGTGGGGGTTTCAATCTTGACCATGGTTCTAATTTGATACACCCACGAAGCTTTGGATCAAGTACAAAATTTCTTAACAATGTTTTGAAAAATAAAGAAATCTCTATTGAAGAAGCTATAGCAAAACTAAGTGGCCGCCCTGCAGAACTAATAGGTTTAAATAATAGAGGAAAAATTCAAACCGGTAATTATGCAGATTTAGTATTATTTGATCCGAAAGAAATCGATTCTCCAGCAACTATCAATAACCCTTACCAATATTCAACAGGAATAAAGGCAGTATGGCTTAATGGTCAGCTAGTGGTTAGAAATAATACACCACTTAAAAATTTATCTGGACAATTTTTAAGCTAATCTATGAATATTGAAGATTTAAAAAAAACTAAACTTGTTGGAATTTTAGGATTTGGACAAGAAGGTCAAGCAATAGCAGATTATTTAACTGGTTACGGAATAAAAGTTAAGATTTATGATGGACGAGAGTTAAATAAATGGAAAACTCAAAATCTGGCCAAGCTAGAACATTTAAAATTAAGTGTTTATAGCGGCTTTGATTTTATAGAAAAAGCTTTAGATGAAGCGTTCGTTTTATTTAGAAGTCCTGGTATAAAACTATCTGATGAACATCATCAAATTTCTGACAAAAAAAATATCTTAATTACGAGTCAGGCTCAATGGTTTTTTGAACATTGCGGTGCAAAAATAATTGGAGTGACCGGAACAAAGGGTAAAGGGACAACTTCGAGTTTAATTTATCAAATTCTAAAAAATGCAAAAATTTTTAATGGAGCAGTATTTCTTACCGGAAACATCGGTAAAATTCAACCTCTTGAATTTTTAGATGATTTAGAAGCAAATGATTTAGTAGTATATGAGTTATCTAGCTTCCAGCTTCAAGATTTAAACAAAAGCCCTAATATTGGAGTTTGTTTGATGGTAACCTCTGATCATTTAGACTACCATCAAGATTTAATCGAATACCATCAAGCAAAATCATCAATTGCTAAATTTCAAAATCAATCTGATTACATAATATCTAATATCGACTATCCGGCTTCAAAGGCAATTGGCGAGCAAGGAGATGGACAAAAATGGTTTATATCTAAAAAAACTATACCATCTCAAGGTGCCCAAATAATTGAAGACGAAGAGCAAATAATTATTTTTTCAAAAAAAAGCACTGAGACCATTTCTACAAAAGATAGCTTACTGCGAGGCAAACATAATCTAGAAAATATTGCTGCTGCATCATTGGTAGCCAAAATTTTAAATGTATCAATAGAAGATATTCAGAAAGAAGTTGATTCATTTACAGGTCTACAACATAGACTGCAATTTGTATCAGAAAAAAATGGAGTAAAGTATTACAACGATTCAATTTCCACCATTCCCGGCACAACCATTGCTGCTATAAAATCTTTCCCCATTAATCCAATTGTGTTAATTATAGGCGGAGCAGAAAAAAACTTAGATTACCAAGAATTAGTTAATCAAATTACTACCACAAACAATATCAAACATATTATATGTATGGGGCCAGTAGGTAAAAAAATTAAAGATCTGTTAACTGAGTCGAATTATCCAGAAAACAAAATATCGGGGAGCTTTGATAATTTTGATATTGTTGTTAATAGCGCAAAAAGTTTGGCAGTTGATGGTGATGTGGTACTGATGAGTCCGGGTGCGTCTTCTTTTGATATGTTCAGTAATTATGAAGAACGAGGTAATGAATTTGTTAAATTAGTAAATAGATAATTGGTAAAGTATGGCTAAAACAAACAACAAAATAAACTACCGAATAATTGCTTTTACTGGTGCTTTACTTTTGATTGGATTAAGCATGCTTTGGTCTGCCTCAACAGCAGAATCACAACAAAACTTCGGGAACACTAATTATTATTTAATTCATCAGCTAACCCGAGGAGTTTTATTTGGATTAATCTCGTTATATATTTTTAGTAAATTTGATTATCAAAAGCTAAAAAAGCCGGCAGGTATTTTCGTTGCAGCCGCTCTTTTATTATTAGTATTAGTGAAGGTTCCGGGGCTAGGAGTTACGGCTAACGGTGCAACTCGTTGGATTAGCATGGGGCCAATTTTTTTCCAACCAGCAGAGGTTGCAAAATTAGCTTTGATTATTTATCTGGCAGCCTGGACATCTAAACCACATCGATCCGCTAGTCACAGTTTTTGGGAGTCAATATTCCCTCCATTGGTGTTAATAGTGACTATGGCTTTTTTAATAATTTGGCAGCCAGATTTAGGTTCTACAATCTCTTTAGTTACAATTGCAATGGTGATGTTTTTTGCAGGAGGAGCAAAAATTAAATACCTGGCATGGCTAGCGTTTTCTGGAATAGTTGCAATTTTAGGATTAGCTTGGCTAGAACCATATCGATTACAAAGAATAACTGCGTTCCTAAACCCTTCGGGAGATCCATTAGGGATTGGATATCAAATTAACCAAGCACTAATCGCCGTAGGTAGCGGGGGGCTATTTGGTTATGGGTATGGACTATCTAGACAAAAACGCTTTTATTTACCAGAAACTATTAATGATTCAATTTTTGCTATTATTGCAGAAGAATTAGGATTTATAAGAGTAGTTTTGATATTATTAGTATTTGTAGGACTACTGTATCAATGCGCTAAAGTAGCCTTAGCGTGTTCGGATAACTTTGGAAGAATGTTAGCATTTGGATTAACCGCCATGATCGGTATTAGTGTTATTATTAATATTGGAGCCATCATCGGGTTGGTCCCGTTGACAGGAATCCCATTGCCATTTTTTAGTTACGGTAGCACAGCTATGATTTTGAATCTATCTGCTATTGGAATCCTGCTTAATATTTCTAAACAAAATAAAACAGTTTAATATTTTAAATGCCTCGGAAAGTAAAAATTATTTTACATCATAAAGTCGACCAAAACGTCGAAACTGAAAGACGTTTTTTATTGATGGAAGTTTTTAAAAATTTTTGGACTGGTTTTCTAAATTTTACATTTACTATAGCCTATACAATTGGGGTAGTATTAATTTCAATTCCAAAAATTCCTAAATTAATACTTCAAGGATTTTCTCATATTAATAAAATAAAATTTACAAAACCACCCGTCTACAAAGCGATTGGTTTTATAATAATGATTATTATAGCTGTTACTCCAATATTCTTATTGCAAGTTGCTTCGGAAGGTCAAAAAATCGGTGGAAAAATACTGGGAATAAGTACAGGTGTGTTAAATGACGTCAGTTCTGCAAAAAGCGCACTTGAGCAACAAGATTACAGCTTAGCTCAAAATAACTTTGCAGGGGCCCTAAAAGGACTTAATCAAGCTCAATCAGAACTAGATCAATCTAGTGTTATTCTTAAGTCTATTGTTAAATTTGCCCCTGATAGTTACAACACCTCTAACGCATTAGAAGCTGCAGAAATCTTAACTGAAGTGGCAAAAACTGGAAGTGAGTTACTAGAACAAGTAAATAGATTTAAATTTTCTCCTCAAGGCCTGACAATCACTGAAAATGGTGATGTCAAACAATCACTTTTGGATATTAAAACTAGTATAAAGGATATTGACCAAAAATTAGCTAGAGCCAATGAGTTAATTGCTCCGCTAGATAGCGGCTCATTGCCAGCAAAATATCAAGGACCACTTAAAGATAGCCAAGACCTAATTAATGACTTAAGCAACAAAATGCATTCCTTGCAAGCTGCCTCTGGTCTATTTACAGATTTATTATTAGGTAATAAAAAGTTTTTGGTATTGCTTCAAAATAATAATGAATTAAGGGCTACAGGGGGGTTTATCGGTACAATAGCTCAAGGTAATTTATACGATGGCTCAATAGAACATTTAGATATCAGAAGTGTATATGACCTTGATGGTCAACTTCTTAATTGGATTACCCCTCCTAATCCTTTACGTGCAGTTAACAATCGTTTGTATCTGAGAGATAGTAACTGGTTTGCAAGTTTTCCTAAATCAAGTGAAAGACTGTCAGTTATGTATGAGCAGGAGGGTGGAGAAACCCCGGATTTAGTTTTGGCAATAACCCCTGATCTATTTATAGACTTGTTAAACAAAACAGGGCCTATTACTTTACCAACGTATGATGTTACAGTTTCTAGTAGTAATTTTATTGAACAAATTCAAACTACTACATCTATCGCATACGATAAAAACCTAAACCAACCAAAACAATTATTAGCAGACCTATATCCAATTTTGCTTCAAAAAATCAGTAATGATAGTGATGGAATTTTAGGATTATTAGAACTGATGCAAAAAAACTTAACAACAAAAAATATATTAATTTATTCAAAAGACCCTGTACTTCAAAAGTCATTATCAGATTTTCATTGGACTGGAGAGATAATAAAAACTGATAAAGATTACTTACAAATCAATAGTTCTAACTTAGGCGGGACCAAAACAGATAGATCAGTAAAGAGAAGTGTCAAACTTCAAACAACAATTCAATCTAATGGTTCAATTATTAATCAAATTGAATACACCATTACCAATCCATTACCTCAAAGTCCTGGTTTAAAAAATCTAAGCTTTACTAGATTTTTTGTACCTCAAGGTAGCAAAGTTTTGGCAGCAGACGGATTTACAGATTTAACT
>CAYRJC010000014.1:0-574 GCA_964424635.1 uncultured Candidatus Saccharibacteria bacterium | reverse complement strand
AGAGAAGCTCCCTGAAAGGCAAAAATATTATCGGTATACAGAAGTAGAGGAGTGGAATAATAACTTACAATTTGACGATAATAAAAAAGTTTATATTGGACTCGAATCAGATAAAACTTTTTTTGCAAATTGGATAGAAGTTAATGGTGGGGAAACAAAAACTGTAACTGTTACATACCAGCTGCCGTTTTCGTTAAAGAAGCTAGATAACTATAGTCTTATGTGGCAAAAACAGCCAGGAATGCTTCCATTTGAAGCAAACCAGGAAATTATATACCAAGACAGGAACATAGTGTGGGACAACCTCGGCAATCAAAGCAAGGAAGTAATAAAACCTGAAACTGGAAAATCAGCTTGGAAATTAACCAATCTAACTCAAGATCAATTCATTGGATTAGTATTAAATTCTGGAAAGTAAAGAAAAATAATTTATGAGTAAATTCTATCGACTATTTAACCGGTTGGAGCAAAATTTTCATCTAGGCAAAGCTACTGCAATAATCGCAGGGCTAACTTTGCTTTCTAGATTAACTGGGTTTTTAAGGGATTTACTTCTAGCAAAAAATTTAGGGTT
>CAYRJC010000013.1:17106-19693 GCA_964424635.1 uncultured Candidatus Saccharibacteria bacterium | reverse complement strand
AGATTCGGTTCTTTCAAAATCAGGAACAATAATTAGTTTCGAACCCGGAACTTCGGTTCCATAAACCACAATATTTTTACCTTGGTAGTCTTGGTTTTTAAGAATAAACTTTGCTTTTAAAATTTTTGCTGCATAACCAAAGTCTTTAGCTGTGCCTAGTATAAAGGCAGCAGCTACACTTTTTCTTCCTGCGATTACAGAAAGCCGCTCGGCTTCTGGAATTACTGGGCGGTTTGGTCCTTTTCTGGCTCTAACAAGATCATCTGAGTCCACCCCTACAACCAATAAACCATCACGACCACAATGCCTGCGACATGAGTCCAGGTATTGTTCATGCGCAGCATGAAATAAATCAAAGCTTCCTGATGTTAATCCCACATTCACTCCTCTAAAAGCGTTTTGAATTAACTCTATATCCGCCTCGTCATAAAGATTAAAAATCATAATGCCTCCTTTTGGGTTCGTATCAACCCAGCTGTTTAAGTGCTGGACTATTTATCCTAAAAGAAAAATCTACTTTAGTCAATTAATTTTGAAATAAAAATGATATTTTGATGTAATATATAGTAGTATGAGTTGATCTTATAACATTGATTTTAGTCGTATTATGAGTTCTGATAAAACCGACGAAGTTATTGCTGCAGAAGTACAATCTGGAAATACTTCATTATTTGGAATATTGGTAGAGCGTTATGAAACCAAGCTTCTGCGTTATGCTAAGCGTTTTTTGTTTGGGTATGAAGACGCCGAAGATCAAGTCCAGGAAGTTTTTATTAAAGCCTACTCTAACATTCAAAGTTTTGATGTTAGTCGCTCTTTTAATTCTTGGATTTATAGAATCGCTCACAATGAATTTATTAATGCAATCAAAAAGCGGGGAAGAGAGCCTTTATCTTTTTTTGATCCTGATACTTTATTTCCTCATCCAACTGATCCACATCAAGCTGATCATGAGGTTCAGGCAAACGAATTAAAAGCCATGCTTGATTCTTGTCTTAACCAACTTGATCCTAAATATCGAGAACCATTAGTTTTGTATTATTATGAAGAACTCGATTATTTAGAAATTGCAGAAATAATGCGTATTCCCACTTCGACGGTAGGGGTAAGATTGCGAAGAGGAAAAGAGCATTTGCAGACTATTTATAAAAAACTTCACCTTAATCGAAAAACATGACAGAGAACATTGAACCACAACAATTAGAAAATAAATCAGAGCACTTACAAGATAAAACTCACAAAAGATCTATGCGTGATAGTGTAATGGCAGGTATTGATGCAGGAAAAATTAAAATGAAACCACACTGGCATTTTGTTGCTAAAGGGGTTTTGTTGATTATAGGTATAGTATTAGCGATACTAATGCTGTTATATATTTCTAGTTTTATAATTTTCGTTTTGCATCAAACAGGAGTTTGGTTTGCACCTGGGTTTGGGCTGCGTGGGATACAAGAATTCCTTAGAGATTTACCATGGTTGTTGGTGGTGATAGCAATTCTGTTTATGGTTATTTTGCAATTTTTGATTAAAAGATATTCGTTTAGTTACGGAAGACCGTTGTTATTTTCTGCTTTAGGGATAATAGTTTTGGTAATTGTAGGTGGTTTTATCGTGTCGCTGACACCTGTTCATCGCGGTTTAATGCTTAGGGCTCAGGATGACCGCTTACCTTTTGCGGGAGGGTTTTATAGACATCATGGCACGCCTCCTAATCCAGGAGATGTGACCCCTGGAGAAATCATAGAATTAATAGAAGAGGGTTATAAAATTAATACTCCTAGGAGCGAAATATTAACCATAGTTGTCACTCCTCAAACCCGCTTTCCTTTAGGTATGAAGTTTGAAGTAGGGGATAAAATTGTAGTAGTGGGTAATAGGATTAATGATACAATTGAAGCGTTTGGTATTAGGGAGATAGATGATATAGTTTTACCTCCTCACAATAAAGATTTTAATTAGAGTGTTTATATTTTTGAAATATTTTTTTTATTTAAGTGTAGTAATAAGTAGAACACCTGGCCAAGGTAAAATAAAGTTCAAATAATTAATCATTAAATAATAAATATGAAAAAACCAAAAACATCTACTATGGTAGCCGCAGCAGCAATAGCTTTAGGTCTAACCACTGCGGGGGTTGGGGTAATACATGCAGCCTCTTCAGCTAATACTAATCAGACAAATCCGATGTCTAATCTAGTTACCGCAATTGCAACTAAATTTAATTTAAATTCTTCTGAGGTTCAGCAAGTTTTTGATGAACAACATCAACAGATGGAAGCACAGCGTCAACAAGAAGCAAAAGATAGATTAGCGACAGCTGTTAAAGATGGTAAATTAATTCAAGAACAATCTGATAAAATTACTGCTAAAGCAGCAGAGCTCCAAGTTCAGCGAGAAGCTAATAAGGATAGTTTTCAAAATAAGACCCAAGCAGAACGTCAGGCAGAAATGAAAACACAAATGGATTCATTGAAACAGTGGGCAACCGACAATAATATCCCCTTAGAGTATATGCCTTTCGGTGGTCGTGGGATGGGACGAGGTCATGGCGGGCCAGGCGGTCCTGAAGGTCGTGGTGATATGATGT
>CAYRJC010000013.1:0-17096 GCA_964424635.1 uncultured Candidatus Saccharibacteria bacterium | reverse complement strand
CCAAAAAACACTAGCTCATGCTAGTGTTTTTCGTTGACAGGTACAATTGTTTTAGATATCATTTTTTAGATTAAAGGAGGAATGATATGCAAAGTATAAAAATAAAACCAGGTCCAGCTTATAATAGCTCTGATGAGGAATGGTTGGCAAAACGCATTGCCAGTATAGTGGATGGTAGTGATATAGTTGAACAAAAAAATACTGGTTTTAAATGGAACCTGGGTAGGGCTAATGATTGGTGGTTAGACATAGACCCAACTTCAAATGAAATCATTATTGCTTACCGTTATGGTGGTGGAGCAAATGAAGAGAATATGGAAAAATTGCGTTCAATAATCATTTGGTTATTAGGTTGAGAAGATTTCAATTAAGTAATATTATAGTCGAATTAAAAAATTCGGCTTTTTATTTTCTAAATTTTCTCTGTAACATTTCTTGTCTAATAGACGATTCACCAAATGAAAGCAGTGTATAAGCTGTATTTAATTATTAAAAAGAAAGGACTTGTATGTTATTAAATGACACACAAGCAGCAGACGAAGCTGCAGCAGAAGCCCATGAGGCAGCCGCTGACGCACATGAAGAAAGTTCAGATGCGTCAGATGGGGATGATGGTAGTTTTTTCTAACCACCTTAGACTTTAGTCTATATATTAATAATTAAACAAAAATTATATGGGAATTATTTTATGGATTATTTTTGGAGCTATTGCGGGATGGTTAGCTTCAATGATTATGAGAACTGATGCACAACAAGGTGCTCTAGGTAACATTATTATAGGAATTATTGGAGCATTTATTGGGGGGTTCCTTATGTCGTTAATTGGACAGACAGGTGTAAGTGGATTTAATATTTATAGTTTGTTAGTTGCTATATTAGGTTCTGTAGTCTTAATATGGTTGGTCAGAATGTTTCGCGGTCGCTCAGTAGCTTAAGTTAAATTTTAAAACCACGAGATTTCGTGGTTTTAAAATAATTAAATAAATGAAAGGATTATTATGGTTGAAGAAATTGTAGTAAAGGACCCATTTGGCTATCTAGAAGCTGATCATAAAAAGATCGCTAACCTTTTAGATCAGCTAGAAGATACTACAGAAAATGCAATTAAAACTCGTGCAGAATTATTTCCTCAGTTGAAACAAGGATTAGATGCCCATGCTTTAGTTGAAGAAAAAGTTTTATATCCTGCATTAGAGGAAATCCGTAAGACTCATGATATCACTATGGAGGCATTTGAAGAGCATCATGTAGTTAAAATATTATTAAAAGAACTAGATGCCGGGGATCAGCAGAGTGAAGAGTGGATTGCTAAATTAAAAGTTTTGAAAGAAAATGTAGAGCATCATGTTATGGAAGAAGAAAACGATATGTTTAAGAAAGCTAGATCTGCTTTGAATCAAGAGCAGCAAAATGACTTGGCGAGAGAAATGCAAGATTTTTTAAATGATTTAGAATAGTAAAAAACAAAACACTTCTTAGAATTTATAAGCAGTGTTTTGTTTTTTAAGGCTTAGATGATATTGACAATACCCTAAAAATAAGGTATAATATGGTATTAATATTTGAGGAGGAATAGTAAAATTATGAGTAATAAAGTAACTTTATCTTTAGCAAGTCCTCGATGGGCAGAGTTATTAATTAAAGCAATGGAAGGCTGTGAATTAGATAATTTTTCTTGGTTTTCACAAAAACCTACACTCGAAAGGGAGCAGCAGTATCTGCAACAAATAATTGATGATGGAGATTATTTATTTATTATCTACAACGACGAATTAAGAGTCGTTGGAACAATTGGGTTACGAGAAGTAGATGTATCTGACTTTAATAACAAAACAGCGCGGGTTGGAATGATTATCTTCAGGCCTGAAGATCGAGGTAAGGGTTACGGTCGATGTGCTATGAACCAATTAATTGAGTTTGCATTTAATGGTTTGAAGATGAGCCAGTTATATGCAAATGTTATTGCTTCTAATAAAAATCAGATTGACTGGGATCAATCATTTGGGTTTGTCTTAGAAAAATTTTTGGAGCAAGCATATCAGCTAAAAGGAAAACATTTTGATATGGTTAAACTGGTTTTAACCAAAGATGTCTGGTTAAAATTAAAAAAAGAAAAAGCTGAAAAAGAAGCTTTGGTATTTGTTTAGCTTTATTGGTTTAGTAAGCGTGATTTTTATAATCACGCTTTTTATTTTTTAAAAACAACGAATTTTATTTTCGTTGTTTATATTTGTAAATCCCAAGAACTATTTTAATTTAAGCGGACTTGATTAATATAGTCTCGGTATTCTTTGGGGAAATTGAATTGTTTAGCAGCTGACTTAATTATCCCTAAGTATTCTTCACTCGGAACTATAAATGGTTTTTTATTCACAAGAATATAAACTTCTGCTTCAATTGTAGTTGATTTTTCTGCTTCGGTATTTTCTAAGTATATCGGAAGGGTTTTTCTAATATAAAAATTTGGATGGCCTTCGAATCCATCAAGTAATATGATATCGTTTTTGGAAACTTCATAAATAAGGCCCCAGACTTCTGAGTTATCTTCTGGGATTACATCGGCACATCCTCCATTCCACCTAGGAGAAAATTCTAAAAAGTCTAATTTATAATTTTTTAAAAATCCTTTTCCAAATAGTTTAGAATCAGGGCACCGATTTTTCATTTGAGATTGACTCATATTTGATCCGTAAGCAAAGTAGTACATAAATTTAAAATTAATAAGGTAAGTCGGGAGGTGAGTCCCGACTTAATCGTTTAAGCTGCTATGATATCGAATACTTGTTCTAATTGATATTTTAGTTCAGAGTCGTTAAGTCTCGGAAGAGGTCTTACTTCGATACATAGAACATTTGCCTTTTCCCATTCACTGTAATATCTTCGTAGGCGAAAATACCACCACACTGAGCGTAGGAATAAATTGATGTCAAAGCTTCCAATTAAGTTCTGTGCGATCAATCTTTCTCCTCGGACAACATCGTGCTTAGTCAGCTTTTTACAATATTGATAAACAGAATCAAATGAGTTAGGTCCGCCGTATCTATCTGCTAAGTAGCCAGCAGGAGAGAGTTGTATATACTCTCGCCATAGTTTATCTTGCGGATAGTTTTTTAAAAACTGCGGCAACTCTTCTTGTAATTTATTTAAGTAGATAGGGGCTCTGTTGTAAGTCGTATTAAAAGTAAACTGCACCGAAGAGCATTTTGCTAATAAATTGAGAGCTTTTGATCCATCCAACTTTAACCAACTAGCATCACGTTCATCTGGAATAATTAATAAGTCTTCTTCAGTTTCTAATATCGGACCAAAATAAGGTATTGCTTCAGTTGTTTGAGCTGCTTGATAGATATCGCCCAAGTATTGTCTGGCTCTTTCTATAAGCTGAGTTTTATTATAAGGACTTACACTCAATTCTATATTTTGTCTGCCAAGTTCATAAAGTATTCTGCTTCCGTCACGGTTTTGAAGCTCTGTGATCATCTCTTTTTTAACTTCGGTAATAACCCAATTATTGTTACTGGATTCGCTGATTTTTCTGAGAATCTGTTGAGAACATTCTTTGGTAACAGCATTGCCAGTTTTATTAATAAAACTGGTTTCTATCTCCATTCCTATTTGGTAATCAAGCCTTCTGGTTATGGGGCTGGTATCCTTAAAATAATCATTTAAGTAATCGATATTCATAAGTCACTCCTTTAAAATATAATTTCTTCCTAAATAAAAATCCCTTCTAGGAAGAGATTGAAATATTAGATACAACTAAAATACCAATCACTTCCTAGAAGGGTGTGTATGATGCAATCGTTCGATCATAAGCTTGTATCCGCCTTTACCGTTATTTAGCCAGTTACCAACACGGGCAATAGTAGCGGAGCTGAGGCCGGTAGCTTTTTCTATTTGTGAATAAGGAACCTTTTCATTAAGAAGACGAGCGGTTTTCCATCTTTTGGCAAACTCGTTGATTTCTTGTTCAGTTAATAGATCACGCAAAAAATTAGCTGCTTCTTTTTCATTCTTCAGAGCTAAAATAGCGTTTATCAATTCTTTATTGTCAGGATTATTCCAATTCATGTTATTCACTTTAGTACATTAAAGCACTTTACTTAAATGAAGTATAAATTAGTATGTATTTAATGTCAATACCTTTTGTTATTAAAAAGAGCTTAATAAAATAGAGTCAATGAACCTCATCGACTCTATTTTTAATTAAATATATGACTCTACCGCAAAAATATTTATAATTTTTCTAATTAGTTAATTTCATATGTCTCGGAGTAAATTTCAGTAGTAGCAAAGCTAAGATAATTCCAATTATTCCTAGTATACTAAATGAGTTAGCTATACCGAAAAATCCAGAGAATAAACCGGCTAATAATGGACCTAAGATATAACCAAGATTAAATGAGAAATCCTCTAGGCCTTCAATTTCTCCTTCTAGATTATTGGCTTCTGATATATAGTCAGCATAAGCACCATTAACAGCTGGAAGAGCAATGTGAATAAATAGACCTGACGCAAAGGTTAGTAAGATTAATAAACTTGGTTGCTGTATCAAACTAAAAAAACTGAGAATAAAAGAACTGATTAATAAACCGATTATTGCTGAACGCTTTTTGCCAAATTTTTTAGTGATTGAGCCGATAAACCAACCAGTAATTAAACCTGGTAATGTATATGCGATCAGTAAAAATCCACCAAATCCTTCTATTCCAATAACTTCACTAAAGATAGGGGAGATAGTCCAGAAAAATGCTTCCATGAAGAAAATGAAGAAAGTTAAAAATATAATTGGAAGTAGTTTCTTCCCAACTTTTTTCCATAAACCAACTTGAATTAACAAGTTGGTTTTTTTAGGATGACGAACCTCTTTTATCAAAGGTTTGACTTTTCTCATTGTGAATAATAAAACTCCAAAAAACATTAGAGAAATTATTAAGAACAACCAAGAGAAACCAAACACTTTCCAGGTAACTACGTCACCAATCAAAACTCCTACGATAAGCAAACCAATAATTACTGCAAAAGATCGAAAAACATACAGGATACCGAAGTTTTTAGAATTATCATCCCCTTTGCTATATCTACTTATAAAATCAAAAGTTCCAAATCCAAAGAGGTCCCAATATATTCCCCATACTCCCATTGTTAGGAAGAATAACCATATAGTTTTGGCTTGCCAAAGTAGAAGCGGATAAATCATGCATAGCATAAACATGACTAAAAATACTCTTCGGTAATGAATATTTTTGAATATTCTTGAAACGAAAAAATCAAAAATTGCTCCAGTTACAGATGAACTAGCATATATCAACCCCATTGTTGCGTCAGAAAATCCTTGGCCTGTAATAACAATTGGCGTTATGTAAGACATAATGCTGTCAAACAATGCCCAAAACATAACCATGAAAGACAGAATAAAGATATGGCGTTCGTTATTATAAATTTGAAATAACCAGGGATATCGTCTGTAAGCTACTTGAGTCATTTATTATGATGTTTTAATTCTTTTATTATATTTTTTGCTGAGTTTATTCCGGTTGTCGCCGCGCCTTCCATAAATCCTTGCATGCTAGCTAGGTGTTCTCCGGCAAAATGAATATGATTGTACGGCCGGCCATAGTATTTTTGCACTTCTGACCATTCATCAGGATGGTAAACAGCGTAAGCTCCTTTGACGAATGGGTCATGGACCCATGAATGGCGGAACATAGCCAGTGGTTGTATTCCACTTGTTTCTATATATGATGGAAGGTTGTTTTTTAAGGTATTCCATATTTGCTTCATAGACATGCGCGCTAGTTGTTCTGCCCGCCTTCCTGTTGCATAGATGCATAATGCTCCGGCTGGTCCAGGCTGTCCTTGTGTTGCGTGAAATACGTATTGAGTTACTCCTGCTGAAAGTTGAGAGTAGTCTTCAGCTCCCCAAAAACGCTTTGGAAAGACTAAAAATATTTTTATGATTTCTCCGTACTTAAGTTGGCGTCCTGTTGTTCTCATTTCTGAAGACATACTAGGTTTGAAATGAGTTTTGTTAATACTTGTAATTGGTAGGGTACATATAATTTTTTTAGCAGACCAGATAGAACCATCATGGCAGGTTACAGTTACATCTCTTTTATTTTGAATAATTTTTTCTACTTTTTTATTCAAAAAGATTTTATTTAAACCAATATATTTGGCGAGTGCAGAAATGAGTTTTGTATTTCCGCCTCGAATATGAAAATCCATATGAGAATTTTTGCCGCCAGTTAAATGGTCTGCTACCGCCCTTACGGCAGAGACATATCGAATATCTTTTCCATATTCTCCGGCATATAATTCATTGAGGATTTTTATTTCTGCTTTTGTGCAGTCTGCTGCGATAAATTTTCGTAAACTAATATGATCAAGGGCTTGGAAGTTTTTCCCTCTAATAGTGCGCCATCTATGGAGGATGGTTTCCATTTTTTGAAGAGCAGATAATAATGTGGGATCAGGGATATGCTTTCTTTTTTGTAAAAAAGGATATTCGTTAAATTCATGCTTTTCTAATTTGATTCCAAGATCCTTGCAAAAGCCTCTTATGTTTTTATGGGTTCTGCCAATCCATTCCGCTCCGTATTCTCCAACTAGTCTGTATCCTAAATTGAATGAAAAAATTCTTCCCCCAGTACGGTCACGGGCTTCTAAGATTGCTATTTTCAGTTCTGGTTTTTTCTTTTTAAGGGTGTATGCGGCTGATAATCCACTGATTCCAGCCCCTAGAATTATTACGTCGTATTTTTTTGAATTGGTGTGGTTTTTTGTTTCTAAGGGGTTTCCTAATCTGTTCATATATAAATTATATCATTTGTTTGGGGCTACATTAGCATCATAAAAAATAAACTTAAGATAATATGGTAATTGCTATTTGCATGGTTACCAATTTTTAATTAAGACGTATATAATAATTATATAGTATTAATCAAGTATAAATATGGATCAAAAATTACTAAAATCCCTATATGTAATTTTAATTAGCTTAGGACTTGCCTTAATTTTTAACTTTTTATTTTTCAGTAAATTAATCGGTATTTCAGTTTTAATTTTTACAGTTATTCTTTTAATAACTGTGTTTTTATTTGGCCGTACTATGCAGTTGTCTATTTGGAAGTCGTGGTGGCAGATAGCTTTGATTGTCTTTTTTTCTTTGATGCCAGGGATTAGAGATAATGAGTTCCTAACCTTTTTAAATGTTTGTGCTACATTTGGTTTATTAATGTTGTTGGCTTACCAGTTAGTTGGCACTCCCACTTTTTTAATGAGATTGCGCGACTATTTTTCTGTAATAATTTTTGTACCATTTAGAATGCTCCGAAGTGCTATATCTACAGTATCTTCAGTTGCTCAGATTCATAGCAATGTAAAGAATCGTGATATTTGGATACGGGTTTTGAAAGGGGTTATTATGGCGGTGCCAGTATTGATTCTGTTTGGTGTGTTGTTTTCAAAAGCCGATTTGGCTTTTTCCCAATTCATAAATAATTTTTTAAATATAAGTGTTCAGGAAGAAACAATGCAGTATTTGGTATTATTGGTTTTTGCATTTATAGCGGGGCTAAGTTTTCTGTCATATATATTTTTCCCAAAAAATGTTATGTCATCTGTACTAGCTGAGCAATCTGATGTTGTGGTTAAGCCAGAAAAGGGAATAGAGGTGTTGGTATTTTTGGGTTTAATCTCAACTTTATTTTTAATATTTATTGGTTTCCAGCTCACTTATTTATTTGGCGGAGAGACTAATATTATCAATGCCGGCTTTACTTATGCAGAGTATGCGCGCCGTGGTTTTTGGGAATTATTAGCTGTATCAATTCTTTCGCTTTTAATATTATTAGCTTCAGAAAAATATTCTGGCAGTGAATCAAAAAAAGACAAAAAGTTTATGATACCTGCTCTTATATTGATAACAGAGGTTATAATTATTATAATTTCTGCGTTTAAACGTTTATCTTTGTATATTGATACTTATGGTATGACTAGCTTAAGGTTTTATGTTGCTGGTTTTATTATTTTATTGCTAGTGTTATTTGTCATCCTTGCTGTTAAATTTGTAAGATCTAAAGGCGAACAATTTTTTACTTTTGGTACTCTACTTTCGGTTGCTGCTTTTTTGATGATCGTGAATATTATGAATCCTGATGCATATATAATAAAATCTAATATCAAGCATTTTGAGATGACCGGAAAATTTGATGCTTTATACCTAGAAGAACTATCTGTTGATGCGGTGCCTGGAGAGATTGAGCTGTATAAAAAATTGCAAGGCGAAGACAAAGAAGCTTTAGGAGAGCTACTGCTTAGTCAAAAGGATGAATTGCAATATAATGGCAAAGATTGGCAATCGGCTAATCTTTCTCGAACCCAAGCAAGAAAATTATTAAACGAGTTTAATCAATAAAGCATTCTATATTTATTAAAAAACACCAATAGATTTTGGTGTTTTTTAATATTTTTCAGTTATATTGATACTTACCGGTTTGAATGCAAATTTTTGAAATTTTTCGATACTTTCTTCATCAAATTTGCAATCAAAATCTGCTGTCATTGATTCTACAAGGTACCCAGCATTACGCATTAGCCTTACTACTTCTTCTTGGTTATTTACGTCCTCGAAACTCTCATCCAACTCATCAAGTATATTTTTGTAATCAAATGGATTATGCCTAAGAGATTCTCTATAGGCTAGGATATTAATATTTTTAGGATTTGGGACTGCGATTAAAGAAATTTGCGGAAAAATAAAATCAGCTTCTTCTATAATATGGGAGTAGATCCTAAATTTATTACCATCTTGCAAATCTCCATCGTGAACAGTGGGGATAGCCATTTCACCATAATGATATGGGTGAATATGTAAATTCATAAATTCATGATGCTCGGTTCCTTGAGTATGAAATTTTGTTATGATTGATTCTGTTGATTTACTGAGATCAACAGTATAATCATTTTTTCCGCCAACTACCTCACCGTACCATAATTCATTTGAGTTTGGGTTCTTTAAGATACTAAAACCAAACTCTCTATGATGTGTGTTATATCGATCGACTGTTTCTTTAAAAGCGGAATTAAATTTTGGAGATATTAAAATTTCCTTTAAAAAATCTTTCGATATTTCTGGTAGTTCTGGTGTTATAAATTCTTTGAATTCTGAATTACGCATAAATAAAATTAATTTAATAATACTTGGAATATATAACAAATGAAAATAATTATATTTATTCCTCGTCGTTAGCAAATTTTGACCAGTCAATTTCTTCTACTAAGCCAGCTTCTTTTAAAAGATTTTTTATTTCTGGTAGACTATCGAACTTATCACTTTGATTTTTATAGTTTGCTTTTGCGGAATCAATGTCACCTTTTTTTAAATCATCAATAATCCATTTAACATAATCTTTGCCTGATTGGCCTTCAATTATTTTGTCTAATTGATCTGCTAGTGATTGATATAGGTTTATATTATTTTCTCTTTCCATATATTTAATGATAACAAACTACCTTCGCTTTAACTAATTTATTTAAACACTGATTAATTTATAGTTTCTATAGCCGATGATTATAAATATTGTAAAGGAATTTTACTGGTTAAATAAGTTCTTATTTGTTGACAAAGTTTTTGGGTTAGATATAATAATTTCATAATTAAATATTTAGATGTATCCAGAGTGCAAGCTGCTAAGGGAAACGGCCCGATGCTTGCCCGCAACCATCTCTATTAATAGTAGAGAACGGTGCGAAATCCGCCTGAGGGGAGATACCAATAATATCTGGACTACGTCGCCTATATTGGCGATTTTTGTTTTTGTCTAGAAACTGTATCTTCCTACAAAATTAATTTAAGTAGGAGGAAAAGATGAGTAAAGTAAAAGTTTGCGAAAGTCCTATTCATGGAAAAGGTCTATTTGCTTCGGATTTAATTTTGGTAGGAGAGGTTATACTGAAAATGAGCCCACACCATTTTTCTGTAGAAAAATACCATCCTTGGAATGGTGAAGACATGGGGACAATACCTTACTTCATTAATCATTCGTGTGAAGCAAATTCTATATTAGTTTTTTCAGATGCAGAATGGAAAATGATTTTGAAGGCAACTAGTATTATAGAAATTGATGAAGAAGTTACTTTGGATTATTCATTGATTGAATTAGTAGGGGATTTCATTCCTTGTTTATGTGGTTCTCTCAAATGTAGGGGTACTTTTCCAGTAAATCGAAAAAAACTAAAAAGTTAAATATTTAAGCCAGGTTGTAATCCTGGTTTTTATTTTTAAAAACACAAAGTTTATTTTTGTATTTATATATTTATCTTTGACATAATCTCTTTTTCGTGGTATAATTTGATATTGTCTATTTAAGGTTTTATGGCAAAATTTACAATAAATAAGAGGAAAATTATGAAAATAAAGTGGTTAGTGCTTTTAGTATTAATGTTGTCTTTCGGTGTTTTTGGTCAAGAATCATCTATGGTTACTGTTGACGAACTTAGCAGAGTCGAGACACTTCAACCTTCTTCTTCACAATTGGTGATTACTCGTCATGCGACGGAAGTAAATTCTACGCTTCCAGCAGGTGAGGTCTCACGGATTGGTAGATTCAATGTCGTTTGTGGTGCTGACATATCGTTTACTAATTTAGTTTTAATTTCAAATAGTGAGAGAGCATCGAGTATGGTTAGTAATATAATTCTATTTATCGATGGCGTTCAAGCATCAAGTCCGTTTAATTTACGAAGGGTTTTTGGTGTTTATCAGGCGGAAGTTCCGCTTAATGTTGTGTGTGGTCAGAATCAAGTCAGAACCTGGGACTTTATGGCATCGGTTTCATCTAATCCTGGTGGTTCTATCCAAGTCGGGATTGGTAATATAAAGCTTGCGCAAAATCAGCAGCGCATCCAAGTATCTCCTCTTCCTGTATATGGAGGAATTCATTCAATTGGTGAGCTGACAGTGCACGCAGCTGGGACAAATGTTCGTGGCTATGATGGCTCAGTCTGGCTTATTACAAATACCGGAACACGGCGACGCTATACATCTACAGAGGCTTTTCAGTCATATCGATTCAATAATGAGTCTAGTGTAGTGACAATGAGTTACGGAGATTATAATTTACCCGAAGGTAATATTATATTGCCTGCCGAAGGAAGATTATATTTATCAAGCACTGGAACTGATAGCGGACAGTATTTCGTAATGAGCGGACCTACTAAACACGCTTTCATCAATAATACGATGATTGGAGTTATGGGATTCAATACTAATAATGCTATTTCGGTAGATTTGCAGCTTGCAACTTTTGGTTACACCATAGTTCAATCTTCAGAGCGGCATCCAAAAGGAACACTAATCAATGCTAATGGTATGGTTTTTTATACCACCGAAGCAGGAAAGATTGGGATCGCTACTGTTTCCGCTTTTAATAGTTGGGGTTGGAGTTTTTCTGACATTGTCCCTGCTACTAGCGGGGACTTAGGGCTTCCAATAGAAGACGGGTTGATTCAGGTTCGCACGCCGGGACAATTAACACCAAGATAAAATATTAGTTTAATAGTTTAACTCGATTCTTTAGAATCGAGTTTTTATTTTTCGCAAATAAAAAATTTGGAATTTAATTATTGCAATTGTAGTCTAGCTATGTGTGTAAAAGGTTGCCCTGAAATACCAATAAAGTTACCGGTTACATTTACTTGACGACAAGATTTAGTTGTAGAGTTTTGTGTGATATGAATATCCCGAACTCCGGAAGGGTAGCTGGATAGAGGAGAGAGTGTTACGTCTGCTTGAAATGCAGTCGCATTACCATTCGTTAAATCTACTTCTGCTAAGCCTCGTCGTATTTGTCCACCGACTCTATTGTCAGATGAAGCAAAGGAAACATATACGCTACTGCTAGTCACTGCCAAGGCTTGTCCGGCAAATAAGAAGTTTGTTTGAGGATTCCATCCTGTATCAGAACCATCATAGAATACTGCAGCAAGACCGTGATGATTATGTCCAGACATTGTTATAAATTCTCCAGCTAAAATAATCTGTTTTCCTATAAATGCTGTATCTCTACCAGTTACTCCTGATTCATTCGGGGAAGGGGCGGGGTTAAAGTTGGTAATAGTCCCATCGGGTTTGATTTCGGCAAATCCTTGTCGTGGATTTCCTCCTACGGAAACAAAATCTCCAGAAGCAAAAATTGTGCCTTTAGGAGACATGCGCAGACGATACACTTCATGGCTTGCAGATGGGTTCCATGAAGTTATTGTACCTTCAGAATTAAACGCTACCATTCCAGAACGTGATATAAATTGCCCAGAAGGAAGTCTGAAGGTTTGGATACTACCTGCTGCGTACACTACTCCGTTACGGTAAAGTATATTAAAATATGAGCCTTGGTATAATTCTGGTGCGCGAAAATTTTGATCTAATTCTCCAGTGATGAGATTGAATTTGGCAATTTGATTAACGCTTGCACCTTTGAATCGATTAAACCCACCGGCTACTATACAATCATTTCCATCACAATCAATTGCTTCGATAGAACCATTAACCTGGGGGTCAAAGTCGTGAATACTAGGGTTACCTGTGTTTTTGTCTAGAATCAAAAAACCAGTACGAGAGAAACCTGATGAAGGTTTTTGTCCATATTGATATGTTTGGGTAAAACGTCCGACTAATATAAAATCATTACCTACAACGGCACTGGCTCTTACTCCATCAGTATCTGGGTTCCCACCATTCAAACTACCATAAACTATCCAGCCTGGAGTAGGATTGGCTTGATTGCATAAAAGCGCTGCCTGAGCGTTATGATAAATTCCAGCAGTCACTAAAATGATTATACAAATAAGTTTTTTCATAAGTTAAGTGTATGTTATAAATTAAATTTATCTATACACTATAGAATATATTCGTAAAATTATCAATAGTTATAGAATTTTGGCAATATTTCAAATAATCAATTTCTAAGTTAATTTTTTCTATTTAATTAATTAGATTTTATTTAAATTGCACCACTTTTTGCATTCAAAAAACATCTTTTATTAAAAGGTGTTTTTCTATATTTAATTGTGTGGGTTACAATTATTATTTTTTTAAAAACTTATCCTTGTAATTTGACGATAGTATACGAAAGTGTTATAGTCGATAAAAATATAGGAGGTGTAGATGGATAAACCAACTAAGCTGAAAAGAAAGTTGCGAAGGAGAAGGCGAATTCAAAAAAAGTATCAAATTAAAAGAGTCGAAAGTCTTTTAGGTAACCTGACAGGTTTTTTGACAGAGTTGAGGTTTTTTGAAGCTTTTGAGAACGTTGATGGTCTTCCCAGTTGGCTTCATAAAATTTATAAAGCGAGTAGTAAGTTAGATAAGAGAGGTGTGGATGCTATAGCCGAAACTGATTGCGGGCATTTCTATATACAGATAAAAAGTTCTGAGTCTAGGGCTTTAGCTTTTAAGGTCAATCATAAAAATAATGATATCGGTGTTGTAGTTCCATTAAAAAAAGACACACCAGAGTATATTCGTTATCAAACTTTGAGTTATTTGGAAAAAGCTCGTTCTGAGCGATTGGAAGTTAGGCGTGAAAATATGAGAGCAAAACGAAAACGAAAGAAAGATCGCAAGAAACAGTTGATTAACAACTCTTTTCTAGCTCATGCTTAATCTGGTTTTTTATTTTTAGTCTGGATTTTCCAGGCTTTTTTATTTTTAAAAAATAAAATACCCAACAAAAGTTGAGTGAAATTTTTGGGGGTGTGGTGGAAGGTTTTTAGTCTTTTATTCAATTGTTTGTCCTTCAAAATCCTAATTATCACCCAAAGAGTCTTTTTTATTATGATGAACTGTACCGACTTTATGGTGTGGTGGGCAGTATTAAGTTTGATTTCTTGAGCAATTTATTCTAGTGGTTTTAGACTTATTAATACTTGCTGGCTGAATTTAGCAGTATATAAGACTTTGCGAAAATTCTGATTTTCCAAAGTTAATTTTTCGATATTATCATTATATCCTCTTATATTTTGTTTTAATAATATTTGCTGATCTACCTTTTCATTAACAATTTTAATGATTCTGCCAAGATAGTTGATAGCTCGGTGTCTATTGATTTCTGCTTATAGATATTGTGCGAGAGCTTAATCGATTTGTCCAAAACCAATTACGGCAATTTTCATTTGTAAACTGATTTAGCTAAAAAAATTGCCTAAAAAGTATGGCCAGATGATAATAGCTAGCACGCTTTTCCAGAAGTGGAAATGCAAAAAACCAATGGTAAATAACCAACCGATTATCCAGAGTGCGCCCGGAAAAGTATGGTGCTCAACTTTTATTTTCATGTTTTTAATTTATTAATTGTTCAGTGGTTTGCCCATCAAAATGTTCGCCTTCATCTTGTTCCGCGTCTGCTTTAGTTGGATGCACAGTGCCATCCTGGTGATTTGGTGGGGAATAGAGTGTGTATAGCTTCATAGCCTTGTCATTCGAAGTATTAATGATGTTATGTTTGGCGCCAGCTGGTACTACAACCACGAAGCCATTGCTTAGATTATACTCAATGCCATCTAAAATTGCTTTACCAATACCAGATTCACAGCGAATGAATTGATCTAATTGATGAACCTCTGCGCCAATATCTTGACCCGGCTCCAGACTCATCAATACTAATTGACTATTTTTAGCTGTATATAAAACCTGACGAAAATTTTCGTTAGCAAGGGAAATCTGTTCAATATTAGCTACATAACCTTTCATAATTTTATTGTAACAAAAAACCGCCTCAAAGGCGATCCATTGTTTAGATGTTAAGATAGGTGATGGTTAATTGTAAGGAAGTAGCAAACATAACCCATAATAGGTAAGGGATTTGTATATAAGCAATCCATTTAGCGTATGGGTAAATAGATATAATTGCCCATATCAGAGTGGCAAGAACAAGTAATATATCAATAGCTGCAAGATAATTATTATTTAGTCCAAACTGCAAAGGAGTAAAAGCAAAGTTAAAAATAAGATTTAGTATGAAGGGTAGTGCAATAAGATAAGAAATTTGTTTTTTCCACGCCATAATAAAAACTTTTCCAAAAGACAGTGTAATTATAATGTATAACAAAGTCCATACTGGTCCAAAAAGCCAAGAAGGCGGAGCCCATGATGGTTTAATCAGTTGAGAGTACCAATCATATTCATTCATGAATGTAGTGTAACAAAAAACACTAGCTCTCGCTAATGCATTTTGCTGGGGTGCCCGACGGGAATTGAACCCGCGTATCCGCTGCCACAGAGCGGTGTTCTACCATTGAACTACGGGCACCATAATTATTAAATCCTAACCAAAATATTATTTTAAAATAAAAAACCCACACAGAATAGAGTAGGGCTTATATCTGCTGTGTCAGATATTAATAATACTATAAGTTATAGGAGCATTATATACGACCTTTTATTAATGGTCAATATCCTCATAATAAAAACCGCCCTTTTCAAATAGGAGCGGTATCGGTTTAGGTCAAAATATGTTAATTATATTTCTTGATCATTGGTACGGGTTAATTGTAGCAAGGACTTGTCCTATTCCTGGTATCCAACTAAAATTGCTTACATAAATTCTAAAAATAGTTTTCCCACCTTCTGAAACATAAACATCATCGTCTTTGACTTTTGTTTCATATCCTTGGGATCTATAGAATTCGGTAATGCTTCCAAAAATTTGCTTGTCAGAAATTTTCTTATTAGTAGGATTGGATTTTGCCTCAGTATTTTTTTTCTAAAATATCAGAAACTCCTTTTACAGTACCTTCGAATTTTTTAATTTGTTCTTCTATTTTTTTTAGCTTTTCAGTTTGGCCATTCTTCTCGTATCTTTGCTTTATTTCGTTAAGAAACTTAATTGCCTCTTTAGCTTCTGCTTTAGATTTAATATTAGTTTTTTCTTTAGTGGTTTGTTTTTTAGTTTTATCGGGGGTTTCTAAAGGAATATTTGTATAAGTCTTATCTTCTTTTCTATCACTATTAATATTTGTTTCGTCTTTGTAATTTTTCTGGTTATCATTTTCTTCTTTTTGTGCTGGTTCAATTATTTCTATAGAGGGAAGGTCATCTTTTTTGATAATCGTATCTGGATTATTTACTATTTGGTTTTCCTCCAAACGTTTTTGGGCAAATTCAATTTGAAGTTGTAATTTTTTTTCTTCAGTCGGCGCTGTTAATAATCGCATTTCCTCAACTTGACGTTTAACTCCATACAATTTATCTCCTGGTAGGGAATTTGCAGAAGCTATAGCGGTACCAGTAATAAAAAGTATACAAACTAAAGGCACGAGTACATAAGACTTTAGAAATAATCTGCTTAATCTTTCTAGTTTTGATTGAGGTAATGCTTTTATATCTTCTTGCAAACCTAAATTAGCTAAGAGTCTTTGCTTTACTCTAGCCTTGCTTTCTTCTGATAAATTAAAGATTACCTTTCTTTGGTTTTCTTTATAAAAATTTTTAAGCTCGTTGTTCATCTTGTTGTTTGTACTTTTTAAAAAGTTTTTCTAATTGTTTTATTGCCCTGTGTTGCCATACTCTGACTGTAATACTTTGCTTCCCTAAAATCCGAGCCGTTTCCGCCACGGAAAAATCTTGGAAAAATCGCAGTTCGATTACTTCTTTAAAATGGGGAGGTAATTGATCCACCGTTTCCCGGACAATGTATTTTTCAAGTCCACGGCTCGCATTATGGGCAGGATCATCTTCACCTGGGATTTCACTTGCTTCATCGATGGAAACTGCTTTCGGTTCACGATAAATTTTGCGGTAATAATCATTGATGGTATTTGCAGCGACTTTATAAAGCCACGCCGAAAAATTAAGATTATTCAAATCAAGAGATTTACAGCCTTTCCAAGCTTTTAAAAATACATCTTGTAAGATGTCTTCGGCTTGCTCAGAGCCGGAAATTTTTATTCGAATAAAAGCGAATATGCGCTGGGCAAATTCATCGTAGAGAGTCGCGAATGCTGCTTGGTCACCAGTTTGAGTTTGCCTGACTAATTCAATTATTCTTTCTTGGTCACTAGTCATGTATCAGCTGATTATTTAATCGTTTTATATA
>CAYRJC010000012.1:0-20280 GCA_964424635.1 uncultured Candidatus Saccharibacteria bacterium | reverse complement strand
GTGTCGTCGGTTGTTATCAGGACTACGACAATCCATGGGCAGGAGAAGTGGCGAAACTTTGGTGGCGGGGTGTGGTGTTAAAACGTAATGTCGACGGCGAAGGAGGCTATGACCCTCAGTTTATTTCACTTGATTTTTTGAGAAAAGAGTATGGTAACGGAAGCGGAAATGCAAGCGAAGCAGCTGCTTAAAGACTACTCCCTCGAAGAGATTTTAGAGGCCGCAGAAGTTACTCCGGAAGAGGCGTTGGAGTACCTGATTACATACGGCGTAATCGACCCCTTCGCCCTCGAACTGCCTGAGGGAACGGATGGACAATAAATATCAATACGTCCACAATCGTTTCAAGAAACTCTTCAGGACACTGGAAGTCCTATGTGAAGAAAACGCCCAACTAGGCCGAGCTAACGCAAAGCTTAGGGCTGAGAATGCCGCTCTGATTACACTGGCAGACGCACGAGAAAGAGTGTTTAAGAGTTTACAAAATGGTGCACCCAAAGACACGAGCGGATAGACGTAGGAGAGATCGAATTGCCAAAGACCTCCATTCGAGAAAGTATCATCCCCGAGTTATCAATCGGAGAACCGACGATGAAGATCAAGGCTGGCAAAAAGACCTTCAGGACTATTACGACCGACCACGTCCTGCACGCTCTGACGTACTACCTTCGCAGTCTAACGATGATTGAGAAGGACGAAGAAGTCACCCACATTTTCAAAGTCCCTGAGGGTTTTGATATCAAAATAGAGAAGTCACCGCATGGTGACGCAGAAAAGGTAAAACTTGATGATTAGTTTTAATCGTATTCTTATTGCTGCGACGACTGGTTTGTTCCTCCTCGCCGCCGCTGTGTCTTACGCCCGTGCGGATGGCTGTCAGTTCGGCTCTTTCGAAGCATGGCAGACCCAGATCGCAGAGATCGACGGCGCAGTAACTACCCAACTGCCGGATGGTGATGTGGCCCGGATTATCGAGAGCAAGGGCGCACCGCCGAATGGTAAAGAGGGTGTCCACTACACCGCCCACCTTGTCGTCAAAGATGATATGGCAGCGATCTTCTTCTTCCAAGAGGGTTGCCTAATCAATCGTATCGGGCCTGCGCCGAGGTTTTTGATCCTTCAGCTTTTCGGTCAGGTTGAGGCTGACCAGCCGTTTATCACCCGGCCTGTTTTGATGGAGATCACTCCTTATGCCTAAGAAGAAGTCTCACCACACTAATCCGGAGAAAGAAGAGCGTTGGGCCGACCGCCCCGAGAACCGAGCCCGGCAGGCTGCGAGAATGCGTGCTCGACGTCAGATGGAGAAAGAAGGCCGGGTCAAGAAGGGCGACGGCAAAGAAGTCGATCATATTAAACCCATCGGTGGTAAAGGCGGAAAGATCGACAACAGCCGGGGCAATCTTCGTGTCGTCTCCCGTACCACTAACCGGAAGAAGCAACCCCCTCAGAAAGGTTGATAATGGATAGGGCCAAGATCGCGTCTACTCTTAGGGCACTGCCTTGGCCCATTAAGATCGGCCCTTATGACTGGTCGATCTCCATTGAAGAAGGGGAGAATGACAACTGTGGGCAGGCAGACTTTGAGTTCCATACTATTCGGCTATGGCCTGCCAATCTACACAGCCCTAGTCATATTGTCGGCATTCTACTCCACGAGTGTCTACATGTCATCTTCGATAATGAGAAACTCTGTAAACTCAAGAAAGACAAAGAAGAACGAGAGGAACAGATCGTTGCTGGATTTGAAGCTGGACTTGTCGCTTTACTCCGAGATAATCCTCGGCTCGTTACGTGGATCAAAAGGTGTTTAAAATGAAGAATGTTTATAAAGTACATTCCCGGAAATGGAAGAAGTGGTCGGTAGTGGCTAAGGGTGTTTTTAATCGGACTTACGCAATTATGAAGGACAACCCCGGTTTATTCCGACACCCGAAGGACCCTAGCCGATCTGCGAAGTTTTTCAAGACGACTGCATGGAATGCTGCGTGGATCGCGGCCGACCACGTAGATGAAATGCTGGAAGAAATCGCCGAGGGATGAAGTCAATCTATGTCATTGGTAGTCTCAGAAACGAAAGCATCCCGCTCATCGGAAATCAACTCCGACAGGCAGGATGGGATGCTTTCGATGATTGGTACGGCGCAGGGCCGGAAGCAGATGACAAGTGGCGAGATTATGAGCAGGACCATCGACAGAGGTCGTTACGCGATAGTGTTTATGGTTATGCCGCTACTCATACTTGGCAGTTCGATAAGCACCATCTCGACAGGTGTGATTTGGCTGTCCTTGTATTTCCAGCAGGGCGATCTGGCCATCTTGAGCTTGGGTACTTTGTCGGCACAGGTAAGCCGGGATTTATCCTTCTGGATGGTGTGCCTGAGCGCTACGACGTTATGTGGCACTTTGCTAATGACATCTTTACTTCACCGGGAGAACTCGTAAAAGGATTGGAGAAATATAATTGAAACAGATTTATATCGCAGGCCCGATGAGTGGGTATCCAGAGTTCAACTTCCCTGCGTTCTTCGCAGCCCAGAAGAAGTTCGAAGCCGAGGGTTGGAAGGTCTGGAACCCGGCGGCTAAGGAAAGCGAAGATAATGTGGTACTGGACGTATCCTTCGCCAGCGGAGATCATAAGACGTTGGTCAAAAACGGATGGGACTGGAAGTCCGCTTTCGAGTGGGACTGCCATAAGGTACTCCGATCCGATGCCATCTTCCTTCTTCCCGGATGGGAAAAATCTACAGGAGCCCGAGCTGAGTGGGCGGTCGCTCAATTCGCCAAGGCACAGAACCCGGAGTATCAAATTATCTATGGCTGAGCAACTGCGTCCCGGTGACGATATCAATAAAGGTGGTGTTAAATTCGATGACGGTAAAACTCGTGACGACCTGCTCCCCCCTGAGTTGGAGGAAGCGGTTGCGGCAATTCTGGCGTTCGGCGCTAAAAAGTATGCAGCCCGAAATTGGGAAAAGGGAATGGACTGGTCCCGTCCATACGCTGCTGCACGAAGACACCTACGAAATTGGTTTGCCCGACGGGACTTTGGCAACGGCCCGGGTAATGACAAAGATAGTGGTATGTCGGACCTCCATCACGCTGCCTGTAACATCGCCTTCCTCATTGCGTACGAAGCCCGTGGAGTTGGGGTTGACGACCGCCCGCAAGGGGCTAAGCCGTGACGAACTCGACGACCTCTTGTGGAGGAAGGAATACCCGTGACCGACCTCAGTGATCGACGCCCTCTATTAGAGGCAGAAATGGAGCAGCTTCAGGACTGGTTCAATCGTCTGTACGGCAAGACGAGACGTGATGCCAAGCTGAAGATTTATACGAAGTACAACATCTGGAAAGGCCGAGAGGAGTACATCCTTGATGTATTCTTCGATAGTACGAGTAGGTCGTTGCCGTTCGGTATTCCGAAGCACCTTCTTGATGATATCGACATGCGGTTGAAGATCAAGGAACGTTGGGTTCCAGAAATGCAAAAGAAGATCATGGAGGTTATGGGCTAATGGCCAAGAAGATCAAGTACACGATGAAGAAAGACGACGCCTACGACAAGAAGAACAAGATCAAGGAAGACACGAAGAAGGATAAGAAGCTCGATAAGAAGCGTGGCGTGAAGTAACTACAGACAAAGAAAAACCCCGGAGGGCTTTCCCTCCGGGGTTTCTTTTTAGTTGGAGCTGACTTTCTTAGTTCCGCTTTGGATCGCCTCTCGTTCGGCCTCAGTGTTCCACTCTTTGATCTTCGTGTGGAGTTTATCCCACATACGCTTGAAGAACAGGTCCTGCTTCTCAGCCTTCGGGTCGATGCCAAGGGCGGTGATGAGTTTCTCAGGATCATTGCCGGTCACAGGTTTCATCAGGGCGATGACGTTGTTGACCGATGTAATCGTATCTGAGACATTCCGAGGGGTCTTCTGGGCCTGCTGGTACGAGCCAGCGGTGGCGTACTTCGTATTGTCGTAGAAGTAATTCCCCGACGGATTATACTGGATGTCGTACGCCTTAGTCTCTAGGAGCGTCTGAAGGTCTGCGGAGTTCCGACGCCAGATATCACTTGCAGCGTTGATCGCCCACGATCTATGTAGGTCTCTAGCCTCGGGGCCGAGCTTCTCGATATACGCGACCTTCTCAGGGGTGACCATCGTCATGAAGAGTTTCAGACGACCGTTGGCGTCTAGCTTGTTGTAGAAGTCTCTGTCCTTGAAGAACTGCGTAGCGACATGCGCGGCATTCGGTTTATTGACGTTCTCAGGAGACATAATCAGATCGTACTGGCGCACAGTCTGGCGGTAAACTTCTCGCTGTTGTTTGCCTTCTGGGCTATCGGGTGCGTATTTCTCCGTACCCAACGGACCATAAGAACCTACGGCCTGCGAGGGTGACGGGGCAGGGGTGTTGGGGCTACCGCCAAGGATCGCATTGTCTAGGCCGTTCTTAACCGCCTTCGCCCAATTCGGAATGATATCGGAGACTTCCATCATCCGGTTGACCATCGTCGGATTGTTCGGGAAGGCAGTTGAGACCGCCGTAGCAACACGGCTCTGAGGGAACGCCCTTCGGAGGTTCATGACGTCGATGTTATCTTGCTCTTTGAGCGTATTCGTCATACGTTCGAGGGCAGAGAAGTTCTTGCTCTTAACCAGCGCAATCATCTCATCATACGGCTTTAGCTGCACGCTGAGGACTTCTTGGAACTTCGTGTCCCCGCCCTTACCGAGCTTCGACACCATACTCCTACCCTGAGGATCGTCAGGGATAGGTTTGTACATTTGGTCGCGGATATCCGAGGCGGCTTTCTGCTTCCTCAATTCAAGAGTGTTGACGAGTTCGTCGATTTCCTTCTGGCTGCCACCACCGGCCTCCGTCATCTGCCGGGCTTTCTTCTGGAACTCACTGTCGACAGTGTCACCCTTGACGCCACCGACGAATTGGGTCATACTAGTACGAACGATGTGTTGCATCGTATCGGACAGAGCTGCTTCGGCCTGAGGGGAGCCAACTTCGGCTTCGAGTTGCTTGCCACGAAGGATATCCTGCTGGCCTCGGAACTTCGCGACTTCATACTTCGCCGTATTAATGTCTACGGTCTTGGGATCACGGCCAGTCGCCGCGTAGATGTAATGAGCGTTCTGGTCCCGCCACTTGTCATCAGCGGAAGCACCAGCGAGCATCGCCGATTGGTTTGCTTGGATGTCAGACAACAAATACCGGCGAAGAGCATTCGCAGGCTGGACACCTGTGATCCCTTGGACAGCGGCGTCGATCTCGTCTTCCCACCCCTGATACCGAGCGCGGAGTTTAGCAACGACACTGTTCAACTGTCCGTAGAAATAACTATCGGAGAGATTTCCTGCTCGGTACGCCTGATCCATTCGTGACAGGGTTTGAATTTCTTTCTGTGCAGAGTTGGGCAGGGGGCGGTCTGGATCATTCTTTGTAACACTATCAAAGATGCCAAGCGTTTCATTAATAACCGCATGACGGGCTGCATCAACTGGCCCGAAACCTAGGGCTTCGGAACCCTCACCTACGGCAGCAGGATCATACGACGGCACCCCGTTGCGCATCTGCATCAATCGGACTTTGCCCTTCGCACCCGTACCCGCGATAGTCTTGACTTCCTCGCCGGATAGATCGGTGCCATGCTGCTTCATGATCGGTTCGATCTCAGCACGGGCATCACGCTTGATACTGTCCTCGAAGATACCCTTCACCGCTTTACCGGCAAGGTTGGTCATGTCTCCGATATCACCGAAGAGCTTGCCTAGGCTGGTATCCGACTGCTGGCGGTCAGGCTCGCGAGAAGAACCGAGATAGTTCGGATCGTTAGTCGGGTTCGGGTCTTTATAGAAATCCGCCATCAGTTCACCTTATTCTTGAAGAAATTCTGCATCGTCTTAAACCGATCTTCTTGGTACTTCTTGGGAGCCTTCTTGTAGTAATCCGTCATGACCTTCTCGTCGAGGTCAGGGGTATACGAAGAAGCCCGTTCCTCAATCCTCTGTCGATCTTCAATCGTGAAGAGATCGTTGGTCATGTACGTATTGAACCGGGACATATAATCCTTATACCCGGTGTAGTCTCCACGCTTCAGCGCCGACATGCCGAGGGAGTACTCTTTCAGAGCACTATCCTCCCACTCTTTCTTCGCTTGGATGTCTTCTTTGTTCGCCTTACTACGCATGTAAGTATCAGCGATGTGCTGCGGCGAGACGCCAAGTATGGACATTATCGCATCCATGTTATCCATATCACCGACTTGGACGTTGTTCTTCGAGATATACTTCCCGTATTCAATAGCAGTATACACCCTCGTAGCAAGCCCGAGTGTAGAGACGTTATTAGCGATAGACAACCAATCTTCCTTCCTCGTCGGGAAGTCCTCAGACTGACCTCTAGAGAGTTCCCACAGGGACCTGCCGAGAGGATATGTAGTCTTTAGGACATCGCCGATGATGCTGGCCGACGGGCCACCAAGGGTCTCGAAGAAGCCCTTGTCCCCACGAATGAGGTCACGGAACATCGTCGTACCACCCGGAGCAAACCGCTGCGAGAAGTTATAGTCCTTCCCCGTAATCATCGAGAAGCTGGCCGAGAGGACACCTTCCGAGAAGACCTTGTAGAAATTACTATGGATGTCCACTCCACGTTTGATCGCTTCCTCTCGGATATCCTCGTAGAACGGCCACACGCCCGCGACAGCACCGATAGTACTCGGGACGCCGTACATCGCAGAGTACAAGCCTAAGGCTCGGAGTTTCTGCTGGCCGGTAAGCCTGCCGGAAAAGAACTGCTCAGCGATACGAGCGTTGTACGCGAGAAACTGCGTCGGAATTGAAAGGAGGCCATTTTGCCATTGAGCCGCACTAGCACGGGTCATACTCGCGGACAGCGTGTCCGATCTCGTCATAACCTTTCCAAGCTCACGGTTCGTCAAGGCGATGCCGGGGTTTGCGAGTTTCCATTCCTGATACGCTGCTGCGAATGCGGACATACGTACCGCCCGCTCGCCCTCGTTGAAGAACATCGTACCCTTATCGAGGAATGCCCCAAATGTACTGCGGAACAACTTCGGATCGAAGACGTCGTCACGCAGAGCCGCTTCGCCTGCGACTTCATATAGGCCGGACTTCCGGAAGGCTGAGTACATCTCAAGGAAGTGCTGCTTGTCCCAACCAAAGGCAGTAGCCTTCTGGGCGAAGTCGTCGATGATCGCTTGTTCACCCGTATGGGCCAGACGACGCATCAGGTAAGCCGCGCCAGCTCCCTTGAACCCGTTGACCGGGCCAGCAAGGGCCATGACGTTAGCCAGCGATTGCATCTGGACGACCATCTGCACAGGGTTGAAGAAACCTAACTTGCTGTGGAACGCAACCGCTCTGGCGTAGGACGCAGGGTCCTTGATCGCCGGGAGCATATGATCCCCAAACCATTGGGCTTTCTCTTGACCGAGTTTCCCGTAGATGCTGTCAAGGAGTTTGTTTTGCATGAATTCGATCTGACCACCAAGTTCAGACCGAGCCCCTACAAAATTGACAATAGCGCGCTGCTCCGCTTTCGCGGCTGCCAACCGAGCCTTGTCGACGACAGCTTCATTCCACTGAGGATTGTACAGGAAGTACATTGGATTGTTCGACAACTGCTTGAAGTCGGGCTTCATGACGTCACCAAACTCTTGCAGCCAATTCTGGACAGCGCTGATTTTGTAGTCGTTCATCCAGAGGTTACGAACGCCTTGGCCAAGCGCGCGGTTCATAGCCGAATACGGATCGAGTTGGCGGGAGGGAGCTATCGCCATGAACCCGTTTTTCTCAATGACCGTATCCAGTACAAGATTTCGATCAGCCGTGAAGCTCGTATCAATGCTGCCTGCGAGGTTATACTCGCTCTTCGTCGCATCTACCATATCCCGGTAGTTATGGGACTTCAGGGTGGTGACGGTATCGAAGGTGCTGGTTCCTGAGCGTGCGTGGACGATAGGCGCATCGAGATTGAGATGACCCTTGTTGAACATACCTCTGAACGTATCGACATGATACGGCAGGTTCGACGCAAGGAATGCCTCAAGCCGGGGGTCGTTGTTCTTCAGCATCACTCTAGCGATATCCATACGCTCGGCGTACTTCTTCGCCTCTGCCTCAGTCGCAAAGTTCATCACGGCATTATCGCCGTAATAAGTCTTACGACCACGCTGCCCCGGCATGATCTGGGGCTGTTTCACATACCAATCATCGAGGTAGATACTATGACCACCCGGACGATATTCGAGCTGCTGGAAAGCGAGGGGCTTCCTGCTGACAGTATCAGTGACGATAAAATGAATTTGCTCCTCGATCTTACCCGAAGAGAATTCGATACCACTAAGCGGTCGTTTCGTCGGGTCAAAGACCTGTATGATCTTGAACCCACGCTCCTTGATGAGTTCATCCACTGTCTTCCGGACAGTCGTATCGAGCTGTTTGTCGGTCCCGTGCTTATACAGAAGGCGCGTCTCACCCCCGCTGTCAGCAATGAGAATGCCAGCGTTCTGCCCACCCCAAGGGAACTTCTCTAGTTCTTTGCCTTCGACGAAGGGAACTTCCGAGAGTTTACCCGTAGCATCAGGAAAGCGGAAAGAAAATTGTTCAATCCCGATCCGGCCCTTGTCCCGGTAGAGAGCAAGGTTGCGTATTGCGTAGTCGTAATCAGAAACACGAGTATAGTTGAAGTAATGTTCGACTTCCTTATCGACCGGCATCTTCCCGAACTTGTCGTAGTACGCCTTCTCGAAGTCAGCGTCCGTACTGTACCAGACGCCTCGTTTATCGGGGCCGAGCGCGGGATTTATCTCATCACGGTTCAGTCGGAGGAGTTCCTCGACGTTCTTCCTCTGCTGCTTAGTGAGGACCCGGCTCGTGCTGTCAATCTGCTCCCGGAGGAGCTTATTGATAACCTGCGGCGCATGAGTAGCGACATGCCGATTGTTTCGTTGGAGGTCGCTCAGCAAATCCTCGGAAGTGCGTACGCGATTAAGCAGCATGTTGAACATCGAGACTGGCGTGCTGTTGGTGGGCGTGACCATCGCTTGACGGACCGCATCACTCTCTTCGTCGACAAACCGCTGTAACTGGATATAGAAGGAACTTCCCTGTTGACCAATAGTCGCTTCCGCGTCAGTCAGTTTGTAAATCTCATTCCGGTACAATTCCGCGGCCTTACGGCTCTCGAAGGCGCGAGCGTTCAGATCACCCAGTCGCATGATGACGGTGTCGAGGTTCGCTTTATTTGGATTAAGCTCCGGCGGGATATGAAGGAAGTCTACGATGCCGTCATTGACACGGCCACCGTAAATACGTTTGAGGGTGTCCTTACTTTCTTGGATACCAATTTGCAACGCCTCAGGAGTGAGCCGGGTAACGTACAACTGGCCGAGAACATCGAAGAGTTTACCCGTGTCCTTGCCCATACGCTCGATCATACGATTGGCCCAAGCAGCAGACATAGCTGAACCCTTCCCGAAGAAGTTCGCCGGGTTCATAGCTGAAGGCATGTCTTTGATAATTTTCTCAGGCGTCGGCTCTGTGGCTTTCGTCACTGCCTTCAGGACACCTGCCTTGTCGTGGTCCCCGATCTGAGACATCACTTCGTCGAGCTTAAGCTCAGGGTTGGCTACAGCTTTACTTGCGTCGGCTACGACCTTCTGGAAATCTCTCTCCGCACCAGTAGCGAGGAACTCAACCTGACCACTCTTGCTCACAGAGACAGCAACCGTACCCGGGCCTTCTGGCACGTCATGAGAGAACACTTTGTTCTTCTTCGGGCCGACGTAGAAGACCGGTTTGCCATCTTTATTGAAGTCAGCACGGTACTCAGGCGGACGGCCGAACTTTTGCTGAGGGACCATTCCCTTCGCGACTTCCTGAGGGATGTGGTAGATTTCACCGCGTTGGGTCGAACCAAAACGGATAGAACCGTTCGTATCAACGGAGACCGGCACCATCCCTTCGCCGGGTTTACCCGGAGCGACCGTGACGTTATTTTTTACGTCGGTATAAAAGATCGGCTCAGGAGCATCTCTTTCAACCGACTTAATAGGTGTTCCGATCTTTATGTCAGAATGAATGGCTTGATCGTTAAACCGCTTCGTATTACCTACAAAAACTGGCACCATCCCTTCTTCCGGCAGTTTCTTAACAGGTACCGTGCTGCTGGGAAATGGCAAGGAGAACTGCCCATCAGGTTGCTTGACACTCTTCGCCAGCCTGCCATCAGACATTTCCACTAACCGATCCGCTCCTTTCAAAGCTTCGGCATCTTTAGGTGTTACGTAGACGAAACTATCGAGGTTCCGGGTTACCGGGCCTTGTGCATCCGTAAACCCCTTGACAACACCTTTTTCGTTTAATTGTACCGTCTCAAGGTTCTTAGCTGCCGTCTCTGGGATATAGAACACCCGAGTACCACTAGCCGTGACCCCAATCTCCTTTTTCATCTCTTGGACTGCCGCCTCGGCGGTATCCTCGACGGTAGCCGCTGAAGCTGCCCTCTGTTTCGCAGCGCGGGCCAAGGAGATGCGGTCAGCGAGCTTGCCGCTGTTAGCCACTGCCTTATACGCGCCCTTACCAGCGAGGCTCGCAAGGCCACTAGCGTCGGTCAATCCGACGACGTTATTCATGGTACTGTCGAAGGACGTATACCGGATGATAGCGTTCAGGAGGGTCTGAGCGTCCAGCGTGGACATCTTCCCTGCCTTGGCGACGGCATCATCGATCATCTTTATAGCGACCGGGTACGGCTGGCGCAGGAGGTTATCGACCCCCTGACCGAGGTTCTCACCCGGCAGGATGTTCTGCCAGCGGTCCTTTTCAGCGAGGAGGCCGTGGAGGTTCCATGCTGAGAGGAATGGAGCGAACTGCCCACCGTACTGTAACCCCTTCGAAATAAGACCGGTTTTCTCCCACTCAGCGTTCGTATCTTCGAGCTTCGTCTTGGCGTACTCGCGGATAGCAGTAGCCGTCTGGGCCATATCAGTGTAGTCGAGAGCCTTCTCTGGGTTCTCAGCGATCATCTTTCGGACGGGAGATTGCCCGTTCTGCTCGTTGACTTTCAACGCATCGGTATGGAACTTCTCAGCGAACTTCCTCTCGAAGACGTCCTTCGGGTCCGACTGAAAGTCAGCCTTCTGCATGTCGTATAGGACAGCGAGACTTTGCGGATCGATAGCGCCGCCGTGTTTAGCAGCGATCTCTGCGATCATCTTATTGCGCTGTTGGATGAAGTCGATGTTCTCATCGACAGCTCGGCCCTGACGGAGAGCCCATTCATTTCCAGCAGAAATGCCAGAGTAAATCGTCGGCGCACCGGGAGAACTCTTCCCCCACGCGTAGTCAGCCTTGATCGCCCGCTGAGTAGTTACAGCAGGTGAAGGCACAGGCGGCCCGACCGTAGGCTCAAGAGAAACCGTCCCCTCAGTCTGATCTGGCTCGTCCAATGAAACACTTCCAACGGGAATAGGATCAACCATTACTTACTCGTCCAGCCAGTGTAACCTCCTGCCGGGGCCAATGCCGCACCGATTTGACCAGCAGTCCAAGTGCCGACCTTACCGAACGTCCCCGCATTATTAACCAGTGCGCCGCCGAGAGACGACAGTCCTGCACCGAGAGCCATACCTGATCCAGCCGCCGCAGCGCGGGAATACGCACCGAGCTGAGCCTGATGGGAAGCAAAGATAGCGTTACCGATTTGCTGGTTCTGATCGACACCAAGCCAATTCACACCAGTCCGCCCAGCAATACTACCGTACGCACCAGCGAGCGAAGACCCACCAGCACCAGCAGCACCCTGAGCAGTCGTCACTGCGAGAGCTTGAGAGCGTGCAGCGGCACTCTGCCGAAGGACTTCTCTCTTGCGCCGAGCGGCGTCTAGGTTCATTTGCAATTGTCGCTGACGCTCGGTTTCCTGTTGCGCCGCGATTGCCTGCTGGTTGGCAGATGCCTGCTGTTTTGCCGAGCTGTAACTCATGACGGCACCGGCACCCGCGACTGCAAGACCTGCGACAGCGATCAGTGTAGAAATCGCAGCCATATTAACCTCCGACAGCTTTCAAGTAAGATTTCTCCTGAAGTCGATACCCCGTGCGTTCGTAATACCGCTCGACAGTTTCATTCGGGATAGCGGACATCGCAATGAACTTCGCGCCCATCTTCTTACCCCAATATTCGAAGGCTTCCTTCAGCGACAAGCTCCGACGGCTGCCGCGATATTGTGGCTCGACGTACCAGAAGACTTCCGTAGCAACCAGTGCAGGAGACATCAGCATTTTCGAGAGGATACCGCCGATGAAACCAGCGGGTTGGCCATCACGCATATAGAAGATGATGACGCCCTTCGTCGGATCACGGAGGATGTTCTTAATAGTCTGCTCGATGTCCTCAGGAACACCCTCGTCCGCGTACGGGCTCTCAGCGATGAAAGCCTCTGCCAGTCGGATGATCTCAGGAAGGTCGTCGTGTGTAGCGAGTTTTAAGTTCATCGCGTTACCTTTGGTAACTTCATGGAAGTTGATTTCCCATATCCAATGCAGCCCAACCAGAAACCGTAAACGGTGCACCGGGATAGCTTTGGATGAAGTATTGTAGTGAGACGCCCTGCCCCCTGATCTTCAATCGGCGGTAGGCGTTGGAGTAGTTCGCATCCGTAAAAGAGCAAAGTTGGTTCACGGTATAACGCCCAGTGCTAGTGCTTTCGGCGTAATCCCACACCCCACGCATGTAGAACTTTCCAACGCCTTCGTGGTAGACACGGGTGTACAGAGGTTGGAATTTCGTCAGGGCCGCACCCCGGAGTTTATACCCGGTAATGAAGTAGCTCGTATAATTAACACCAGTACCAAGTACAGTAGTCCAATCGACGTAATCGAGATCACCGGCTTCCGCCCACGTCACTCGATCTGAACCGTTATTATACGAGACGAGGTATTTAGTCTTCGGGGTGATGCTCGTGTTCGTCAAGAGATACGCAACGACGTTATTCCCGGCGTCATCCACGACTTGAACAGCGGTGTCATCCACGACGAGTGTTTCGTTAATCGTGCCACCTACACCATCGACGACGATGATATCGTGAACAGTGGCTCCTGAACCAATAGTCCAAGGATAGAAAGCCGCCGTCAAGACGTTAAAATTCAGGATGGCGTTGTACGCATTCTGCTCATCGACTGTACCGGGACTGGTCGTCGTAAACAACCACGATACAGTTTGTTCCAGTGGGTTGAAGTACCCCTTTGCAGTAAGCTTCGCGCTATTCGGGATGTCGTTGAAGAAGGTCTGGATCGTCGAAATCGAGATACTCTGGACCTGCAACGGGTTGCCTTGGACGGTAAAGATGCCGTCGGTATTCCACCACATCGGCACACCATTGACATTCACGAAGGACGTCGCTGAGACAGTCCGGATATTGCTCAGCGGGTTGACAGTGAAGTCAGTAGCCGTGAACCCGATACCCTGCGAGCCAGTAATCAGCCAGACACCTCGGTATGCGAAGACAAGAAGCCCTGCTGCGACTGGAAAAAGTTTGTAGATCGTTCCTGCCTCCGGGAGTGAGATTACTCCACCATCAGCAGGAAGCAGATCGAACAAGTCCTCAGACGTCGGATCGTTTACTTGATAGCAAGACCCGACTTGAGTAGGACGCTCGATGATCTGCGTGAAGAGAATTTTACTCTCATAGCCGGTCGCGCTTACACCCGCGTAGAACACCCGGCCTGCGTAGAATGCACCGGTAGTAGCGCGAGCCGTTCCCGACGTCGTCGAAGTAACCGTCGCGATACCAGAAGTAGTTGCTCGATCCTGATTATAATAGTTCAGAACGAAATGGCCCTTAGGCGCAGGTGTATTGCCTCGACCGGAGTTGGCGATTGTCGTAGCGTCGAAGGCATCAGAAGAATTCTTGAAATTCCACCAGACGTCACAGTTCGACGGCATGTCCGCACGAGCGGTATCCCATGCAGTCAGTTCAGGGGTCGTCAGATCAGCCTTACACCAACCTTGATTAAAGAGGTTGTATTTGTGTGTTGCCGTCAAAGTACCGACACTCGCCGTAGGACGGTTATCAATAGCGAGACCGTCTGAGACACCCTCGAAGTCCCGGATCATGAGATTATACTGCGTTGCTGTAAACGTACCCGCACCGGAGTTATAAGTGATGTAGATGTGTTCGAGATACGGATGGAAGACAAACAATTTGCCTTGCCCGTCAGCGAACTGGCAGTTATATTGAGCGGGTGCGGGAGCACCTGACGCAGAGTACGTCGCGAGGTTAATGGTATTAGCGGACAACCCGCCAGAGAGACTGTTTACATTCGAGGCGTCATAGAAGTACAACGTACTACCGATTTGGACGACCACGAAGGAAATTGTCCCGTCGCCAGTGGCATTCTTCCAGAGGTATTTATTCTTGACCTTGCTCGCGACAGATACAGTGAGATTGCTCGCGTTCAGTTCGAGGTCAAAACCAAGACGACGAGAAACGCGGCCGTAAAAATCGAACTCACAATCCCACGTTTCCACGCAGGAGTTCTCCGGGTAGTTCAACCCGGTCGCCTCAGTGATGAGGCCCTTGAGAAAGTTGTTCTCGATAGTTGCAGCCGCGTTACGAGGCATCAGCTTCCCTTCTTATTCCGTACTTCAGAGATAGCGAGTTGGCGTTCACGACCATATCGGTCGACTGCCTTCAGCACCTGACCCCATTCGTTAAACGACTGATCGAGCCACTGAGGCAGGGTGCCCTTTTCGAGAGACAACCGCCAGAAGCCATACGGGTCCGTCTGCTTGGCGATGAGTTTATTTCCATTCTCCAAGTCGAAGACACGGGTCTTACTCAAGTCTTTGTCACCTAGTTGGTCTTGCAAGGTATACATTATTTATATCTTCCTGTTGGTTTTAGCTGGCCGTAATTAACCCGTCCTTGCAGCTGGACTTTGTCGTAGTCACTTACAAGGGGGGTCTTCGTCTTACTTGCCTGTTGGTCAATCTTAATATCACGAGCAGTCTTCTCAGCCTTGGCATGAGCGGTCTGTTTGATCTCCGCGTACGCCAACGCCTTCGCTTCATTCAGCAGGCGCTGAAATTGTTTGTCATCGAGAGGTAGAGTAAAGGTGTCGCTCTCCGTCCAAGGCATCGCAAGCTGTCCGTAGACCATCGTCTTGCTGGCTTGGAGTGTGCTATCGACAGCGCTGTCGTAGGCATCGAAGAGGATAGTACCATCATTTGCCGTCGTGTAATACCGAGGCGGGACATCATTCCGGCAGTACAGAGTCCATGAAGATGAGCCATTGACGTATGAATACGAAGTTACTGCGGTATCCGTCGGATCGAGGTTCGTCGCCATGACCACGAAATCTGGAAACGGCAGCGGGTGGACTTCTTGAAAGTTCACTGCGGTATCGGTTAACGTCTGATGATCGTATTTGATCCAGAAGACTGCCTGCGCGTTCGTCGGTAACGTCATGGTCACAGGCTTCGCGCTTGTGCCTGAAGCTACTAACTGGAAGAGATCGTTGTCACGCGGGAGTTCAGCAAGAGCAACGAGATTGAAGTACGTAGCCTTAATCACCTCGACGACCTGACGACTTTCAACAGTATCGCTGATACTATTGATTTCGTCACCATCCATCGAGGACAGGATATTCTGGCAGAGGTCGAGGAGCGTATATTTCATTTCGTATTCCTGCGGTACTCGTCGATTTTAGTCGCGAGGAAGAGCAATCCGACGACAGCCATCAAGACATTCTCGCCGATGTTGCCGAGATCGAGAGGGCGTTTGATAGCATCCCAATAAGGATGGAGAACGGCGTAGGCCAGCGAGGCATTGAACCATACGGCAAGCGGGGCCATAAATGCATACTGGAAGAACCTAATCCCTCGGTAGCGCATTGCCTCTAGGAGGGCATCCCTGCGAACCTTCAAAGCCTCAGTATGGGCTGTCAGCGCAGCGACATCGACTTGCCCGTTGACCTTGAACTTCTCAAGGTTGACGTCTTCCTTCTTGTTCAGCCAAGAAAAGAGGGGCCCCACGAGCCCCTCACCTAGTCCTCGTGCAATACTTGCGAGATCAAAACCGAACATTACTTGTCTTCTTTTACGGCGGGTGTCTCTGAAGGATTAGGCTCTTCGGGAGCTTGATACGGCACTTCAGTGCCTTGAACGACAATCGTAGTTGGGGTGTATTTACGAACTGCCAATGTAACGGCAGCAAAACCGAAAAGAGCCCAAGCTTTGTATTCGTCAGGAAGGAAGCTGAACATGCTCGGAAGGTCAGCGCCCATTTGTGAAGCTAACTCCCACGACGCTGCAAGGAACAAACCGACCTGAAGTGCGAAGGTCTTCCACTCTCGTTTAAGCTTTTCCCAAATCAACTTGATCTTTTCCATTACCACACCTTCCCGTAAGAGCTGGGCCCGCCTGCGAGCCACGTACATGCTGTGAAATAATTTGTATAGTTCTGGCCGAGATTGTTATCGACCATGTTGACAAACGTGCAGCAGTCGAAGAGGTTCTTATACCCGTTCAGTTCGACCTTACCCGCGATATTCGTCAGCTTGGTCCGTTTGGCCCGGATCACCCAATCGTAGAAGCCAGCGCCGTTAGCTTCGTTATCAGTCGCGTCGATCTGGTTGTCTTCGCAGGCAGCGGTGATCCAGAAGCCGCCGGTTCGATTGCTTTCGTGTGAGGAACCGGCCCTAATATGGTTGCGGTTCGACTGGTCGATGATCGTGGCGTATTGCGAGTTCGGCACAGGCGTATTGCCAACCCATCCGTTGCCTTCGATATGCAACCGCATCCCGACGCTGTAGCAATAGGTCGCCGCGAGGATGATGCGCGAGCCCACAACAGACGGTTCATCGTCCTGACCGGGGCCAGATGTAATATTGAGCGTGCATTCCACCATGCCGATGGGGCCGGACGGCTGGCCGTAGCCGTTCACCCGGCAGAGAACATCTGCGTCCTTCAGGCGCATTTCAAAATGGCAATCGAATAGCTTGCCGATGTTGACGAGATCGGTTGTTCCGGCTCCGACCGCCCCGCGAACCATGATGGGATTACCCGGCTCGCCGAAATATAGCCGCTTCACCGCGTCACGGTTCGGATAGGTCGCGTGTCCATCGAAGTTGAGAAACACGCCGCCGCCCGAGACATGCCGCAGCGTAGCTTGGTTCGGCGCTTCCGCGATGATCGTCAGCTTCGGGAAAGCCAGATTGATCGGAACGCCGCCGGTTGCGAAGTCGTACGGCGCTGTGGAGGCGTCGATCATGATGGCCTTGCCTTCACCGGCCCAAGCCCGCAGGGCCGTGGCATTGGTCAATGGATCGCCGCCTGCTGTAATGCCAATATCGGAGAAGCGTTGAATTGCCACTAGAGTATTGTCCCCATGAAGAAAGTCCATGTCGCGGCACCCTTAACCGTTACCGTGCCGGAGGATGTCGTTTGGTTGACATACACCTCGTAGTAATCAGTACCGTTCGGGTTATCGATGATCGTGCAAGTTGCAACTGAGGCATTGGTGCCGCCGGTATAGAAGAACCCGGCTCTGAAAATAGAACCGTTTTTGTAGATGTTGAGATTGGTCGCACCAGTTGACCCCGTGAATGTGCCGGTGATCCACAACTGCGCCGTAATCATCACCTTGCCAGCGGGCGGGGTCCATCGAGAGTTAGTGGCGCTATCGAAGTAGCTGCCAACATCGAAAACCTCTGTACCAAAAGTTACTTTGGTATCAACGCCGGAAGAAATGCCGGTTTGGTCAACGCCGTTCTTGTGAGCTGAGAAGCTCGCAGTCGCCGCGCCCGTTGATGCTGGTGCTGCCCACGTTCCATCTCCGCGCCAGAACGTCGAAGATGATGCGCTGGTTCCACTGTTCAGGTTGTTAACCGAAAGATTTCCAGTAACCCCGGTCGAGAGCGGCAAACCTGTACAATTAGTCAGAACACCGCTGGTAGGAGTGCCAAGCACAGGAGTAATTAAAGTAGGGGACGTATCAAAAACAAATTTCCCCGTTCCTGTGGCACCAGTGCTGGTAACACCTTCTATGACTGGATGGCCTGTAATCGTCGGATTGGAAATCGAAGGTGAAGTCAACGTCTTGTTAGTCAGCGTATCGGTAGTAGCTTTACCTACAAGCGTGTCAGTAGCTGCCGGAAAAGTTACAGTAGTATTTCCACCACCCGAAACCCAAGTCTGGCGGCTTCCACCTGCCGTGTAGACGTTCAGTGCAGTAACACCATTCCCTGCCGCACCGATGTTAACCGTGACGCCACCACCCGAAGCACCGTTTAAATTGATGGTTGTCGCAGCGTTGATCTTATTGCCGACAGTGACAGTAGCACCGTACAAATTCAGGACGTCGGCAGAAGGCGTCGCGTGGGACGTACTCTCGACAGTCAGTGTTGAGCCAGCCGCAGAACCGCCTGCAATAATCGGAGAAGTTACCGACGTAGAGAAGACTGGCGCATTAATCACCGCAATCGTAACTGCTGAAGTCCCAGTCAACGAGATATTAGTACCAGCAGTGAGTTTGCTAATCAGCGTAGCCCACGCGGCATCGTAGTTAGTGGCACTCGCCTTGACCAGCAGATCGCCTGTCGAACCACCCGCGGGTAGAGTTGAAATCGTGCCTGTGCCGAGGAAGTCAGACAAGTCTTGGAGACGCAGCGGACTATTCGCAGTCGCCGGGTTCGGCAAATTGAGAATTTGGTTGCTGTTCATGTCGAGAGACGCGTTCATTTCATTCGGCGAAGTGCCGTCACGAGACAACGTGTTCTCCAAAGCATTCTCAGTAGCAGTATTATTGCCGTTGAGAGTATTGACTGCTGACGTTTCATTCGTCAGTGTAGTGAGATCGTTAAGGGTCAGCTTAGCCATCAAGCAACCTTCCAAACCATAATAGAGCCGTAGACTTCAGTCGTGGCACTCGTAGCGAGTGGTGCAGAGACAAAGTTATTCGAAAAGACTTGAAGGATGATTTCGGTAGTCGAAGCAAGTGTCAATCGACCTGCCACACGACAAAGGATCGTCACGGTGCCGCTATTAGCGTGGAGATTTGTTCCGGCCAGTAGGGTCGTACCGGTGGCATTGTTTGCAATACGGGCTTGAGCAGAAGCACTGCCAGTGACGTACGCGGGACAAAACGCTTCAATGTAGTACGTACCAGCAGGGAGAGACATTCTATTACCGACGAGACTGCCGCTCGTGATTTCGGCCGTAGCGGCTGTATTAAGCGGAGAAGTATTCCATGCGCCGTTCGACGCAGTGCTGCCGGAATTCGTGCCTGAAGTCTGCCGTTCCTCACAATGAAAGAGCTGAGCACCGAAAGGATTGCCTGTAGTCTGTAAACTCGTATGTGTCAGAAGCCCGAAAGGAGCATCGCCTGAGCCGTTTGCAATCGGGACCTTGCCGACAGTCGCCGTATCGGCCCCTTTGATAATATGAAGGTCCGTACCGGTGAGATTTTTATGTGCAACAGTCATTGAACCTCCAAGGAAGAAGGGGGCCCCGAAGGACCCCCCTCAGTTTTAGACTGCGAACCACTTAACACGGAGACGCAGGACACCGGCCGTAAAGACTGCCGTACCGGCCTTCGCCGTGAAGAGACCCGCAAGCGTAGTCGTAGTGCCGATCAACGCACCAGCAGCAGTCGAACCGTTAATGAGGTTCAGACGCTTACCAGCAGTGTTAATCGTAGCCAGCGCCGCAGCCGCGACAAGACCGTTCTGGTCAATGTCAGTCGTACGGTCAGCATTCTGGATGAAACCAACATCCAGCGTAGCCGCACCACCCGACGTAGCCGCCGTCACAACCTCGACTTCGACCTCTTCAATACGCGCGTTCTTCGGGAAGATCGTCACGTCATTGATGATAATGTCAGTCGAGGTGTTGAGATCGGTCAGGTCGAGGACGACTTCGGTAGTCCGAAGCTCCCCTGCCGTACGATACTCACCCGCCGCGCCCTTGGTAGTATCGAGGGACGCAGCCTCCGACAGACCAAGTTTGATAAACAGGTTATCACTATTCTTCCAAGTACCCATAGTATTCTCCTATTCCGGTCCTTAGGCGACCTGATCGGTGGCAGACAGGATGACCACGAGGTTCTCCGGGCGGAAGAGCTTGTAGCCGTAACGACAAGTCGTCACATACTCTTCGCGCTGAAGGTCCTTGTTATAGTCGCTGTCGACCTTCGGGGCCTGCCGGATGGAGCCCACGAAGGGCAGGACATCCTGCGTAGCCGAGAAGAA
>CAYRJC010000011.1:0-20319 GCA_964424635.1 uncultured Candidatus Saccharibacteria bacterium | reverse complement strand
GTAGCTCTGCTTCAAACGAGCAAACTTGGTACGATGAGCACGGCATTAAGTGCATGACATGCCAAGATGCAATAAATAAAGAGATAATCCCTGCAACGGTAGCAAGTGACAAGGATAGCTGGTACTCACCACACGACTTAGAACACCACTTTTTTGTTAATAGGTTTGGTGTCAGGAGGTGGGTTAAAGAGGGGTTATTAAAACCCCGTATCATTCCGGGTCCTGCTGGCGGTACTCACTACCAGCTGTTCCTTATTGCAGACCAAGAAGATGTGTTACCGCCCAAGAAGCTAACCGAATGGCCAACCGTAAAAGAACAGAAAGATGGCCAGGACTATTACCATTCCGAGCCATGGGTTATGCATGCCGATCCAATAGAAGTGTTGAAGGGGTATAAAATATTGGACTATTTACAAACACTCAAAGAAAAGGAAGTACAGCAGTCTTACCCACAGCTAAGTTTTCAGCTTAATAAGACCGCTGGACTTATGATGAAAGTTAAACATATCGAGAAGAAAACCCCTCAGCCAGCCAAGGGCCGGAAGTCTAAATAAGACAGTCATCGAATCCTTTTATACTGTCTCATTTGTCTTATTTTGAATTTCATCCCTAGACCCTGATGCGTTGTACTACTAAGGAAGGAGTGCCTCGGAACTCCTTTAGAAACCCCACTTGGGATGGTTCTAGACTGAGGTGCACTACCAATAAGACACTTATCCTTTTCGGATAGGTGTTTTATTATGTTTCGCCAATTAACTATTGGCTTTTCTTCTTCCCAGATAAAGTTTTCCATTAGCGACCGAACTAATCGTCTCTTATTTTCATTATCGGCGAGAAAGTAAGCATTCACTGGTTTTTTCATGAGTTTTCCAATTTCTTCTATTTTTTGACAGATGTCTTCATCGGCTTTACTTAAGCTTGTATTTCTCTCGCTAAGTTCTTGTCTTTTGTTGATGAGCTTACCTTTCATTGCCTTGTAATCATCGTCGGTTAATTTTTGCTCGAGATACTTTGTCATTAGGTCATCAATTTGTTGATCAATCTTTGCAGCTTCCATTTCTAACTGCCTTACCTGCAACTTACTAGTAGCTCTTAAATCTTGTCTAAACTGAACTACGGCCTTCAAAAACATCTCCACTTCTTTATCGGTGAATTCAATCTTTCTCAGTGCATCAAGGAAGGCTGCTTCTAATTGAGATTCGCTAATGTTTTCTTTGTAAGAGCAGTCCTTATGTCTGCAATTGTAATATTTATACCACTTCTTAGCAGAAATGCACCTGAGCCTTCTACCACATTTAGGACAATTAACTAGATGTTGAAATATGTAAGCGAACCTCGTCTTGTGTTTGTAGCTCTTTTTGTTTAGAGCCAACTGAACTTTATCGAACAAGGACTTAGGAATAATTTTTTCATGCTTGCCTTCATACGGAATGTCTCTGTAAGTAATTGTCCCTATGTAAAACTGATTCCTAAACATCTTATAGAGAACCTTGTAAGGTACTGGATTGCCCTGCTTATTTCTCAATCCCAAATCATTAAGCTTATTTGCCAAAGTTATAATGTCGTATTCTTCCGTGGCGTACATTTCGAAAGCTCTCCGAACTAACCTTGATTGAATTGGATCAGGCTCCTTAACCCCTTTGCCCTTATCAAGATATCCAATTGGACCAGCATTAGGAGATCTTCCGTCGTTGAGCATTCCCATAATGCCTTTGTTAACATGGAATTTTAAATTCTCTGTAAAGGAACTAGCCATTCCCCACATGATCAATATCATGCTTCTGGCAGTTGGATTATCTGTTGAAAGATTTTCAGCTACAAAATGAAACGTATATCCTTCTTGAATTAATTTGTATATAGTAGCCTGATCAAAAGGGTTTCGTGCTGATCTATCTACTGAGTGGAAAATTATCCCTGTGAGTCTTTGTTTCTTTAGTTCAGTAACCATTTCTGCAAATACTGGTCTATTAAGCTCGGATGCACTATCCACTTCAACGTACTCTTGTTTAATTATTAACTCCTTTTTCTCAGCGAAACTTCTAATTTGCCTTGTTTGCTCTTCCAACGACATTCCCTCAGTTTGCCTTTCAGAGCTAACTCTTTGGTATGAGAAGTACATATTTTGTTGATCGTTTTGTGTCATAGTTTTGGTGTCCAAGTTGTGATAAGTTGGATTATAAGATAGGTTATTCATATTTCTAAGGATTTAAATTAATTACCAGCAAATACATGCTGTTTTTATAATCTAGGTAATGTATAAGATGTGATAAGATATGCTATTTAACCTCTCGATATTTCGATGATTTTCAATAGCTAGTTAAGATTTTGATTAATTGATTTTTAAAGACCTAGTCTAAAACTGATATAAACCGCTGTAAAACCTGCTTATTCCCTTTTTAAAACCTCTAATAAATCAAGTTTAATCAATGCAATATTCTTAATTTGGAGTTTTTCGGTTTTTAAGCAAGCTAGCTTAAAGCGTATCTACCCCTGTGTGTCACCCTCCTAACACACAAGGGTAGTTTTGCTTTAAACCTGGAATAAGTCCGGCCAGTCCTTTAAACATTCATCAACTAACCAACGAAGTTCTGGCTTAAGAACTATCCTGTGTTTAGTTATGAACTTATCGTTTTCGTCTCTGCCTCCGTACGATAGCTTTTCGACCAGTCCCAATGTCGATAAATATTCCATCTCTTTATGAGCTGTAGGTGCTGAGCATCCGAACAACTCCATAGCTCCTTCTGTATCTATCTGGCCTCCCTTGGCTACGAGCGCCTTGAATAGCTGTGTTCTATGATAAGGAGCAGATTCCAGTGCCAACCGTAGCACGGCTTTGATATCTATTCTTTTCAGGATATCTCTACCGCATATCACTGCATGACCTCTGGCAAAGTTGTATAAGATTTGGTTAATGCGATCTGGTCTTTCATCTTCCGGAATGGTGTGGTTGAATCTATCTTTCCTTTCTCCACCATCTTGGCTATCTGAGATTTGCCATACTGATACACTTCCCCGAAACTTTGCTAACATGACTGCTATCCTTGAAATATCCAGAATGTACTTTCTATTGGTTTTCGAATGATCCCACTTAATACCTTTTGGATATTTCTCCCACAATGTTCTGATTAAGTCTGCGGTTACTTTGCGACATTCTTTTTCTTTGGCTTTGAATGACCTGGTAATAAGTTGATCGGCTAAGGTATCAATGCTTTTTTCTTTACTGCCAACATTCACAAAGAACAGCCTACTTCCAAGTGTTGACATTGTTTTCCATATCCTTGGTCTTATCGGAGTCGATGCAGCCAAGAACGCAAACATATATGTGCCCTTGTAGCCTCTTTTGCCATGTACGCCAGTGTTGCTTTGCAATCCTTCCCCATCAAATACCCTAGTTAGGGTTCCCATTTGCTTTTGCAAATCGTCATCTCTAAGGCTAAAGATAGGAGCCAAATCTCTTACCAGCAGGATTTTATCCTTAATCTTTGGTAACATATCGATACTTTCAAGGGTTACACTAGGTTTATTTGCAGCGTGAGTTACAAAGGATGCTGGTGAAAAATTATCTACTGGATAAACAAGCTCGTCATCCAAGTTATCAAAGAAGTTAAGGACTATTGTCTTTCCTGAACTAGGCTTGTCTACAAGCACTAAACCAAAGGGGTTCACAATATCTTTAATCAACAACTGTCCTGCACCTGCTAAAGTAATGTCAGCAACATTCCATAAATCGGGAAAGTTACTTTTAATAATCTTGTCCCAGTCGGTTTTTTCTACCAGATTATCTGGTTTCTTTAACTGGACAATCTCTCTTTTTCCCCTCGTAACATGATCCTCGACTTGAAAAGCCTCTTTGGTGAACTGATCCATAAACTCCTCGTCATATTCAGTTTTTTGGTTTTCCAATGTCTTCCTTTCTTTCATTCTTACCAAAAATATCCAGGACTACTTCTATGTAGTCCATCGCTTCCGGCAAGAACTCATTATTTTGATTGTCGACCTGTTGTTCAATCATGCTGGAAGTATTGCAAACAAAATATGCCTTCACTTTTAGTGACAGTTTTTGAGACATGAGGAAAACTAAAAAACAGCACTTAAGCTGTTTTTAGTCTCTTTCGGCTTTTAGACTTATCGTGATTTCTTCTCAATCGATAACACTCAGGGTCTTGTTCTTTACTATGGAAACTTCTGGGCCTACCTATATTATTTTGTAAAATTGGCTTTGAACAAAATTTACACAAATCGCTCAGTTCCAATTTAACTTCCTTACCACCAATGTCATCGAGAAACCATTTTAACAAGGTAACTATATTCCACTGATCTTGTGCCAGTCTAACTAACGGGCTATATGATTCGTACTCAGCTTTCCTAACCTCATCAGTATTAAAAAGGTTTTCTTTTAGACTAAACCTGTCGATAGTGTAAAGATCAAAATTTCCTTTGAGCCTCCATATATCGTCCAGTAAAGGATCGATATAATGCACTTTTATAAACGCAGTATAATCGTCAGAGCTATCTCCGCGGTCAAAAAATTTTATCACAGGATGCGTTTCTGAGGCCTTGATAGCCAACTGCTGAATACTCATTACCGCATCCTTTGAATATTCCCTTATGACTGACCTGATATTTTTATTCTTTTCTGATTCAGACAAATTATCATTCAGAATATCATCTATAGTAGGCTTTAATGCTTTCAGTAGTTTTGTATTGTAATCTTGGATAGCATAAACAAGTGTCATAATTCTTCTGTGCCACTTTAATCTTAACCGCAACATTTTCTCTTTATTAAGTTCATAAGTTACGGATTTGTTTCTTTTCGGGATCTCATCCCAATATCTCCAAATCTCATAGGCAAGATACTTTGGATATTTTCCTTTAAGTGGCAGAATAACATCTTTGTTTAACAATTCATCAAAATTATTACTAACATCAAATACACCCCTGCTCTCGCAGTGCTTTATAAATTCTTCTTTAGTAAGCAAATCAGAGGCTTTAAAAGAAATCTGACCCTGTGTGCTTGAAACAGTGTTTAGTCTATATTTTGGCATTTATTGCTGTCATTTTACACCAATTTTCAAATCTCAGCTCCTAATCTGACGCCTGTTGCACGCGACTCGATTCGCAATGGGATACTCCGGAAGTAAGCATAATACAGCCATTTTGACGTCGTTTTGCCGATTTTAGGAGCTGTTTATGCCTCGCTTACAAGATGATATAATACATATACAACTTAATGAGTAGCCTAAACCACGCAAGTGGCATGGCGAATAAATCCAGAAGAATGCAAAGACGGTCACCTGTCTTGTCTTAGCCATTCTTCTGGTCGCTAACCGAAAGGTTAGTGGGGCAAGCGGGTGGCCCTTTTTGATACCTGCAGAAAGAAATGCTATGAAAGACAACAACGAAATAATTTTTAACGGGTTTGATTGGGTTCTATATATTGGGGCATTAGTCATTTTTGCTCTAATGCTAATAGTTTCAATCGTATCCCTTGTCAGTGCTAATTTATATGGTTTTGCAACCCAGTTTGTTTGGGTAGTTATATCAGGACTTGTCATCAAGCAGAAGAGAAAAAAACTTGCTCAAAGCAAAATGCAATAATAAAAGGCCAAGTTCATTACTCGGCCTTAATGTTCAAGCAACCTTCTCTTTTTGAATCATTTTGTTTCTAACTAGCTCTTGGACTTTTGACTCCCAACCGTCACGATGCACAATTCTCTCGAACCCTGTATCTCCTCCGCTTAGTAGCTGTGTGCGACTTCGCTTACTGAGTTTTTTCCAGTCTTCAAACATAGCATAAATGGCATTACCATACTCTATATTTTCGAAAACAACTAGATCATCAGCAAACATGGCTCCAAAATATCGATGAAATCCACTCGTACCTCTAACGTAACACTGAGGCTTTAGTTTACTAAGCAAGTCATAGCGTAGCCCTATTTTCTCTCGCTCTTCTGGCGTCACGGATTTAAATCCAGAAATAATCTTTTCAATAATATCTTCTTTTTTACCAGGTGGTAATATCTCCCATTCAACAAGCACAGTTCTCATAAAATCTTCGCGCGTAGCATCGCTCGGAAATACTTCGGATCGTCCGATATTTTCTTGCAAGAGGTTTAAATTGTATAGAAGACTGCCTTCAAAATCTTCATCAGAAATAGACAATACTTCTTCCACTGTAAACTTTAATACAAAGATTACAGCTCCATCCTTTTGTTGCGTGTCTAACAATTCGATTTTTATTTCAAGTTCTTTAGGAGAAATAAACTCTCGCTGATAGACTTCCCGATCAATAGTCACTTGATGGGAACCCTTGGACCAATCTCCAAAGTTAGGCGAATCCCAAGTGTAGGATTTAGTTATTTTAGGCAAGTCCCTACGAATTACTTCTTTTCCCTGAATATTCGTCCTGGAATATCGCCCAGAAGTCACGTTCGGTATTTGAGTAGAAGGGAAGATTAAATTTTCCCCTTCCATGTGTATACCCAAATGCTTATATAATCCAGCTATCACGTCTGCTGCTGTGATCTTTTTGACCGCAGCCACTATGATATCAGGCCTTTTTTGATCTTTTATTTTAATTTTGACCCATTCGGGTACCCGGAAAAAGTTCTTTTTCCATGGAAATTTCTGTTTCTTCTGCATATTATGCTCCTATACAATGTGTTCTTCTACGGCTGGACTAGATCGAGTCAAAGAAGTATTAATAATTAAGTACATTGTAAGCTATCAATAGCTTACATAGAGGGTAAAAAAATGTCAAATGCTTTTTTGGCCGGGAACTGTGAGGTATATTTCTTGGAGCCTTATAGTTGCTACTTTAGGGTTTACTTCAAATATTTCCGAAAGCATGATAATGGCTTCAGATCGTCTGGAATGATCTAATTCCTTTATTCCCCACAAACCTGCGCTTACAGACAATGGCTCTAGGGCTTTCTGTACTAGCCTTCTTGGGAGCAACAAAGCACCTATCGCCATATTAGCCTGATATTCCCACCATCGCCCGTCATACTTTTTTATACCTTTTTCTTCTAGTCCTGTGACTTCTCTACATAAAATCTGAGGTTTCTGTGTGGGTGATTCTTCAAACAAATCCGCTAACGTATGATCCTGTCCAAATAAAGCCATATGCAATAAACCATGCCCCGCTTCATGGGCCAAAGTTGTACTGATACGTCTATCAGCAGAAGTAGTACCCGCTTCATCCAACGCTCTTGCCACGACTATCCTCTTTATTCCAGATCCACTAAATTCTGTATAGCCCAGAATTCCATTGGGCAAATCTTCGTAAGAATGGCTAATGTTAAATTTCTTTTCTATAAACCTATCAATTTGTATCGGCTGTGGCTCATCAGGATAAAGGTCCAGTGCTTGTAACTCCTGGGTACACAAATCCTCCACTTCTCTTGTCTCGTAATATGTTCTTTTTTGAAACTGTCCTGTTTTATCCTTAATGGTTTTCATGGCTATCTTTTTTCCCAGTTTTCTTCTGAACAAAATTAATTAATTCTTCGGGATCAAGCTCATCGACCATAGTCCTGAGAGCAAAACCATAAGTCGGATTAGATTCAGCTATTCTTTTAATTTCTTCTAAAGGAGGGCGTTCATCATGATGCTCTAATTCTTGCTTACTTACTTTTAATGCCCTAGCGATATCAGCAAGCACGCTATCGGAAGGAAAACGTCTTCCAAGTTCTATATCCGAAACAAAGGCTGCTGACTTATCTATTTTTTTAGCAAACTCTCTTAATCCTAGATTTTGTTCTTCCCTAAATTGCCTAATTATTTGTCCTAATGTTTTTTTATTCATAATGTAAGCTTACTTAGCTTACAAAGTGTTGTCAAATTACAATGGTTTTCCAATCTCAGTTGATGGAGCAAACAAGAATGGAAAACTATTTTGCCTTACTTAACAGAAAAACAGCCTTTTGTATTGAAGGCTGTTTTTCATATTTTCTAATTTGAGTAGTATTCGTTGATGTATTGCAACTGCAACAACTGATTCAAATCAGGATCGCTTTTTATTACACCAGCTTCTTTTAACTCTCTAACCATACCACTCCAACTTTCTTTATCGGAATTTAATGGCTGATTTTTATAAGCTGTGAAGTATGGAACTGCTCGTTGCAAAACCTGCTTTTCTCTTTCAATATCTATTTCAGGAGCAAGTTCTTTAAGCATAGCGACTGCTGATTCTTGATTTTTAATAGCATCATTCCAGCCATCAGCCATTGTTTCAACGAAAGCTTTAACCATTTCAGGATTTTGCTCTAATGTTTCTCGCTTGGTGAAGTAAACATATCCTTTAATATCCTTCACACCAAAGTCTTCTGGTTTGATAATATTAAATTTTACTTGTTCTCTATCAAGTTCAACTGATTCATCATAGACGAATATCGGATGAACATCATAGGCTCCACTTAAGAAAGGCTTCATATCGCTTGATATTGTAACCTCAGTGATCTTTGAGCGATTTACATTGTTCTTTTTGAGCATGCTTTCATAGATCATAGTACTATTCCCAAACGGCAATATACCAACTGTTTTACCTTCCAAGTCTTTAGGAGTCTTGATATTTTTATCTGCTACAGACGCATATCCTGCTGGAGGATTTGGATGAATCAAGCCAATAATTACCAAGTCCGCACCTTTTTCATTGGCAGCAATAATTTCATCTGCACCTGCCCACCCAAATGTATTTTGTCCGCTAGCGACCAACTGTATAGGATTAATACCAGGCCCACCAAATTCGCCAGTTAATTCTAAGTCATGTTTACTTGCATACTTCTTAATACCAACAGCATCTCCTGCAAATGAAGCAGAAGGAATCCAGCTAAACCGCACCGATGCCTTATATTTTGCACCAGTTTGGTTATCATTACTTTTTGCAATAACTACAACAGCTATTGCTATAATCGCAACTAGTGCGATAACAATAAATTTTTTCATAATAGTTAGTTAATTATTATTGATTAAGATACCAAGTACCGTACTTACGTTCGATACTTACTACTAAGCCATATAAGGCTAGTCCCATTAATGACGCGAGCAGTAGTGAACTCATCATTAAATCTGGATCAAGTCTTATGGCACTAATGAATAGGTTTTTACCAATCCCGTATTTAGCACCAGTAAATTCCGCCACAATCGCTCCAATAACCGCTAAGGTTGCACTCACCTTGAGACCGGCAATAATGCTTGGCATAGCCAAAGGAATGTACACATGGAAGATGCGAAATTTTAGTGGTGCTTGATAGACAGACATCAATTCATGGATATTTGGCGAAATGGCTTTGTATCCTTGAACGAAGCTAATGAACACAGGAAAGAAGCTAATTACTATTGCCATTGCTATCTTAGAAGCAATCCCGATTCCCAATACGATAATGAAGAATGGGGCGAGTACTATAACAGGAATAACTTGCGATACTACCATAACAGGTAGAATGTAGTGCAACAGCTTTGGCTTTACAAAACAAACGATCATCACGGTAAAGCTTAATGCTGTGGCTAGTATTAAACCAGCGCTGGCTTCTAACAATGTTATTCCTACTGCCTTAATTAGCTCTTGATAGTTTTCGATAATATACTTCACAACTAATATCGGAGATGAAATATATAGTCTGACAGTATTACTTGTGCTTCCGAAATAATTCCAGAGCATAATTACAGCAATGCTAATTAGAAGATATATTAGATACTTTTTCATACTCTTTCCTTAATCTGTGGTCTTGGATAACCAAGTCTTTAATAGCTGTTTGTAGCTCTACAGTCCTGGTATTTTCGAATTCCTTAATGATCTCTCCATTAATACCTAAGCAGATGACCTTGTCAGCCAACAATACTGCTTCTTCAATATCGTGAGTAACCAACATGACAGTTGTTTTATGCTGGGATATTAATTCTTTTAGCTCTTGATATAATGCGTCTTTCCAGGCAATGTCCAGTGAGGAGAACGGCTCATCAAGCAGTAACAACTCTGGTCTTGTAATAAAGGCTCTTGCTAAGGCTACCCTAGTAGCCATACCGCCGGAGAGTTGACGAGGAAGCAAGCTACTGCATTCTGACAACCCCACAGTTCTAATCATTTGCCTAACTAATTCAGAATCCTGCTGTGCTGATATCTCTAAAGGTAAAGATATATTCTCTTGCACAGTTAAGTTAGGAAATAAGTTAGGTTGCTGGAACATTAATGCTAGCTTTCCTTGTCTTTGATACTGCAAAGGTGTCTGATTATCAACTGTAATCTTACTACTGGTAGTTTGGTCTTGTTGCAATAACCCAGCTACAAGTCGCAAGATAGTAGATTTACCTGAACCAGAAGAACCAACAATAGCAACTACTGATCCTTTCTCTACTTCGAAGGAAATATTATTGATAGCCTTTCTTATTCCATAAGAAAAACTAACTTCTTTCAAACTAACGAACATATAACTAAGATTAATTACTTATTTTTCTAGCTTTCACCAGTAGGAATGATGGATAAACCTCACCCTCTATCACCTCCGCTCCCTCATCTATGCCTTCTTCTAATGCAAGAATATGGAAATTCTTACAGAAGAAGTCACTAAGGTACTCGGCCATAGAGTGATTAGGTTCTTCAACAACCACTTTATTCTCAAATAATCTAGAGGTGACCAATCTATTTGAGAAGTAGTCTCGATATTCTCTCTGTTCCATAAACTGCCTCAACGGGTGAGTTACTAGAAACAAGAAAATACCATTTGGCTTCAGCACACGCACTACTTCTTTGTGCACTTCCTCAATATCAGAGCAAGTTTGCAATGCCCACTTAGATATAATCCAATCAAATTGCTGGTCATTAAATGAAGTACTTGCAAAACTTTCATGTCTAATATCAGCTAAGGGCACATTTTGTTTTGCTAACTCCACCATTTCAAGCGAGCTATCAACACCACATACACTAGCTGACCTAGTTTTTAGTTCTTGTAAATCAGTGCCATCACCGCACCCCATATCTAGGATTTTGAGATTCTTATAATCACCTAATAGATGAGAATAAAAATTATCAATGCTGGAGGTATTGTATGTACCAAAGACTTTAGAATAGGCTCGCGCTTTTTGGTCGTACTGAGTTTCAATCTCTAATGTATCGAGGCTCATATTTATTTAGTCCTTAGTTCGAACTGATTAATTGGTTATTAATAACGAGGGCAGAATATCATAATGCTTGACTTTTTCCCATTTTTGTGTAATAATTTAAGTATAATTCTACTTTAAGTTGAATTTTATATATGATATTTGCTAGCCGAGAATCTATCGAAGACTCAATAATCCGTCTACTTTCAAAAGGAAAAAGCACCCCATTGAAGCTTTTTGAGGCTATAAACAATGGGGGAGTTAAGGTCTCCTATCAAGCTGTATATAAGGCTTTAAAGTACCTAATTTCAGATACGATCGTTGTTAAAAGCGGTAAAGAAGTAGTTATTAGTCAGGAATGGATTAACAAGCTTTCTAACCAGTTGAGTGGATCTTTCATATTACCCCCTCTTTCTGCTGGTGAATCCGTTTCCTACTCATACCTTTCTTTAGCCCATCTAGATGCTTACTGGAAACATATAAATAAAGCCCTGGAACAAAAGTACCAAGGCTTTCCTGTATTTATTTATAATCCTTATGGAATTTGGCTACACCTTAATGAGAGATACGAGAGTGAAATAAACTATCTGAAAGAATTCGAAAACAATAAGCAATATGGCTTTCTTGTAATTGGAAATGATTCTGCTTTAGATCGTGATTTAAAAAAGAATTACCAGAACAACTATTTACAGATTGACCTTTGGAAGAATAGCTCCCTATTGGAAACAGACTATTTCACTATTCATGGAGATTACATTATCACAACTAAATTAAACAAAAAGCTTGCCCCTAGAATTACTTATATTTATAAATCTATTTTAGATATTGGAAAAGCTAAACCAGAATTGGAAAAGATACTCAAAATTTCAAGCAAGTCTAGATTAAAGTTAGAATACAATCCGGAGAAGGCAAAAGTCCTTAGAAAAAAACTATTTAAAAATTTCTTTGTGCCTGTGGAAATTAAAGACAAATTTGATCTGTTTTAATTGGTATCTAAAATAGCGTGATAGATTTCCTTTACTAAGGCCAAATTAGTTTTCCAGTTATTCAGACGAGGTCTACCACTAAAAACCCCATTCCCTAGAATGGGGTTTTTAGTTTGGTTTTATTGATGAAGGAATGGTTTTCCAAAATTTTGGTGTTATAGCATCATTTACAAATAAAGCCTATAATTAAAGCAAATAAGTTTTCATTCTTTGTTGGTACCCAATTTATGAAACAACTTTTCCCGCGAGAATTAGTATCAGGAAGCGTTAAAACTCAAGCGGACTTAAACGCGGCTTTTTTGAAATATCCAAACTTGTCTCGTTCTTATCTTCAAACGGCTTTATATGAAAAAGGGTTACGTAATTGGTACGAGCGGAATTGGCCTAAAATATTCAAATTTTTAGATAATGATTTTGTTAATAGATTTAAAATGGAACAGGAACACAGCGCTCGTGCATGGGAATTTCAAGTATCTGCTGTTTTTATAGAAAAAGGATTAAAGCTGCTTGAAAAAACATGGGATTATGGCCCTGATTTCTGTATTCTTACTTCAGAAGGTAAAAAGATATGGGTTGAAGCTATTGCTTGTAAATTGCCGGGGGATGGTTCTGTCCAAAATCATCCAATGATTTCTGGAGTTGCAGTCACTATCAACATTGAACATGATCACCCACCAAGAGCCCTGCGTATTACGAGCGCAATTAATGAAAAATTCAAAAAATATAAAGAATACCTAAAAAATTCGAAAAGCGGTGTTTCTAAAAATGATAGTTTAGTAATAGCTATAAATGGTGAAGCTGTTGGACAATTTACTCTTCCTAAAATATTATTTAAATGGGCAGTATTTGGGCAAGACCCTGACATGTATGTGAGAGTAGAAGGGAAAGAAAAACTGCAAGGACCATTTTATAAACCGATCTCAACTCTTCCAAAAACCTCAAATGTAGATATACCTGCAAGATTTTTAGAGTTAGATGAATCTAAAATTATCAGCGCGGTTTTATATAGTGGCAATAATGCTTTTCATCATTTACTAAACGATTATAATCCTGGAGATGACTTTCTGTTTGCTTATCATACCAACCCTGAAAATCCAATACCTGTAAATACTTTTAGATTTGGTACGGGCTTGTACAAGGATTCAACATCTCAACAAATTAAAGACATTGAGCAAACTTAAAAGTTTTCAACCCTCATAGGTAACCACCTGAAATTAGGTAATCATATATTTCCTTTACTAAAGCCAGATAAGTTTTCCAAGCGTTCAGACGATCTCTACCACTAATAACCTCATTCCCCAGAATAGGGTTTTTAGTTTGGTTTTATAATGCCAAGTAAAAAAATTTTTGCTATCATCAAAATATGAATATATATCTTATCGATGGAGTTTCTGGAGCTGGTAAAACTACAATATGCGAAGAACTATGTAAAAGAGGATACGATGCAATCGAAGCAGATGAAGCACTAGCTGGTTTTATTGACCCCATAACAGGACTACCCACAGATGACCATTCTTCCGAGAATTGGCATTGGGATAAAGAAAAATTCAACAATATGGTAAAAAAGGTAACGGAAAAGATATCTTTGTCTGTGGAGGAGCTATGAATAAAACGGATTTCCTAAATCATTTTACTAAAATTTTTACGTTACATCTTGATGATGAAAATCTCAAAAAAAGATTACTACATAGAACAAATAACGATTATGGTAAAAAACCGGAAGAATTAGCTTTTCAACTGAAAGAAAATCAGAAAACTATTCAATATTCCAAAGAACGCGGAGCTGTTCTGATTGATGCGACTCAATCAGTAGACACTATAATAGACCAGATAATAAAAAATCTTTGATAAAACATTTTTTGACATTGTTTATGGATTTAAAAAAAATCGCATAAAATTTGAGCTTCTTTTTAAATAAAATTATAATTAATATAAATTAAATATCACCGCCCAAGCTAGATATTAATGATTAGATGAGAAGACAACCTTTTAATCCTCCAAGCTTTTTAGCTTCTTAAACTCTTGAGAGCTGACTACTGAAAATTCTTTTGTTTCTGGATTCCATCTATGCAAGTCGACTGTTGTAATATCAATGCCTACTTTTATAAGTGTATAAGAATTATTTTCATTTCTATACCTAGTTGATGTTGCAGTACCTGCTTGCAAAATCAATGATGACTTATAAATCTCTCCGAATTGCACACTAAGCTGTTTAAAATTGGATTTATGCCTGTGGCCGAACAAAAAAACATCAATGCCAATATCAATAAATTTACTAGTCGGATCATTCCACATGTCCTCCAATGGATGATGAGTAACTAATAATTTAAAGTTATTTTTAGGAGAATCATTAACCACATTAGTGACATAATCAATTTGTTTCTTTGAAATACGACCACCTTTAAAAGCAAAAGATCTTGCGGTATTAAGGCCAATAATAGTGATTTCATCATCGATAAATACTGGTTCTATTTGGTCTTGAATATATTTTTTATATCTTTTTAAAGGATACAAGAATCGAGACCATAAATTATATAATGGAATATCATGATTTCCAGGTACGACTACTTTGACATTTGATAGACTGTTTATTAATTCTGCGCTAGATATATACTCCGAAACCTTAGCGCGCTGCGTTAAATCACCCGAAATAACAATTACATCCGGTTTATGAACATCTGTATCTCTTTGCAAAGCTGCTGCAATCTCTGTATCTGCTCTTCCAAAATGAAAATCAGATAAATGAATAATTGTTCTCATAGTTGATTAAGGGATAATTATTTTAAGTGCTTTCGGTTTGATTTCGTAATGAAGAGGAGATGCCATACTAATAATTTCTCCGTCCAGAGCAACTCTTAAAAAACGTTTTCTTGTTTTTAGCACTACAGACCTTGTGGAGTATTCGTCAAATTTATCATGGTCACGCAATTTTCCCAAAATAGCCCAAAGAATTAAAGAAACAAGATTAATTTTACCTGCATGTTTAATAATGTAAACCGACAACAACCCGGAGGTAATATTTTCTCGTGATCCGATATTCATTCCTTCAAGATTATATTTGTTATTTCCTATAAAAACCAGCGGAGTCTTTATTAATTTTTGCGAATCATTAATCTCCATTTCAACATTTAAAAAAGAATACTTCCCTATCGAAGTGAGCATTGCTTTTATTACTGCCAGCCTTTTACTCCAGCCGATTTTTTGTTCTTCATCCCGATAGTGCACAAGCTTAGAATACAAGCCTATACTGGAATTGTTAAAAAATGGTTTTCCATTTACCATCCCTACATCAATTGTACCAGCTTTACCATTTGCTATTACCTTAGCTGCATCGCTTATATTAGAAGGTATTCCCAAATCACGCGCCAAATGATTAAACGTTCCCATGGGAAGTATACCTAAAGTAACATCTAAACCTAATAAAACCGAAGCAACAGCATTTAATGTCCCATCGCCTCCGGCCGCAATTATAGTATTATGATTTTTAGACAGGGCTTTTTTTACAGCATCCGTGACAGAAGAAGCCTTATGGACCAGAAATAACTCTGCTTCTATATCTAGGTTTTTAAAAGCCTGGGAAATCAAATTCACTTTTTCCTGTCTTTTATAGTAACCAGAACCTATATTTATTATTACAGCTATTTTATTAATCATTATGTATACATAGTAATGACTTCCATTATAACGGTGGTTAGATAAATTTTCCAGTTATTAATAATAATTTATACAGCAACCGACTGCCGCTGCAACTCTGCTAGTGCACTCATTATTCTCGTCATTCCTATACCGCCTCCAAATCTAGGGAAAAACTCAAGTGACAAAAATTCTTCCAACTCCTTCTCTACTCTTGGCTTGCCAAACAGATCATAAAGTTTTCCTGCATAACCGCCATCACTAATAGTATGAAAAAGTTCGCGCATTTCTTGCGGGTTAACACTGCGCTCTGCACTGCCAATGGTTTCCTGTCCATTAATAATTACATCTATCTTATTAGCATAACTCCCGTCTTTTTTCATATTCCAAAATGGTGAAGTATGCTGAGGGAAGCGCTCCAAAAATACTACATTACCAAAATCAATCTTCATATTATTTTCATGTGCGCTTGTTAAATCTGTTGACCCATAAAAATTAGCCATTGCATCATAAGTTTTATGAAAAAAACTTTGTGACAAACCAAAACCTAAATGCACCAGCAAATCCTCTTCTAACTTTCGCAGGTCATCTATGGTTCCCCGAGATTCAAATTCAAACATTGGAAAAAGAATTTTATGCCTACCTGGAATAGGGTTTAGTTCGTTACGATAACTTGTAGAGACACAAAAAACACCAGGCAATTCTGGTTTAGTTAACAATTCATATTCGAGCCACATCTGACCAGTTTGAGGCAATGGCCATAGTTGTCCACCATAATTATAAGTTGCAATTGTAGAAGGGTCTTCGCAGGCCGCCAAAATACTTAATCGGTCTTGAGTGTGAACTTCCGTATAACCACTTTGTAAAAAGAACTGACGGAGCTTTGTTACCACCTGACTATAAAGCAGGGAATTTTCTACTCCTCGATAATTATTAATCATATTTTCCTTTCTTAATCGCCAGACTACTAGCGATTTTAATTATAAAAAAACTTCCTAAATAGGAAGTTTAAAAAATAAATATTAATTGCGGAGACAAGAATTGTCCCGCATCTGGATTACAACTAAGAATATATTGAAACTTTTGCATTACTAAAAAGATACCAAAGCACATAATCGCGCGCAAGTGGATAACTGAATAAAATTTAATATTGTGTTTAAAATAGAGATTAAATATATAAAGACAATAACCCAAGCATTTCGTAATAGAAATTTTGATTTTATTGATCATGCTAGTTATAATACAAAGGCCTTGGGTATCTGGTGAGGAAAAAGCGATAGGTCTCATTTATTTGAGCGCTTCAACCTATGAACCAATATCAATTAAAACCGGCTCAACCGGTATTTTTTTATACCAAAAAATAATTAATATTGAGAAAGGACCATTATGCAATGCCCAAATGACCAAACCACTCTTGCCATGACCGAAAGGCAAGGAATCGAAATTGACTATTGCCCGAGTTGTCGTGGCGTATGGTTAGACAAAGGAGAATTAGACAAGTTAATTTCCGGAAGCGAAAATAATTCTACAATTACCAGATCAATTACCCCGCAGCAACACTACAATGATTCGCAAAAACACGAAAAGCAAAGTCAACACTATAACAATGACCAATCTTATCACAATAAAAAACATAAGAAAGAATCTTTTTTAGGAGACTTGTTTGATTTTTAAATAATGCTTATGAAAAAATCTAGAGATATAACAAAAACTTATCCAATAAGATCATTTATCAGTAAGATCAAACGCTTAGCTGAAGGATTAGAAAAACAAAAACAATTCACTATTCAAATTGCAAATGAAAAAATAAAAGTACCGAAGGATGCAATTGTAAACATAGAGCACGAAAGAACAAAAGAAGTAGAAGAAATTGAATTTCAAATAACTTGGAAAAATACTAAATAGGTTATTACAATATAAGAAGATGGAATATAATTATCTATATAACCTAAATAAAAAAACACCTTTAAAGGTGTTTTTTTATAAAATTTATTTTGTAAATTTCATAGTCCTAGCTATCCAGTCAGGAGTGGTGACATCTGGTATAACATCGTCAGTACTAGATGATACTGTTGCTACAAGAACATCACCCACCTCACTACCATCATCACCAGGATTTCTAGGTGAAGTACTACTTAAAATATAAGCTCGACTGGAAGAATAAGCATCCGCAGTAAAATAACTATACATTAAATATCCAGTTTGATCGTCAATAATAGAATTAACCTTTCCCAAAGATAATAATTGCCAACTAAACTGTGAGTTATTCTGATTCTTCAAAGAGTTTCTTACTTTTTTAACATATATTTGCCCATATACTTTATCGGATTTTGAATCAAAAGCTTCCTGATTAGCTAGGTAAATAATACTGTCTTTATGGGTTTGGTCAGTAGGATTTTCTACGACCTTATAATTATCTGGGTAAGAAATTTGAAAACCTAGTTTATCATTTTTATAGATTTTCCAGTTGCTGATATCTGGACCAGAATCAACAGTATTAGTACTTGCTGAATTTTCTGGTATGTTATTCATGCTTGGGTCAGCGAACGATTCACAACCCGCAGCAGTTAAAACTACTAAAGATATAAGTAGTAAAATTTTCTTCATATTTTTTATTTAATATTTATATGTAAATTAATATAAGATTAGCAAAAATATCATAGCATCCCTAGCTTTAAAATAAAAAAGCAAACCAGGGGCGTTTGCTTTAACTTTAAAAATTACAAGGTTGTGTTTATGATCATTCCGACATTGTTCAATGTTATCGAACAAGTCTTACCATAATCAACCTCATTCCATTTTTGTTCACTAAGAGTAACGGTATAATCTTTACCATCAGAACCCTTTAAAATAACAGTGAGAGATTCAGACCTACCACTCTCCCTCTCCCGATTATTTAACCTGATCATATTTGGCCAGACCGGATTCTTATCAATCCCGTCTTTGGTAAGCGTTGTTTCGTGTTGCCAACGCTCTACTTCGTAACGATATTTAGTATCATATACAGGAACATCTTTATATACAGCCTCCTGATACGACACAGTCCTTTCGCTGTAAACAGGTATCGACCTGGTGCAATAATTATCGCTATACGTTCCCTTGCCGGTTTTTGTGGTTCCACACTTATACCTCTCCGAAGTGCTGCCGCTCTGGTATCGTTCTTGACGAGTCTTGGTCACGTTATGACTGAAGACCTTGTTATACGAACGAATCTGCCGACTAGAAGATATTTGTCTTCCTCCTGTTGGCACAGACCAATCTTCTTCTATCACAAGATTAAGACGTTCGATTTGAATTTCCCGATGCCATTTAAAACCATCAACACGAGCGTCAACAGTATAGGTAGAGAAAAACAGCCAATACAAACCGAAGACCAACAGAATTCCACCCAAACCCAATCCGACTGGAATGATATTTCGACGAATATTACTAAACAAACCGTGATCATCAGCTTCCGGTTCCGCATCAGAAAATAAATCTTCCTTTATCTGTTCAAGTTTATTTCTTAATTTAGCTTCTTCTGCGCTTGAAGGCGCGTCATCAGGATCGTATCTAATTACCTGGGTCCGTGTATCGCTCTTAGCAGCACTGCACTGGGAACAGTTATTTAAGTCATCACTAATGCAAGTGTTGCAATAACTACAAATCCAATCAGGGTTTACTGAAGCACCGATTAATTGCTCCATATCTTCTTTAGTGTAATATAAAGCGTTATCCGGTAAGTATTCCCCGGCTTCCTCAACCGAACTTTTATTATGACTACAACCCGGGCAAGTTTTTACAAAACCTCTCACTTCTTTTAAACCGCAAGAAGTGCAATCCCAAGCTCCTATTCTTTCAGAAAACTCTTCTGATCCTTGAACCTTACCACGGGCTAAAATCTTATTAATATCATCTGCTTTTTTGACCATTTCTACCTCCATAAACAAAAATAGTTATATAAAATCCTCTTTAAAAACTTTGCCGATATTATATCATAAAAATACATAATTGTCAACATATACCCTTGTTTCAACACATTTATTGATATAATTTTTTATATGTCATCAGAAACAAACCCAAGATCAACCAAAGAGTTCTTTTTTCAAAATTCTGAAGAATCTTCTGAGAATAAAGAAATAGCAGAACTTAGAGACCAATTACTAGAAGAGTCAAAAATTATATCTCTTCAAGAACAAGAAGCCATCATCTCTCCTACTAAATTCGAAGCAGCACGCCAAGAAATGTTTGAACAATTTCAGCGCGACTCTCGCTTTTATAATGGCGTTGAATATGAAAAAATATACGAGCTTCACAAAAAAGTTTGGGGCATTAGCTCTCCGGCCTTTGTTTTTCCAAAATCAGAATTTAAAAGACATCCCAATCCAGAAATCCTACCTAACGACATAGAAGGAGAAGTATTAATAGGATTCAATATCGATAGCGTACCAGATCCTGAATATATAGACTTCTTACAAGAGCATGAATATTCTGAAAGATTTATAAATCACAAATCAGGTTTCAATTTGTATAATTATGACCAGATATCATTAATGATTCCTATTACAGAAAGACCGCGACCAGCACATAGTTATGCTACAAAAAAAGAGCTAGAAGCTGCACA